>JASGUC010000037.1 GCA_030057915.1 Pseudomonadota bacterium
TAAATATTTTGGTACTACAAACGGCTTTTTGGCCTCTGAGATATCGTAACCTATTGATATAACTAACTTCATATTTTCAAAAACTGCCAAATTACCACTTTTTGAGGGGAAAAATCATGAACTTGGGCTAAGCGAGCGCTACGCTGCCGCGAAGGCGTTGCGCTATCGAGGGTACACGACCGCACGTTCGGCGCTCGAGGACAGGATGAACCACGCAGAAGAAGACATATACGTGCAGTTAGAAGCAGCCGCAGCACTCGCGGCATATGACTGTCCCGAAGGATGGGCATTCATAGAAAACAAACTGCGGAGTGCAGTCGTGGATTTCCCTCTTGAGACTCAGTTAGAAACTGTGATTGTAGTCTCGGAAATTCCGAATCCCAGAAGCGAGAACCTGCTCATTGAGGTCTTGCGAGATGCGAGACGCAACGATGAACTCAGGGCGGGAGCAGCTTGGGCACTGGGACAGTTCGCCACCCGCACTGCGGCACGTGCTCTCGCCGACACATTCAACTCAACTGCACTGGACGTGAAGACAGAGGCGGCTAGAGCGCTGCTCAAGATTACGGGGCCACAGGTTGACCATGTTGTTGACTTGCTCAGGACCTGTGCGCCAGACCAGAGGGACGGCCTGTCATGGGTTCTTGCGCGGTCAGGCGGCTTTGATCCCGGCTCCCTGGTCACTGATGCGGATGATGACCTCAGACGATGGATCGGCTACATCGTAGGGTACGGCAAGAGCCGCTTTTCCAAGAGTGACGTGGATGCTATCTGCAAGACTGATCCGGAAGTCTACTTTGCCGCCAGCGTTCTTTGGCAGCTTCTGGAGAGCTGGGTTGATGGGTTGACCGAGGTATAGGAATGCGAACCGCACCGCTATACGTAACACAATACGGACATGCTGTTGTTGGTGATGCACTAGAACTTCTAGGCGAGCTTGACGACGACAGTATTGATCTTGTAATGACCTCCCCACCATTTGCGCTGAGGCGCCAGAAGTCATACGGTAATGTTGAGGAAACAGAATACGTAGCATGGATTCTACCCTTTGGCAGAGAAGTGTTTAGAGTTCTAAAGAAGACCGGAAGCTTCGTTCTTGATCTTGGCGGTGCTTATCGGGCAGGAGTTCCGTCACGATCTCTCTACAACTTTAGAGTTCTCCTGGCGCTCTGCGACGACATAGGATTTCATTTGGCTGAAGATTTCTATTGGTTCAATCCTGCTAAATTGCCATCACCCATTGAGTGGGTGAACAAGCGCAAGATTCGGGCAAAGGACTCTGTCAACACAATCTGGTGGTTCGGTAAGACAGACTGCCCGAAGGCGGATGTCAGAAATGTACTGACACCTTACTCCGAGCGGATGAAGAAGCTGATTAAGGATCCAGAGAGCTTCTACAAGCCAAAGAAGCGGCCGTCCGGACACGACATCAGCGCAGGTTTCGGCAAAGACAATGGCGGCGCCATACCGTCGAATATGCTGACAATTCCCAACACGGACAGCAACTCCAGTTATCTCTGGCTCTGTAAGGAACTTGGGCTTCAACGTCATCCGGCGCGATTTCCGGCGGAAGTTCCTGCCTTCTTTATAAAAATGCTGACCGATGACAATGACATAGTCTTGGATATCTTCGGTGGCTCTAACACTACTGGTTTTGCCGCCGAAGCCCTTGGGCGTAGGTGGCTGACTTTTGAACGCGACAGAGACTATCTAGTCGCTTCTATCTTTCGCTTCATGGAGGGCTGGCCGTTGGAATCAGTACGTCAGACTCTTCGCAAACTCAATGACGGGACAGAGGCTGTGACTCTTGATAACGTGGTATGTACATTGGGGAAGACCAGTGGAGTCGGAATATCCCGTGATGACTTAGCGGTCGCTTCCGAACGCCCAAGACAAATGACACTCCTTGAAGAACAGGCTGAATACAAGGCCCAACAAGGCAAATCCAGCGGGCGCGGTAAACCGCGCCGCTGATTTCGCCGTTGGGCGATGCAAGACTGTGCATAGAATTATACAGTAAAGGTGATGTATCGTATTTTTTATCTATGCGTCGCGGTTTGCGTGACTGTTTTGGGCAGCGGCTGGTGCCTCTGCTGCGCGGAAACACCGCTGCAGACACCTACGCTCTCAGATATCATTTTCATTGGTCTGCGGTCGATAAAGGAATTGGACCCGGCCCGCTACCCGAAGGAGGGTCGGCCTTGCCTCAAGAATTATCTCGCGGCCATTGCGCCGGATTCCTCCCTCTGGGTATTTGAACCGCCTTCCACGTCCGAAAAGGCAGCGCTTGTCAGGAGGAGGGTTCTGGGAGAACAAATGGTCGCCATACTCGGACGAGAGGTGCGCACTGAGGCGGAGGCTTTTGCGTATTCAGTACCGCTTGTAAGTGAGTGGGAGGGTATGAGTGAGGGGCCCGTGCAGGAGGCAAACTTTGCAGACGATTGGTTGAGCAAACATCCCGGGACGCCTATCGCCCCGTTTCTCCACCTCTTCAAAGCGCATCGGCTCAGAGTGGGATACGAGGCTGCACGGGCCAGGCACGAGAAAGATCTATGGCCGATCCTTGCAGGACGGTATCGGGAGGCAATGCACAAGGCCAGATCGTCGCCCAACCCATTGATTCATTGCATAGCCGATGATCTGGAGAGACAACCATTTGTCTATCTGGAAGGTCAAGGGAGGCCCTGAGATGAAAAAATTGGCATTAGAGTTCGTGTTGATTGGCATAGGCTTTATTATATTCTCTTTTTCTGCCGGTGCCTGTTCCTGCGCGTGGCGAGGCCCGTTTCTTGTCGCAGCAAAGGATGCAGTGCTGATTGTTCAAGGGAAGATTACCCGCCATTACACTGGAAAATCGCCAGCCATGGGTGTTTACGTCTTGGAGGATCTAAAAGGGGGTGGGCTCGATTCCGGAATGGTCGTTCAGATGGGCGACGGGATGCACTGTCGTCCGACACTGGAAGGTTTTCCACCTGGCAGTGAATGGATCCTGGCGCTCAATGGATCCGGGTCAAAGCCGGGAGAGGGTTGGGCGCTTTCACATTGCGGAGAGTATTGGCTCCGGGTGGAAAATGGCGAGGTCATCGGCAGCATCGATGGAACACGAGCCCAGGTGAAACGGATGCCCCTGGAGGAATTCAAACGCAAGTTGCGCTATCCACGCTTTCATGAAACATTTACAGGACAGGTCTTCCAGGGCAAACGTATTTGCCGCCCGTTCGGGGACAATTTCTATCTCATCCTCGAACCCATGCAGCCAGATGGATGGGAGATTTTGGTAAAGGAGGTTGGCCGAGACGAAAATCTGGCGCGTCTGACCCCGCCGCTTCACTTTGTCCCCAATCCAAGATACATAAAAGGATGGCATCTTCTCGAAGATCCTTCCGGGTGTGCCACGCGGGAGTATGACGCTGATGCGGGTCCTGCCAACCCGAGGGAATTTATTTTTTCCCCTGAGGTGGGGGCACGGTTCGCCGGGCCTAATGCAGGACGCGCGGTAACGCCTGAGGAAGTCGAAGAGATTCGGCGTTTCGGCCGGGGGTCGCTGACCATTAAGAAATTTAGGCTTCAGGCAAAGGCGGACGGCTGCCCAGGCATAGAATGGATACGATTTTCCGTTCAGCTGGAAGGAGGTTATTGATGGTTTAGCGAAAATGGAAGGACCTATTCGGTAAGCGCACACTTCAATGGGTATTGGCGGTTCGTAATGAAAAAGAGAACAGGAGAAAAGGCAGGATGGATTGCCGGGTGGGTCGGGGGCTTCATTTGGATTCCTATCCTGGCTGGCCTCTTCTTTTATCGGCATGAGTTTGGACAGGGTATTGTTGGTGTAGTATTGTACGCGGTTCATGTTGCCTTAGCGCTGTACTATGCGCCATGGCGGCATCCTTCAACGCCCTATTGGAAGCTCATGCTCCCACCTTATTGCCTATTTTTCATCGCCATCGCGTGGGCAGTATGGTCGTTCGGCGGACTGGAGGCTCTCGGGTTCAACTGGCTGAATCTGCTTTGGCTCGTACCTGTTCTGAGTCCGTTCGGATTTTTAGGCAACAACAGATGGGAGCGATTCGGCGCCCAAGCAGGTAAATGATCAGGCCATCGTCGCGGATATCGACGACATCATCTACCGCATCAACCTCGACTATGACGTGTTCATATCTGCCGTGATATTTGGAAAAGATGAAATCGAAGAAGGTCCCATGTCGGAAGCGTCGATATACAAGGCCATCCAGCGGGAGGGAGTGCCGATATGAGCGCGGACGAGAAGAAGTTCCTTGCCCTGCACCGATTGCGCCAGGTTTTATCTTGCAACAAATAAGCGAAAGGGTGATTGTGGGGGCATTTCGGCCGGCGCCGCGGGGGAAAATAGGGGGTGATTTTCGGAGGCAAAACTTTTTGACCGTCGTCGATTCCACTTATAATTACAGGTACTTTACCTATGCCGGCGCGCCGGCATAGGTTCGCCGCGACGAGGGCTGGGCCCCCCCTCCCCTCCCCCCCTCCGGTCCGCTCAACGACGACAACTTTCTCTCGGGGCAGGGGCGATTGTCCGTGCCCGTTCAAGGAAGTATAAGGAGAGCTACAAGGGGGCTGCCGAATCGATGTTTTCGGGGGATATTAAGGTTTTCCACCTGGCACTGAATGGATCCTGGCGCTAAATGGATCCGGGTCAAAGCCGGGAGAGGGTTGGGCGCTTTCACATTGCGGAGAATATTGGCTCCGGGTGGAAAATGGGCAACCGATCACGGAGTTCTAGGATGGCGGCCTCCCTGTCAATTCCGACGGTGGTTTTTTCTTTGGGGGGGAAGGCTATATTTGCCTTTGTGATTTCAAGCAAATGAGGGTAAGGGGATGAGGGCGATCAAAGGGAAAAGATACTGATGCCATGAAGAATTTTGCCAAAAGCATTCTCAATTATTTTGCCGCCTTCACCGAAACACGGTTTCGCTTCGGCGGCAGGCTATCCTATGAATGGTCCAACGATGCCTTAACGCTCGACTTTTCCGTTTTCCCGGTCTTTCAGAAGAAACTCCTGACCTCCATTGCGCAGGGGGCGCCTTTTCGCTTTGAAATCCGCATGGGCGAATACATCGTCCGCTTGGATTCCGACGATTTCAAGCAGGCGCTGCTTTCGCGACTTGCCGAAGAGTTGAATATCGACTTTTTGGAGTCATGCATTGAACAATGTCGCACGCGGATCCGGGAAGCCGACCCGGATAAGGACCCCACCGAGGTCGAAAGCAGGGCGTTTACGGAAGGGCGCCGCGAGTACAATCTGGTCTTTCGCAAGAAGGCGCTGGAGTCGCTCACCAGCCTCCAGGATCAGATGATCGGAGCCCTCAAAAACGAATACGCCATCATGCATGTGCCGGTTTCCTCGTTCAATCCGCAGCGCGAGGTGCAGCGCCTCTTTGACGAGTTGCAAAAGTTGGCATCCGCCGCGGTCTCCCCGGTCGATTTTATTGAGGCCGTCACGGCATTTGTCGAGAATCAGTCCTTCAATCTCGTCATCTTCGATCTTCATGCCCTGCTCCGTCGGTATCTCCAGTTCGTGACCTCGCAATCGCTCTATGTCTTTTTCCACGAGATTTCCGGAAACGGCGGGAAGTATCCGCTTTTTACCGTGGAGGCGCATATCCAGGACGGCGATCAGGGCATCGTTGTGGAATCCCCGCGCGATGCGGTCATGCTGAACACCCCGGCCATCAACAGCTTTGAATTCGACACGATTCTCACAACCCCGCGAGCCGCGAAGCTGGAGGCGGCGGCCAGCGAGCTTTTGGCGATCGAGAAATTCCTCCAGGCCAAGTTTAACGTGACGGAAGGTTTCATATTCACGTCCCCCTTCCAGCCCCTCATTCGTGAAAATTTGCCCCAGGTGTCTTATCGTCTGGGCCTGCAGGCGGTTAAGGATGAAGACAGGCGAATTCTCGATTATTCGGAGTTGATCACTGGCCTCGATGACGGTGCGGGCCAAAAGTTCATAGACCTTGTGAAGCGCTATGTGGAGGGCACCGTCGAAAGCACGGACGACGAGGTCCGGAGGGCCTACACGGAAGCATTCCCCCGAAAATCCGCGGAACGACTGACATCAGCGGTTTTATCCGTTCCGATGAACCTCAACGAGCCGCAGAAAAAGATCCTGATGGCGGTTCAGAATCCGAAGAACCAGATTATCGTGGTTGACGGGCCGCCTGGCACCGGCAAATCCTACACCATTGCGGCGATCGTCTATCTTGCCAATCAAATGAACAAGTCCGTCGTCATTTCGTCCCACAAAAAACAGGCCTTGGATGTCATCGATGCCATGCTCACGGAACGATTCAAGGAGCTTCATCCCCGTTCCAAGCCCGCCGTCCTCCGTCTCGAAAAACCGGGAGGCCCAGCAACGCTCAACAGCATGGATAACACGCTTTCCACTCAGGTCATCAATGGAGCGAGGAATCGCGCCCACGACATGAACCGGGAGGCGGTTGCAGAGGATAGGAGGAGCCTCCTCGGTCAAATAGATCAGGCCAATAGAGAATTTTGGGAGCACACAAGCGAGTATAAAGACACGGCGCGGAAGGTTCTCGCCCTGGCGCGGGAAGAAGAAGCCCTGTTTGGCGGCCATACTGTCGAGCCCATCCGTCTGCCTGCCGGAACGGCGATGCCCGTTGACCGTATCCGGCAGCTTGCGCAAGAGTTTCATGATAATCCCTTGTCGGTTTCCCTGGACGCCTTTTCGACCCTATTCGCCAGGCAGGGAGAGCTGCCGGAGGTCCTGGAAAAATGCAATCGATTAAACGAACTTAGCGCCTCCATGACCGCTGCGACAGTCGCTGGTGCATCCTCCGTTCCCAACTGCCTCGCTGATCTCGAGGCAGTCGTCCGCAAATTGGCGGCATGTCTGGAAGAGGATGCGCCCATTGGTGGCATCGCCCTCGACGATGTTCGCCTCGATCCGCCCCATGACTTCGGAGCGCTTACATATCAGGACATTCTGGCGTTGAAATCAGACCTGACGCTGCTGGTGGAACTATCGGCAAAACTTCTGGGGATGGGCCGTCTGCTGAAGGGCAAGGACATCAAGACGGTGCGGCAAAATATTGAGCATCGTCACCCCGAAGCGCTTCTTCAAATCGATCGTGAGGGTGCAGAGTCATTCCTGGGGAAACTCCAGGCAACCGTCGATTACGTTGAGTCGGCGCGGGCGGCCTGTCCGGGCCTCCCGAGGGACTACATCCTTTCCGGCTTTCGACGCTGCCCTCCCGAATCTCTTTCGCAATGCCTCGCCCGCCTGGGGAGTCTCGAATTCAAACCCGGCGCCGATGCCATCGCCGATCTCCTCGGTATGCCCTTTGCCCAGGCGAGTCTCGGTCAAATCCAGAAGGCCATCGCCCAGCTCAAACTGCTGAGGGAGTTTCGCGAACTCCGCGAAGACCTGGAGTTCTTTGCCGATCTCGTCAATGGGGAGACGCACGACCTTGCCGGGCTCTATGAAATCCTGAAAAAGGCCCGGGCGATCCTGGACAAGACAGAGCAGGACGATGTCGCGGCGCTCACCCTCTTGTTTCACCATTACGCGCCTGTCCTGGAGGCATTGGCTATCGACGCAAACAACGTTGCGACGCTGGGGCGGCTGTTGATTCCGGCTGATCGTTCCGAGCACTTCTTCAGATATCTCTCGCTCCATACGGAACTTTCCTCGACACCGCTCGTCGCTCCGCCGAACCACGGGTTGCTTGCCGATTATTTCAACAAAACACAAAAACTGATCGAAAATACGGCCGACCTCCGCTTCGGCGGTCTCGTGAATCACGCCGGTCATGTCCAGCAAATCCTGACCGCCATAACCGCCGGGCGCCGCATCTCACAGGAGCAGGCCCAGGTTTTGACCTCGCATCTTTCCTGCATCATCTCGGAGCCCGGTCTCATTGCCCAGTATTTTCCCATGGAGGCGGATATCATCGATCTGTTGATCATCGATGAAGCCTCCCAGGTTTCGATTGCCGAGTCCATCTCGCTCATGCTGCGGGCTAGGCAGACCGTTGTTTTCGGCGACGAGCTGCAATATGGCGCGGTGAGCGCCGTCAATGTGTCGGAGCGTTATGCGGCGCATTATTTCAAAAACATCCTCCGCGACTACGCCATCGACCGGAATCAGGCCATATCCGATGAAGAAAAAGAACGGCTTGCGCAGGAAGCGTCCCGGGAACTGACAGAGGACGAGCAGGAGGCCTCCCGCTTCATTCCCATCACGCCCGGTACCCGGGAATGGCTCAAGACCTTCAGCATCCGGACCTCGACGCTTGCCTTTGCCAGGGCGCTAACGAACTATTCCGAGTCCCTCAACGTCCATTTCCGCAGCTTTCCGGAGATCATTAGTTTCTCGAATGAATACTTCTATAAGGAAAGCCAGATCGAACTCGTGCCCAACCGGATCCGAACCAAGCCCATCCGGGAAGTGCTGCGCTTCCTCAAGGTGGAAACCAAAGGCAACTCGGGCCGCAGGGTCAACCTGGACGAAATCGAGGCCATCAAAAGCGACATAGAGAGTGTCATCGCTCAGGGCTACCGGGGGACCATCGGGGTGATCTGCTCTTTCCAGGATCAGAAAGACCGCATGGAAGAGATCTTCCGGAAGGAAATGAGAATCCATCCCGACCTCGTGCGCAACCACCGCTTCACCGTCTGGTTCGTGGGCGACGTGCAGGGGGAAGAACGGGACATGATCTACTACTCATTCGTCGAGGATAAAGAACTCAATAATGGCAGCCTCCGGGACATCTATCCCATCATCGGGGGCGCGGCCGATAACATCCGCAGGCTCAAGATGCAGCGGTTAAACGTGGGATTCAGCCGGGCCAAGGATGTCATGGTCTTCGTCCACAGCATGCCGCTGACCGGCTACGCCGACACCCGCCTGGGGGACGCCTTGCTCCATTACGAGAAGATGCTAAACACGGCTCACGACCAATACGTGACCGATGAAAGCGTCTTCGGTTCGCCCGCCGAAAAGGAACTCTACCGCCTTCTTCTGCAGACGAAGTTCTTTCAGACCCATCGGGATTCCCTGCGCCTCATCGCCCAGTTTGAAATCGGCAAGTATATCCGGGAGGAATACCATCGTTACATCCCGAAATACCGGGTCGATTTTCTCCTGACCAAATCGCGGGGCGGCAAGGAGAAGTCGCTTGTCCTGGAATACGACGGCGTGGAGTTCCACACCCGGGACCCGGAGATCGTGACGCGCCACAATTTCGATCAGGAATACCTTGAATACGATAAAGAGCGGCAGTTGGAGCTGGAGAGCTACGGGTATTCATTTTTGCGGATAAACAAGTATTCCCTGATTCCCACGCCAGAACTACCGACGCGCACCGACGTGCTGAACGCGTTGCTGGAAAGATGTTTTACAGAGATATGACGAGTCTATACACGTAAAGAGGTGTGATGATGAACAGGCTTGACCTGTCCGAAGAGGATCTTCTGGTCTTACAGAAATGTCTGAATGACGGGACGGAACCCCCGCCGGAACTCGCGAAGAAGCTTTTCCCGAGCCTTTATGCAACCTTTGATTTCAAGACCTTGAAGGATGCGAAGCTTCCCACCATTGAATATGCGGGGAAGCGGTCCGAGGCGGCCATTCTCAACGAAGCCTCGGCCTTTGGCGGCGGATCTCCCCTGCAACTGGAGCGATACTTCGAAGGCGGCAAGATCAGCAAGGGGACGAACCAACTGGATCTTTTCAGAGAAAGTAAAGGGCAGCCGGAAAGCAACTGGCGGAACCTCATCGTCCAGGGCGACAACCTCCAATTCCTCAAGACCTGCTATTTGAACCAGGACCCGATTATCAGGGACAAGGTCAAAGGCAAGGTGAAGCTGATCTATATCGATCCGCCGTTTGCTACGAAGGGTGATTTTGAAGGGAACGTGGGTGAAGACAGTTATGCGGATCGAGTGGACAGAGGAGAATTTATTGAGGGATTGCGTGAACGCCTGATTTACCTTCGTGAATTATTGGCGGATGACGGCAGTATTTATCTGCACTGCGACTGGCACATGGGACATAGTATTAAGCTAATTATGGATGAGGTTTTTAAAAGCGGCCTTTTCCATAACCATATTACCTGGAAGCGCAGCACACCACGAGGCAACGCATACAGACGATATCCAGAACTGACGGACTATATTTTCTTTTATTCACAGTCCAGTCAATATGCATGGAATCAGCAATATGGGGAATACAGAACGGCGTATATTGAGAAGTACTACTCATATATCGATGAAACAACCGGCCAGAGGTTCCAGCCAACTAGCCTGTTGGGACATGCGGGTATCAACCCAGTTTACGAATGGAGAGGAATAAGAAAACCGTGGCGCTATCCTAAACATAGGCTAGATGAGCTTGACGCTAAGAAGCTGCTTTATTGGCCTAAAGAAGACGGGATACCAAGACTGAAGCGTTTTCTTGAAGATCAAAAAGGTGTCCCAATCCAGTCTTTATGGGACGATATTCCTCCTGTTAATTCGCAAGCCGCGGAGGATACAGGATTTCCAACCCAAAAACCCGAAGCCCTTCTCGAACGCATCATCCTTGCCAGCAGCAACCCCGGCGACCTGGTCATGGACGTTTTTGCCGGTTCCGGTACCACTGCCGCCGTCGCTGAAAAGCTCGGCCGCCGCTGGATTGTCTGCGACTTCGGCAAGCATGCCATCTACACCATGCAAAAGCGCATGTGCCAGATCGCGGAATCACAGAAGCTGGGCAATCAGGGAAAGAAGAAAAAAGAGAAATACGGCGAGGCCCCTAAGCCATTCTGCGTCGTTTCCGTGGGCGCCTTCGACTTCCAGAAGATCATGAACCTGCGGAAGAACCGCGACGCCTACATCAGTTTTGTCATGGGCATCTTCGGCTTGGCCGAGCGTGACGACAAACTGGCGGCAAAATACCGCATCAACAACGTCTGCGTCCTTAAAGAGGGGAACCCGGTGGAAGTCTATCCTGTTTGGGACGACGAATTCCTCCGCAACGTGCGTGTGGATGAGGAATACCTGCGGGGCATCCTTGCCCAGAGCGGCGGCAAGCTCAAGGGCGACTACTATATCATCGCCCCGGAAACGTGCGTCCGCGTGGGTGAAACGAAGATGAAGAATTCACGAGGCGACCGCGTCACATTCAAACCACTGACCTTCCCTTACAAAGTGCTGGAGGAGGTTGCCCGCAACTTCTCTATCGAGGAACAGCCCAGTTCGCCCGACAATATCAATAAACTGATTTCCTCCGTCGGATTCTATTTCAACGAGACGGTGGAGGTGGAGATCAAAAAGACAGCCAAGGGCTTGAAGATCAATCGGTTTACGACAAGCATCCTCGACCGCAACGAAAAGCGCTACGAAGGGCTCGAAGGCCTGGCCATGCTGCTCGTCGATTCGGACTACGATGAGGATAAGGGCTTTACTGTGGATACGGTCATCTATCAGAAAGATATCAAGGCCAACGAGGCGGCTGTGACTGGGCTCACGAGCAGATCGGCCGTCATCGCCATCGACAAGCACGGCAACGAAAGCAGCGTAATGAAAATACGATAGGACAGGATAAAACCGATGCCCAACAAGCTTTCCCTCTCCGAACACACCCTCGACATCAACATGCGCAAGTGCGACGTGACGCGCTTCGATTTCTCGGAGGTCGAGGAGTACGTGCGGGCGCTCACCGGCGACAGGGAATACCAGTATGACGCTATAAAGCGTATACTCATCTACCTCTGGGGCGGAACGTACAAAAGCATTACCGACCTGGCACGCGAAAACTACCGGAAAAAATCCGCCATTCAGCAGCGTTTCCACAGCGAAGAGCATTTCCTGCGCCTGCTGCCGCTGCCCGACCGCCTCTCCGGCGTCTGCCACCTGGCCACGGGAACGGGCAAATCCTACGTGATGTTTGCTGTTGCCTATCTTTCGATCCTTCTCGGCAAGGTTCGCCGGGTCATGGTTGTCGGTCCCTCATCGACGGTGATCGAATCGGGTCTCCGGGAAAAATTCAACGAATATCTCTATGGAGAGAAAAGCGCCGAACTAAAGCCGTACCTACCTGAACAGTACCGCCACAAGGTGATCAAGTTGCTGAAATGCAATGACGTCATCGAGGATGATTCCATCGTCATCGAGAACATCAACGCCATTTATACGAAGGATCGCAATTCCATCGGCGATACGCTTTTCAGTCACAGCGGCGAGGTACTGGTGCTGAGCGACGAGGTCCATCACGCTTATTCCCATCTGACCTTCTCCGGAGAGGCTGTGGGGTATGACTTCACGGCCGGGCGCGAAGGCCGGGGCGATGTGCTGGAGGAGCGCCTGTGGATGAAATACATACGGGAAGAGCCGCTGATCAAACGCCACATTGGATTTACCGGCACGCCATACAACGCCAACGAGTATTTCCCCGATGTGATCTGCAACTACTCGATCAAGGATGCCATCGACGAAAAGATCATCAAGCGGATCAACCCCATCATCAAGACGGAAACGGATGAGGGCGACAGCGAACTGACCCGGACGCAGCGGTTCGAACAGATCATCGACACCCACGCCGACAACAAGAAGAAGTACAGTTATCCAGGCAAGGACGGCAAACCCAAGGTGAAGCCGATCACTATCTTCATCAATCCCACCCAGGCCGCCGCACAACGCAATACTGATGAATTTGTCAAAGTCCTGGCCGGTGTCCTGAAAAAGAAAGACCCGGCCTGCGGCGATCTGCCCCGATCCGCGCTGGAGCAGGTAGCGCGGGAAAAGGTGATTTGCGTGATCAGCAAGCTGGGGGAGGCGGAGTACAAGCAAAAGCTGGAGCAGGTGGAACAGGTCGATCCGGAAAAAGTGGGTGGCAAGGTGGAGTTCATCTTTGCCGTGAACAAGCTGTCCGAAGGCTGGGATGTGGATAATGTCTTTCAAATCGTCCCGGCCGAGGAACGAGTCTTCAATTCAAAACTCCTGATCTCCCAGGTGCTCGGACGCGGCTTGCGACTGCCCCGCAAGGTGAACCTTGGCGAGCTGCAACAGAACTACCCTGTCGTAACCGTCACCAACCATGACCGGTTTGCCAAGCACATCACGGAACTTCTCGATGAGGTGACGGAGTGCGAGATGCGCCTCTCTTCTCATGTGCTGACCGATCCAAACCAAAAGCGCTGTGGCCATCATTTTTCCCTCTTCAACCTGAAGTATCTCCCGGCCATGCGGGTAGTAGAAAGGAGTCCCGAAGAAACGCAGAGGAATGGGATTCGCCGGGAGTTGATTCTCACGCCATCCGGCGAGCGGCTGAACGTGCGGGTGACCTACCTGAAGGGGACAAAGCGTTTCAAGCTGTCCAAGGATTTCTTCACGGTGGACCAGATCGTGCTCGATGTGGAGCGCCGCTTCAAGAATACCGTCTTCGAGAGCAGCCGCTTCGACTTCGGCGACGGCATTGTGTTGGACCAGGTTCCGGGTCGTGCTGAGATTGAAAGCATCATAACCTCGGCCATGGCTAGGGCGGGGATAAAAGGGGATCGTCTATCCCTTGAGAACCGTCAACAGATCGACCTTTATTTCAATCAATTCCTGCCCAAGGGGAAGAAAAAGGTCATCCGGGAACGCATCGAAGGCGAAATCGAAGGCATCAACACGACGGATATGCAGCAATCCAGCGTGCGTGCGGGCAGCCTCGATCACGACACATCCGTCTTTCTGTCCGAGGATTATGAAAATGAGCTGAATGAACAGAATCTGTTTATCCTCAAGGAGCTGACAGGGAGCAAAAAGCAACTGCCGCTGGAGGAAGCCTGGCTCACTGCTGGTGGCTTCAACGCGGAATATATTCGGCAAGTAGTGGCCTTCAAGCATCTTTACGCGGCCAATCCCTCTCTTTTTCGCACGCCCCAGGACCTGGTCATCCTCAACCACCAGCCTGAGCGGCAATTCGTCTTCCGGCTGATCGAGGACGCGAAGTATGTCAACGCGTGGATCAAATCGCCGGACCGGGATTTCTACAGCATTGATTACGAATACTGGAAGGGCGGCAGGGACCGCGTCCGGAGGTCTTTCAATCCGGATTTCTTTATTCGGATAAAAATCCGTGACTGCCTGCTGCGGATTCCCAACGACGCGCCGGCGGTGAAACGGCTGAGGCATCTGGAAGAACAGGGGTTTGAGGAACTGATTCTGGTGGTTGAAATCAAGAGCGATGATGACCAGAGCGATGAAATCCGGGCCAAGGAACAGTATGCCCGGGATCATTTCACGGCCCTGAACCAGCGCCTCCGGGTGGCGAACCCGGCGGATTTCCCCGAGCTGTTCCGGGCTGCCATTCAACAACAGTACATCTTCTACCTTTTACGCCCCGCCGATTACCCGCAATGGTTCGGGCACTTGAGAAGTGGGGCGTTTGTGTTTGATCTGCCTTGAAGCAGGCGCCATGTCGCGGGGGAGACATCCGTTCCCCCAAACCGATAGGGTTAATATCGGTGAGATGGCCCCCCCTTCGTCGGCTGTAGATGCCCCCTTTGGATGTGGGAGGTTGTCGATGAGGCGCACTTATCCACTGATGGGTTATGGGATTCAGCCTGCTAATCGCTGAACTTGCTGACCTTGCCAGATGGATAAACTGATGTATAACCCCCACGGGCCATCGGTCGCTGCGCGATAAAACCGCGTCGCGCCTTATGCCGAGCGTTGGCGGTAAACTGAGGTTCATCTGAAATTTAGAACTTACAATGCCTATAAAGAATGGAGAATTAACGTGAGAGGCAAAAAGATTGTATATTCGTTAGGCGGAAGAGGAAAGAATAAGTAATGATCGCTGACCGTTATCGGCCCCCTTATGAATTGACTCCCTCGATTCTTAGACTTGTGGGCGAGATCGGCGAATGGATCGGCCGCTATTCCGTGGCAGCCGATACGTCGCTTTCGCCGCGGCTGCGGCGAGGGAATCGCATCCGTACGATCCACGCTTCACTGGCCATCGAGAACAACACGTTGACCCTGGAACAGGTGACAGCGGTTATCGATGGGAAACGTGTCCTGGGTCTGCCTCGTGAAATTCAGGAGGTCCGAAACGCCTTTGCCGCCTACGAGAATATCGACCGCTGGATGCCGACCTCCAGAACCGACTTGCTGGAGGCTCACGGGGTACTGATGGCCGGATTGGTGGATCGACCGGGGGAGTTTCGGAGCGGGGGAGTGGGCGTTTTCCACGGAGATCGTGTTGTGCACATGGCCCCTCCGGCCGAGCGGGTACCGATTCTGATGGCGGATTTGCTGACCTGGCTGGAGCGCACGGACGAACACCCACTCGTTTCGAGTTGCGTTTTTCACTACGAGTTCGAGTTCATCCATCCCTTCTCCGATGGCAACGGCCGCCTGGGGCGCTTGTGGCAAACCCTGATCCTGAGTCGATGGAAACCGTTGTTGGCCTATTTGCCAGTGGAGACGGTCGTCCGGGATCGCCAAGAGGACTATTATCGCGTTCTCGCACAGGCCGACGAACGGGGTGACGCCACTCCCTTCGTGGAATTCATGCTCGAGGCGCTACGGTCGGCCATTGAAGAGGCGTTAACGAGCGACCATGTAAGCGACCATGTAAGCGATCAAGTGGGCCGCCTGCTCGATGCGCTTCGTAACAAGGAACTGGGGACAGCCGGACTCATGGCTGGCCTGAATCTCGCCCATCGACCCACGTTCCGCAAGAACTACCTGGAGCCGGCCCTCGCTGCCGGATTGATCGAGCGGACGCAACCGGAATCTCCCCGCAGTCCGACCCAGCGCTATCGTCTAACTGAAAAGGGGCGAGCCGCCGTGGCCAGGAGAGATTCGGAGAGACAAAATGTCTGAAACGCCCGCCGCCTGGTCGATTCGGCTCGTGGAAATGATAACCGAAAATTGACACTAAACCTGAACAGGCGCATGAAATCGGTCGGTTTGCCGACGACATCCTCATCGGCAACGCCGTTGTCAAACTGATTGATGAAAATAAAAACAATCCGGAGCTGCCGAAAGTTGTTTCCGGTTATGTCCGGGAAATAAAGCAGGCGTTGTAGAAAGGGAGAACCCTGGTCATCTTGACGGCACGCTTTTGAAGTGAAGGCGCCTCGCTATACTACTTTTCGGTTAGCTGTTTGTTTGAAAAACAGCAAAAATTATTCTTTCCGGAATTTTTGACGCTGTACATTGCTTCGTCGGCAAATGCCCGAAGCTGTTTCGCGTCAGAGGCGTGATCCGGGAAAATGCTGATTCCGATGCTGACCCCCACCGACAGTTGATTTTCCCCAAAGGGAATTGTTGCCGAGATCGCGGCGATTAATCTCCTGGCTGTCTCCAACGCTATGGATACTTCCGGCAGTTCCGGAAGAATAACAAGAAATTCATCGCCTCCGATTCTGGAGGCCGTATCCGTTTTACGAATTGTTTTTACTATACGTTCGGAAATTTCCCGCAGAACGTGATCGCCGGCTTCATGGCCATAAACGTCATTAACGGGTTTGAAGCCATCCAAATCGAGAAACAGCACAGCCACTTTTTTCCCGCTCCGTTTGGCGGCCTCGATGGCCATGTCCAAACGGTCGCTCGCCAGACGATACGTGGGAAGTCCGGTCAATTGATCGTGCAGAGCCCGATGTTCGGCTTCGCATTTGGCATCTTGCAATTCCTGAAGAGTGTGCTCGAGCAAATCGAGAGCCTGATTGACGTTAGCCAAATCGCTTTTCCCGGGCGGCAGCTCCTTGGGATGTTCTCCGCGCAGTTTACGTATCCGAATGATGATATTGCGAAGCGGAACAGCAAAACGCCTGATAAGAGTCCGGCGGATCAGAAAAAATATTACTATCACGGCAGCGAGACCGGCCAGGTTGGCCATCATTAGCAACAAAGCGCTGCGGAGTTGTCGTCTGGCGTAATTATTCGCATCACGATCAACCGCATCAGTCATTTCGACAATAGAATCAAGCGCTTTTACGGAAGAGGACAGATATGTATCGAGAGGCAGAGAAGGCTTTTGCCCCGTTCTGAGAGCCTCCCGATACTGATCTTCAAGGGGGCGCAGCCCTTTAAAGAATGATTCCTGGACAGCATTGAAGGAAATATCAATTTCCTTATTGTTGAGAAGTCGGCCAGTGATTTCAATGTGACTCCATAATTGCTGCGACTGTCCAAGCAACAATTCTGATTCGTGCAGCGCCGCCTGATCCGGGATTTTCCCCGCGGATATTGTTGAAGATAACAGGCTTGATTCCGCTCCGACAACGTTGCGAAATTCCAGTGAGTGGATGCGCATGTTTGCGTAATGGCTGAATTTAGAATTGGCATCTTCTATTTGGGCAGAGGTGAACAGCATTAATTCGATGGCCTCTATCAGTCCATTGGCCGCCGCCAGCCAGGTTTGGGGTGAAACGGTTTTTCGCTCCGCCAGAGGCCGCTTCAGCTCCTCATCAATCTGGCGTCGCAAGTCCTGCACTTTAACCCAGGCGGCGTCTATCTTCGCTGTTTCTTCAGGAAATTCTTTTTGGGAAATTTGTATGACCTTGGTTAGCGCAAGATCGGCAAGCTTTCTTCTTCCGTCGATGAATTCCCTGTTTTTGGCGGACACGGGATCAGGATTACGCAAAACAACATTGGTTCTCCCGCGTTCGAAAGCAAAATTTTTAACAGTCGTTAAACTATATGTGGCAATTTCATTAATGGCAAAAATGTGCGATGCCTTTCGATAAGCATTAAAGCTGTAATATAAGCCGGGGATAGCCAGCGCCAATGTCACCAGCGTCATGAGGCTGAAAAGGACTAAAATCAGCCGACGTTCATTGAGTTTGGAGGCAATTGCATATTGAGAAAAAAATCTCCGCAGAATATTTCTGTTTTCTTTAGCGCTTTTCATGTTTAAAAATTTCTCGGATGGCCACTTGAAAATCCCCCTCCCTGAGCATGGCCACAAAAAGTGATGGAAAAAAGTTTAAAATGGACAAGGAAAGCGAGGGAAGAAGCAAGGAGTCCCTCGCGTTTCTTGTCCGATTCGTTGAAGGGACTCCTGCTTCCTCAGAAAGCACGTGTTAAGCTATCACAAGCGATCCTCAGAGGCAAATCTATTTTTATCTTTTTACACAGAATCGACGTCGATCTTGCCGAGAATACTCGTTTAAAGCGGTACCCTACTGTGGGGGGCTTCTGCATTACGCCACTGGACAGCGTCTCTTTCAGCAAAAGTGAAGTCGAGGAAATCGTCGTACAGGTGAGATTGTACCTATACAACCGGGGAAGTAATCATGGGGCTATGCGATGCACCATAAACTGAAATCTCTGGGGATCTCACCACTGCCGTCCTTGTCTTCTATCGCTCGAATCCTGAGTCGCCGGAGTTTGACGAACACACGTACAGGTCATTACCCTTAATCTTCATCACTTTTTGTGGCCATGCTCACCAGGAAGTTTTCGATGATCTGTGAGGGGGAAAACTTAATATATAGCATCCTGCTGAAGGACAGAACCATAAGGAAGCAGTATAGTGGTCTATCGCCGATTCTGCCGGCGTATGCCCAGTCCACCTGGGCTTCTTCCCCTGGGAGGGTTTGGATATGGAGAAAGGCCCTCCTTTGCGGTCTGATGTTTTTCAGAATCCACAACTGCGACGCTATCAAAGTGTTTGCCCCCGAACTCTTTCAGCGAGTAGGTCTTCCCCACCTGACGAGCCCCGTGCAGGATCAGCGGTTTTCGCCGCCCGCTATCTTTCCACTGCTTGAGGTCTTCCTCGATGAATCGCCTCATTTACTTCCCCAATCCCTTCCCTGATTTGTCTTTACACGGATGTTTTATCGGTTTCTTTTGCAAAGGAAAGGATATTGTTATGCACAGCCTGTTGTAACCGCACGTTCCGCTTACGGTTCTCCGAGGAAGACGAAGGCGGCCCAGTAGAAGGGGTTCGCCCAGCCGTAGCGCCCCTAAAATGGCTCCATCATATTTGCCGGCTCGGTACTTTACAAATTTGGAAACCTATTTTACACGATAAATTTGTTCTTTGCGCGGCAATCTGATATTATATAAACGAAGAACTCAACGAACCCGCCGTTTTCGGCCTGTTTCGGATGGAACGAATTTACCGTGCATGTTTTGCCTCGACTTGCAGGCATTTTCGTTTTCTGATAATGTGAAAGAACTCATAACGTAAAAGAAAACGACAAATAATAACCTGTTGGATAACAAGGAGGCAGGGCGGTATGAATACACAGTTGACCAAAGAAGAAATCAGAGACATCGTCGTTTCCTCTCTTCCTGAATTGATGGAAAGCGATCTTACGATCCGCCACTTGATCCTGAAGATAACCAAGGATAAATATGCGGAACGTGAACAGACCGAAGATAGAATTGAGCGACTTCTGGCAGAGTTAAAAAAGGACAGGGAAGAACAGTCTAAAAAGTGGGATGAACAGGACAAAAAGTGGCATGAAAATCATCAGTTGCTTCTTGACCAGATGGCCGAGATTAAGTCCATGAAGAGCAGGCACGAATCCAGTATCGGCGCTTTGGGCGCCCGGTGGGGGCTTTATACGGAAGAATCGTTTCGTAGCGGCCTTGCAACCATTCTTCAGGATTCCTTCCAGGTAAAAGTTGAACGCTACCTTGATTACGACTATGACGGCAAGGTCTTCGGAAGACCGGAACAGATCGAGATGGACGTGATCATATCCAACGGCCGGCTCATTCTCGTGGAAATCAAATCATCCATGGACAAGGCACAGCTATACAGCTTTTGGCGAAAGGCTCAGTTTTACCAGGAAAAACACGAGCGTAAAGCGCACCGCCTGATTGTTATCGCACCGTGGGTGGATGAAAAGGCCCGCGCCGCCGCGGAAGAAATCGGCATCGAGATTTTTAGCCACGCCGATGAGGTGCATGGGTAAATAAAACATATCCGGCCAGATCAATTATCAACCCGCTGCTTCCACAATTTGCACTTTGCCGCGTCGCTTTGACCCGTCAAACCGCCATGCCCAGCCACCTCTCTGCTCCGCTGCTTGGCCGTTACGCAATTCCGAAGCAAGCCTTTCCGCCGTCCCCGCGCAAGTCGATCTCCGGAACAGATTGATTTTACTACCTTTCCTCAACCTGTGTTTCACGTCAATCTATTTCCAGTTCCCCACAATGATGAAGGGGGCCCAGAAGTAGGGATGGGCAAAGGGGGCTTTGGGGCAGTTGCGAAGGTGGGGAGTGCAACCACCCTTTGTCTCCGGCTTTTCTGGCCGCGGCGACGGCGGCGCCTTTGCCGTTCTGATATCTATACCCAAATCACCCTTTGCCGCCCGCAATAGTCCCGCCTGAGCTTCCGTATAACGCCGATAACTCTCCTCATCCCATACACCTTCATGGCAGTTGACGCAGAATTCGCCTTTCATTTTATGGAGAGTCAACGAATGACCTCCAAACGAAAGTTTTTCGTCCCGCGTTCTTGCCTCCATCTCATCGTGGCCGCAATTCGGACATTTCACCATCTTGCCTCATTTTCCGTAACCGATCACAGGGGTCTGTAGGCATGTGAGAAAAAGACAAACTCCATCCCCGTGACCGAGTCGGTGAAAGCGCCGGTCGCGGACGAGTCGGGGGCCGGAGGCGGCGCGGCAGGCGCTGACGGGGCTGCGGCGACGGGCGGCCCCGAAGCGGTAACATCCCAGGAGAGGTCGCCCTCGAAGCCCGCCGGAAAATCCTTCAGGATCTCCCAGACGATGCGCTTTCCCCGCCCCACGGCCACTTTCGTCCCGAAATCGCCCTTGAGGGTGAGCTTTCCCTCCTCGTACCGCTCCGCCCCGATCTGCAGGACGACCGTCGCCGCCGCCTGGCACTCCCCCAGCCTACCCATGAGGTCGAAATGGAGGACCACCTGCTCCCCCGTTTGCTGCATCGTCAGGTTCTCCACCTCCGCCGCCGGGGCGAAAACCGGCAGGAGGAGGCCGGCGCAACAAATGACACATATCACCAATGTTAAGCAGATGGCCCTGTTCACGGCGCCAGTCCTAAATGTTCCCTCAATGCTGTCCTCACCTTCGTACATAAATCCAGGGCTTGACGTGCCAATTCCTTGTCTGCAGTTTCACCAGGATAACGGAATTCAACAGCATACTGATTGAGAATCTGCAAATCTGAACGGAGAAATTCCAACATGGGATTGCCCAACAGCAGTTTATCGAGGAGTTAGGTTAAATGATGAATCCTTTCAAAAGGAATTTCCTGCTCTTGAAGACACGCCTTCAAATACTTCTCGATACACTGTTGGGCGTGAAAACAGCAGGCATCGTAATTTGGATCTTTCCGCGCCCGCAATTCCCTTCTTGCCGTGGCAAAATCACCTTCCCCTTTATCAATCCACTCTCTTGTTATCGGCTTCATATAAAACAGCGCCCTTTGCATTGATTTCTTGAAAGAAAAAATCATTCATCGCCAATCTTCGTTGCACTTCCTCTGCAGAGCGCACAAGGATGTCCACCGGAAATTCGGGCCGTATATGCTTAATTATTTCGATGGCTTTGGATACATTTCTACCGGAAACGGACGGCATGATCACTAAGAGATCGACATCGGAATTCTCTGATGCCTCACCACTGGCATAGGAACCGAACAGGACGATGCGCACCGGATGAAAGCCAGCGACGATTTTGTCAGACATTTCAAGAATCTGTTTGAAAGAGGCTTTCTTCATGCCGCATTCCTCAAATCATCTTTTCCGGATAAACACAAAGTCCCCGCCGTCGTGGCCGCAGGCGCGGATGGTCTTGTATTCCGTGATCTGCTCGCTTCGCCCGGCGACGGCCTCGCGGATCTGGCCGGCAAAGAGTTCCTGAGCCGTGAAGGATTGCCGGAAAAAATCCCCAGTTCCAGGTAATCCCGCACCTGCTTGACGGTTTTGAATTTCCAGCCAATGTCATGAATCATATCTTCGGCCTTATCTTGGTCTTCGGTCGGCATATTCCGGAAAATCAGATAGGCAAATTTCTGCATAACTCCTCTGAAACGTTCCACTATTTTTGTCGTCAGTTCATCGGCGGATTTCGGCCCCGCTTTCGCGGGAATGACGTTTTGGCGCGCTTTGTGTAATTTTGCAAAGGTCTCCTGTTTTCCACAGCCCACAGCCCGCCATTTCCCTCCATTTTAATGTAGTGCGGAGTTTACTCCTTTTATGTCGCACGATTTGATTTTAAATCACCGTATCTGCCGGCCCGCACGGACAGCCTACCTATAGCCTATAGCCCATTGCCCACAGCCTACCTATAGCCCACAGCCCACAGCCCGCCTATAGCCTATAGCCCATTGCCCACAGCCTACCTATAGCCTATAGCCTATTGCCCCCTTACGGCAACACCAGCGGGAAATCCATTCCCTGGAGGTTCTTCTGGGGGATTTGCTCGTAACCCCATTTCTTGTAAGTTAGAGCGGGCATGGTTTCTTCTACATAAGTCGCCAGACCGTTTACCGTTACCTTGCCTTCCCGGTCGCGGGCCGCGCCGTTGATGGCCTGCAGGAGTGTATAGGTGAAAACTCCGTGGCCTTCATAGCCTTCCAGGGCAGCCTGATCCTTACTGGAGGCCACCAGGGTCGAGCGCCCCGTCGCTTTTCCCAGACGGGCCACGGCCGTTTTCTCCACGATGTTACGGGAAGCCACCGCCTCGGCAAAAGAGCCGCTGTTGCAGGTGTCCAGTAGCAAGAGAGATTTCAACGCCTGGATATGCGTCAGGTTTTTCATCAGATCCTCTTTGGAGACTCCCTGTTTTGCAATCGCCTCCTCGCCGGTAAAGCGGAAATCGACGGGAAGAAAATAGTAGTTGCCGTCCTTTTCGTAGGTTATTCCGTGGCCGGCCAGGAAAAGGATAAACACGTCTTCGCGTCTGGTTTGACGTCCCAGTTCCTCAAAAGCCAGCGCCAGCCCCGCACGGGTAGCCGCCTCGTCATAAACGGTTTTCACTGCAATTTTTCCAAAGATGCGCTTTGCTCCCTTTTGGATGCTCTTGACCAGCTCGTCTGCGTCAGCCCGGGGATATTTCAGGCGCAGGTCGCCGTCGCGGTATTTATTTACCGCCACTGCCAGTATGTAAAGGTCCGGCTTTTCCTTATAGCCGGAGTGGAAGGTCAGCCTGGCTTCCGCCCGGTTCGATTCGATACTGTTATCTTTGTTTCTGGCCATGAGGCCGATGATGTTTTCTCCTTCCGTCAGAGTCACTGTATGGCGGAAGCTTTTACAGGCCGGCTTTTTACCGCCGCCTGTTCCCTGGCTTACCAGCTTCAGGGTGCGGCCGTCCGGGTCAACGATCACCGGCATGCCGTTTAAAAAGAGCGTCACATCCCCGATGCCGCCTCCCTGGTCGCAGATTTCTCCCTGAACGTCTATATCGCGCTTTTTTGCCGTCGCGGATGATGTGAAAAGCCGTGCGGCGGGCGGCAGCGTGTTTGCGGAAAGCAGCCTGCCGATATTGACCTTTTGGGCGTATTCGGAGATGTCTTTGCCCTCGAACTTGGCCAAAACCAGGTCGGGGCGGTAAAACTGATCGTAGAGTTTATCCACGCCGATAAACTCGGCCGCCCGGTCTTTTCCCCGGTTCAAGTGGTAGCCGATGAGTTCCGTCCCGCCTTCCGAGGCGTCAAAAAACCCCTCCGGTGTCCAGACCACCCAGCGCCTTCGATCCTTGTGGGGGAAGAAGGCCAAAAGCTCCCTGCCATCGCTTAGGCGATACCAGCGGATCGTGCCGTCACTAAAGGCGGCCACGGCCAGGCGACCGTCCCGGGAGATATTCACCGCCCAAGCCGCGCCGGGCACGGAGGTTCGCCATTTTTCATTGCCGCTACGGTCAAAATAGCGCAGCGACCAATCTGCTCCCAGCAAAAAGGCGTCCCGGGACGGGGAAATGGCGAGGCTGCGGGATCTTTCGTATTGCGCAAGCGCCAGCGCCCGGCCGTTAAGTTTGGGAGAGGTTGTATATTTCCAGTCCGTAACGGAAAGGCTCTTCGTATCCGGGGGATAAAGGCCGGATGTCTCCCCGCCGGGGGAGAGTGTCCGGGTGGAAAGGTCAAAGGTGGCGGGGGATTTGCCCAACACTTCATATCCGAAGCTCACCTTTTTGCCGTCCGCCGAGAGACGGAAGCCTTCCCAATTACCCCGGTAATCCGCAATCTGTGCGCTTTGATAAAGGATCCGCCGGCCGTTTCTGTCCAGGACGCCAAAGGCGGGGTCATACGCGCCATAGACGACGCCGCCCGCGGCAAGGGGTAGGATGTGCATGATGGTCATGGGCGAGCCGGGTAGCTCCCGGCGCACCCCCCGGCCGTCGTTATCCCAGGAAAGAATGGGGCATTGGCCGCCTTTGTAATATATTCCCCCCGCATAGAGCCTGCCGTCGGGGGAAAAGGAGACAAGGCCGAGATTGCCCTTATCCACGCCGGAGGTATCCGGGGAATAGAGGTGGGAGAGGTCGGCGGCGGAAAGGACATCCACGCGGGTGGAATCGGCAAAGCCCACGGCCAGCTTCTCTCCATCGGGGGAAAAGGAAAGGGAAAATGGTTCTTTTCCCCCCGGGGCCTTTTGTCTCGCGAGAAGCTTCAGGCCAGCCGCGCCGGGACGGTTATAGAGGCGGATATAGCCGTCCAAGGAGGCGGCGGCCAGACGGCCCCGACGGTCAAAAGCGACGGAGTAGGAGTTAGAGCCGTAATCCCTGTCCTCGCCCGCCAGCTTGCCATCGGCGGTGCGGAAGACCCGGATGCCGTTATCACCACCCAGAGCCGCCGCCAGGTAGCGCCCGTCGGGGGAAAAGGAAAGATGCAAGATACAGTTGGGGAGTCCCGTAATCCTGCGGGTCAACTCCCCCGTGGGGCGGTGGAAAAGGTAGATGGTGTCGTTTTCTTCCCATTTTCCTGTCCACCCTCCGCAGGCCACGGTCTGCCCGTCGGGGGAAATCGCCACGGCGTAAATCTTTCCTTCGTCTCCCTCGCCCATCGGGGGCCGCAGGACGGAAAGGAGCCGGCCGGTGGCGAGTTCCCACACCCGGACGCTCTTGTCGCTCGAGGCGGTGACGAGATACCGGTTGGCGTCATCCACGCCGATGCGCCCGATCTTCTCAGTGTGCATCCCCGTTTCGATTTTCAGGATCGGCTCCCTGGGCGGTTCCGCCGCCCTTCCCCAACCCACGCCGTTCACCATCGTCAACACGACCACCGCGCACAGTATCGCCCGCCACATAATCGAACCTCCTGCGATATTTTTCTTTTTCACATGTGCCACCCGCGCAAACAGCCACCGGGGATGTATTGCCCGCCCGGAGCGCCCATCTCTCCCGATGCCCCGCCCGAATCGGGATAACGATGGAAATGACAACCGAAAATTGACCACCTTTGATAACCCGATTTTGACCACTGAAAAACTCCACTCCCGCCTCGATATCGTCATTCCCGCGCAAGCAGGAATCCAGTGTTTTCAGATATTTTCTGGATGCCGGGTCGGGCCTGCCCCGTATCACGATACGGGGCCCGGCATGACGTGGAAGACAGTTTTTCAAAGGTATCTATAGATGACTACTTCCCGCTCTCCCGGTCAAAGACGACCCGCTGCCCGATCGTGTCCACCGGCTCATAGGCCAGACCGGACTTCTCCAGGGACTTGCGCACCTTACGACGAATCGTGTTCATGTCGCCGTCGGTGAAGACCTCGATCTCCAGATAATCGCGGGCCTGCTTGACAGTCTTGTACTTCCACCCGAGATCGTCCATGACGTCCTCGACCTTGTCCTGATGCCTCACGGGCATGTTCTTGAAAACCAGATAAACGAAGTTTTGCCGCACCGTGCTGAAACGCTCGACTATCTTCGCCGTCAGATCATCGGCGCTTTTGGGACCCACGGACTGGACGATGCGCGTCATGGCCTCCTCGAAACCGCCGCTGCCGGTAACGACGTTTTCCGGATTGTTGATATTGCAGAAAAGCTCCCCCGTGGTCAGATCGTAAGATTTGAGAAGCACATTCGCCCGGAGTTTCCCGTAGCCTTCATCCGTCCCCCGCTTCTGGGCGTCGAAGCTCACGATCACGACGGCGTCGGCCTGCTCCTGAGAAGCCAGGGCCATGGCTGTCTTGTCGTCCCTGATCTCCAGGGCGGCCCGGCCGCGGATGCGGATCAACTGGTCGGGGAGGAAGACACGGAAACCGTGGCCGACAAGGCGATCTTCGATCAGGGACATCAGGTGCTTCACTGGCCTGGAATCGAGGGGCAGGTCGTCTTTCGCTTCCGTGGAATAGACGACCACGATGCGCCGCTGGCTGAACTTCGTCTCCTGGAAGACCTTCTTGGCCCGGGGGTCATTCATGTAGGCCTGAAAGGCGTCTTTCAGCTTGCCGTCGTCCACCGTCACCCTGGCCTTGATTTTATAAGTTCCCTCGATGGGGTCCTTCCCCTCGCTGATAATGTCGTACTTCTTCACAACACCGGCGCTCGCGGAGGCGATATGGTCCGACGCGACCTTGAAGTCGCTGACCATCGTTTTGCTCTCCACATAGGTCCCCAGCGCCTGTTCGATGGCCATGCGCATGGCGTTATTGATCGCCTGCTGCTTGCTCGCCCCCTCGGATACAACCGTTACCTCCGCGGCCCGGACAGTTGCCGCGCAAAGCAGGCAACAGACCGCGACCATCACTGATACCTTAAAACTCCTTTTCATGATTATCCGCCTCCCTATTGTAATTGTACATGTCCTTGTCCTCATTTATCCCTGGTCTGGAGAAAAACTGTGTCCTCATATAGCGGCACGGCCACCGCCTTCGCCATGCCCCGGTAATAGTCAACAAGGTCGTCCTGGTTGATGCTGAGCTGGGTGGCCAGTTCCTCCTGTATCTTTTCCCGCTTCACCAGGCTCCGGGTATTCCCGGTGAAGCTCCGGGAGGCGACGGCACTGTCGATCCGGGGCAGCTTGAGGTCCCGTTCGCAGGCGAAGGCCTTGACCAGTTCGGCGCCATAAGGCGGCTCCACGACTAGGGACCATGAGTCATTTGCAGATGGTATCGTATAGAGCAGGTTCGGTTGCAGAGGCTTCCCGGCCCCATGTATGTTCGGGTAGAGCAGGCCTACTTCGCCCTGGGCATTGATGTTGTAAATATAAACATAAAGAGGTTTGGCCACCATGACGTGGAACTGGACTTCTTCCCCCGCATAGTATTCCTGATGCTTGTCACCCTTGCTGGTGCTGATCTTTATCATTCGTTCCCGACTTTCCTGGGCGGCATCGGCCTTTTCCGCAAGGCTCTTCAACTCGGGATTCTCCAGGTTCATGGTCACGAGATTCCTGTCGATCCGTTCATCGGCGGATGCCAGGACCTTCCCCTGGAGGTCCTTGATGGTCAGGGAGACATGGACGAATTTATTGTCGGACGAGTAAAATCCCTCGAAATAGGCATCGGCGCCCGTCAGGACGGCATCGCTCGCCTCCAGGCGCGAGACCTTGCCGGCCTGGACCTTGAGGGAACGAGTATTTCTCATACTCTGCATGACGGGCTTTTCTTCGAGAACTTCGGCCTGCCCCGATGTTGTAATGGCGCCCTTGACGCAGGAGGTCACATAACGGGAAAAATCACTGGCGTAGCGGTAATTGGCCTCCACGACGGGGGACATAAATATCTTCTGGCCGCGGAGGTTCTGGGTCAGGTGCGCCGAGAGCTTCCTGAGTCTGCCCTCCAGATTTTCCGCAAAGGCGTCCGGAGGGAGGGCATCGAGGCGCAGGGACAGGCTGACGCTCTTGTAGCCGCCGGCGCTGGTGGCCTTGCGATACCTGACAAAGACGCGGAGGTTGCTCTTGTCCTTCTGGTAGGAGATGGTCACGAAATAGTCGGCGTCCTTGATTTCATCGACAAGTTGAAAGCCCCCCTGGCTGAGCGCCGCCTCCATCTCGTTGCGCAGCAGGGAGGAAAGGTTTGATGTCTCGCCGGTGATGCCGTCCCGGATGAAGGCCTTGTCAACGTATAGCTTCTTTTCTCCCAACTGGGCCTTCAGCGCCCTTGACGCCTCGGCGGCAAGGGCGTCCAGACCGGCCGGCTCGTGGGCCCGGGGCGCCGCCCGGGCGGTGCTTGCAAAAAAGACGGTGAAGATGACGACGAGGGCGACAAGGGCGACGAGGGCGACGAGGGCGACGACAATCGAGGGCGTCGCCCCGGTTCGTTTGTTCAAAATCATATCCGGTCTCCTTGGATCTGTCATTGCCGGGTACAAGCCCCGGCGGAGCTTATTTTTCACCCGCACCAGCGGGAAGTCCGCCTCGATGCCGTTGCCGGGGGGCGTGAATGCGTTATTTCACCCGCACCAGCGGAAAGCCCTGTCATCGAGAATCCACGACAGGGAACTGCATTGCTACCGGAAAGGATACGGCGACCGTCCGGTGAAAAGGCCACTGAGTTGACGGCCACTGAGTTGACCCTGACTGAATGCCCTGATCGCACATACGTTTCCGATGAAGAATGACTTTGTGCAACAATCCTCCGTGAATATCAAGTTCAAATACCTCTGCTTCGACCGTGTCAGCCCGCGGGGGGCCAGAATGTTCGCAACGTTGACATTTATCGCTTCACCGCAATCGGAAAATCGGGAATGGTCCGCGGCTTGGTGGTGGTTGGGGTCTGTTTGCCGCCGGTCAACTCCTTCACCCGCTCGGACAGATACAAATCCAGCATGTTGATCGTGATGCTTCCCTTGCCATGATAATCCGCCCGGCCGCCGATGCCTTCCACCAGCGCTTTGGTGAAGGCCCCATTGCCCCAGGCCTTCTCTTCCAGAGAATATTGCCTGCCCGTGGAGGAGGCAAAGACCACCGCACCGTTTTCCGCGCTGGCCAGTTCATTGACCACGGCATTGATGTCCGCCGCCCCGCGTCTTGCTCCCATCACATTGCCGGAATGGCACGTATCGACAAACAGAATCGCCTTTCCCGCCAGCGACGCCATCGTGTTTTTGATGTCGGAAAAAGCCACGCCTGTTCTTTTGAGTCTTTCCGGATTGGCATTGACCGGCAGATAATAATAAATCCCCGCCTGGTCGTTGACGCCGTGACCGGCCAGAAACACCACCGCAATATCCTTGCTGGTCGTCTCCTTTTGCAGCCAGTCCAGCCCGTCCAGAATATCGTCCTTTGTGGCCTGCCGGTCCGTTAAAATCCGTGCGGTCACCTCGCGGTAAAGGCCGCCCTTCTGACCGGTCATCGCCCGGGCAAAGTCGCGGGCATCCTTGGCGGCAAAAACAAGCTGCAAATCCGCTTCTTCATAGGCGCTGACCCCCACGGCCAGAATGTAGAGTTTCGGTTTGATGACAAACTCCTCCTGTGTCGTCTTGCCTCGCCAATAGAGGCGAATCGTGGCAGGTTCGCTTGCGGCATTACGATTTTCCGCAATAACCGAGACCTCCGCATCCCGGGGCGGAATTGTTACCCTGATTCGCCTGGTATCTCCCGTGGGTTTGATAACCAGACCGCGCTCCGTGGCTACCGGCCGGCCATCCACCAATGTCCGGATGGCCGTCACCGGCGCGTCCGACGGGCTCCGCAGGGAAAGGTCAAGAGTCACCTCCGTTTGCGAGACCGCCGCGCCATCGGCAGGCGAGAGGATGGTCACCACCGGAGGCAGAATGTCGGCAACGGCCTGCTCTGCCCGCCTGCGGCCGGATTCTTCATTGGCGAGCCGCAGCGCTTCCTCTTCATCCCCTGTTTCCAGAACTCTGGCAAGGACATCGGGGCGGTAATAGGTGGCCCGAAAGCGGGAAGCGGGAAAGAAATCCGCCGCCATGTCCTTGCCGCGGTTGAGATGCCAGCCGATGAGTTCCTCCGCGCCCGGTGAGGCATCGTAGTAGCCGGAAGGGCTCCAGACCACCCAGCGCCTTCGATCCTTGTGGGGGAAGAAGGCCAAAAGCTCCCTGCCATCGCTTAGGCGATACCAGCGGATGGTGCCGTCGCCAAAGGCGGCCACGGCCAGGCGGCCGTCTCGGGAGATATTCACCGCCCAGGCCACGTCGGGCACGGAGGTTCGCCATTTTTCATTGCCGCTACGGTCAAAATAGCGCAGCGACCATTCCGTTCCCAGCAAAAAGGCGTCCCGAGAGGGGGAAATGGCGAGGCTACGAGCAACTTCGTATTGCTCAAGCGCCAGCGCCCGGCCGTTCAGTTGGGGGGAGGTTGTATATTTCCAGTCCGTGACGGAAAGGCTATATGTATCCGGGGGATAAAGGCCGGATGTCTCCCCGCCGGGGGAGAGTGTCCGGGTGGAAAGGTCAAAGGTGGCGGGGGTTTTGCCCCACCATTCATACCCGAAGCTCACCTTTTTACCGTCCGCCGAGAGGCGGAAGCCCTCCCAATTAGCCCGGTAATCCGCAATCTGGGCGCTTTGATAAAGTATCCGCCGGCCGTTTCTGTCCAGGACGCCAAAGGCGGGATCTGCTGCGCCATAGACGACACCGCCCGCGGCAAGGGGCAGGATGTGCGTGATAGTGTCCGGTGAACCGGGCAGCTCCCGGCGCACCCCCCGGCCCTCGTTATCCCAGGAAAGAATGGGGCGTTGGCCCTCTTTGTAATATGTTCCCCCCGCATAGAGTCGGCCGTCGGGGGAAAAGGAGACGCTGCTGAGATCGCCGTTATCCACGCCCGAGGTATCCGGGGAATAGAGGGGGGAGAGGTCGGCGGCGGAAAGGACATCCACGCGGGTGGAATCATTAAATCCCACGGCCAGCTTCTTTCCGTCGGGGGAAAAGGAAAGGGAGTATGGCTCTTTTCCCCCCGGGGCCTTTTGTCTCGCGAGAAGTTTCAGGCCACCCGCGCCGGGACGGTTATAGAGGCGGATATAACCGTCAAAGGAGGCGGCGGCCAGACGGCCCCGACGGTCAAAAGCGACGGAGTAGGAGTTAGAGCCGTAATCCCTGTCCTCGCCCACCGGCTTGCCATCGGCGGCGCGGAAGACCCGGATGCCGTTACGACCACCCAGAGCCGCCGCCAGATAGGCCCCGTCGGGGGAAAAGGAGAGGTGCAAGATGCAGTTGGGGAGTCCCGTAATCCTGCGGGTCAGCTCCCCCGTTGCGAGGTGGAAAAAATAAATGTAGGCACTGCCTTCCCAATCCCAGCCTGTCCACCCTCCGCAGGCCACGGTCTGCCCGTCGGGGGAAATCGCCACGGCGTAAATCTTCCCTTCATTACCCTCGCCCATCGGGGGCCGCAGGACGGAAAGGAGCCGGCCGGTGGCGAGTTCCCACACCCGGACGCTCTTGTCGTCCGAGGCGGTGACGAGATACCGGTTGGCGTCATCCACGCCGATGCGCCCGATCTTCGCCGTGTGCATCCCCGTTTCGATTTTCAGGATCGGCTCCCTGGGCGGCTCCGCCGCCCTTCCCCAATCCACCCCGATCACCATCGTCAACACGACCACCGCGCACAGTATCGCCCGCCACATACCCGAACCTCCCGCGATATTTTTCCTTTTCACATCTGCCGCCCGCGCAAACAGCCGCCGGGGATGTATTGCCCGCCCGGAGCGCCCGTCTCTCTCGATGCCCCACCCGAATCGGGATAACGATGGAAATGACAACCGAAAATCGACCACCTTTGATAACCCGATTTTTACCACTGAAGAACTCCACTCCCGCCTCGATATTGTCATTCCCGCGAAAGGGGGAATTCTGTGTTTTCAGATGTTTTCTGGATGCCGGGTCGGGCCTGCCCCGTAGCGCGATACGGGGCCCGGCATGACGTGCGAGACAGTTTTCAGAGGTCCCGCTATGAGATTACTTTATGTTTTCGCAAAGGATCGGCGTTGGATCTCCGGCGCCGTCAAAACGTGTTTTCTGATAACGACCTCCCACATAGTCTTGCTGGAAGGTGATCAGGTTCCAAATGCGGCACGCCCCTCCGGCATCCTTGATAGCGGCGGCAGCGCGAATATAGCGATGCAAGATCACCCCCGTGAGGGCATGGCGCCGGACCGTCCAGTCGGGATCGATGATGACGAGGCGGAGAATCTGCCCCTTCATGCGGTCTTTGAACGTCCGGGAGGATTTCAAGACGGCGATCATCTCAGCTTCCAGCTTCCTGTCGTTCATTGCCGCCTTGGGCATTTCAGCATTGGCCGTGGCCTGTGCGACCTCGGCTTTACGGTAATCCTCGGCAAGAGAGGCAAGCTTGGCGAAATCGGTCCCTTCGATGTTGAAGTTCCCGGTTGCCGCTTCTTTGTAATTGATCTTCACTTTGAAGATGATTGTGTGACGTCCTGTTTCCAACTTCGCGAGGCTATCCGCGATCTTCACTGGACCATCGCTCTTTGTCCCAAACTTCTTATATGCCATTTCCGGTGTGCTGTAGGATTTCATTCCGTCGGCCAGAGGCAGAATCTCAAAGGGCAGGACATCCTTGTCTAAAATGCCGCCAGTAAGGTTGACGGCGCTGAAGCCGATGAACTGCTCTCTTGGCTTCTGGTAATCATACAGGGGTTTCTGAGCTTTCCAAAAACTGATCTCGACATAGACCTTTTTTGCCCGCTGGTCATCATTTAGGACTCGAATGCTCTTACCCAGGCAGGCCGCTGCGTAGATCGGGTCGCCGACCTTGAATTCGTCCGTCAATTGGGTTGGATTGCCCGGGTCAATGGGCGCCTTTGAAAAAATAATATTGCCCGCCGCCGGACCGCGAACTGCTGGCGTCGCTGTGCGCACCGTATCGCCGGTCTGGCTCTTCGCCTTGCTGGACGTGTCTTCGACCTGGGTTTTGACAGCGTCTTTCAGCGTGCTCGTCAGGCTATCGAATGGTCCGGCCCAGGAATTCCCCCATCCAAAAGCCATAACCAAAACCATACACCACAATACCACTGCGAACCTCTTTCGTTTCATAGCCATCCTCCTTATTTAATAGTGATGTTGGATTATATTGCGGAGCCATCATAGGATAGAAAGAATTTCCCACAAAACCTTAATCAGTAGGAAAGCCTTGGCGCAGGGAGAAGATAGCAAAATTATCGGGATTATGCACCCCCTTTGTTGCGGGCTGGATGTTCATAAAGAGCGCCCCAACCCGCCGACTGGCGGGCCTGTATAAAAGAAGCAAGTCGAGTCCGCGCCATGAAACCGGGCCGAAAATGACAAAAACGTATCTAAAGAATCCAATTAGTTACGTGCGACTTACTTAGAAGGCGCTATCGGCCTTTGCTTTAGCAAATAGGCGCCACCCAAAGGGCTGATGATATCGCCGCAGGGGTAAAGGAATTGATGACCCTTGACACATGTAAACAAGTTGTTTATGGCATAAATCACGATTAAATCGTTTTCGGATATCGAAACAGAACGGCTTTGTACGACTGGAAAATCCAAACGGTTTCCACCGGAAATTTTTGAAACGGGCTAAAAAGCGGTTGACACAACTTGACGCAGCGACGGTTATCACCGATCTCCTTATGTCCCATCTAACCATTTAGAAGCGCTGAGGGGAAAACGCGCCGGGCAATGGAGTATCCGCATAAACGATCAATGGCGCATTTGTTTTCGTTTTGAAAACGGGGAGGCTTACGATGTTGAAATTGTTGATTATCACTAAGGAGGTAAATCCATGAATCCGAAAAACGCTTTGCCTCCGGTCCATCCGGGGGAATTTCTCAAGGAGATACTTGGCGAATTGGGGATATCCCAAGCGGTATTTGCCCGCGCCATTGGCCTTTCGGCTATGAGAATTTCCCATGTCGTAAAAGGTAAAAGACCCGTCACCGCAGAAATGGCCTTGCTATTTGGTAAGGCATTTGGACAAACACCACAATATTGGATGAATCTGCAGGCGGCATACGACCTCAAGACAGCGGAAAAAGCCATCGGTCATAGAAGACTTTCACAAATTCAGGAACTTGCCCATGTATGAATAGAATCTGTAAGAACGAAAGTGCTGATCGATGCAACGAGAGTCGGGCATCCGCGCCGGGGGAGGGTCGAGCCAGGGCGGCGCGGGTTCCTGTCCGTCAGGATAGCTACGAGGCGCATGGGCGAGAGGGAGAGAAGGCCATGCGCCAGAGGCAAGCGTCCGGCAGCGATGCCGGCGCGCCGGCATAGGATAACATATAGATATTATAGGTAGAATCACCGAGGGTCAAAAAGTTTTGCCGGAGCGAAAAGTGCTCCCGCCACTTGCGCATTCCCCACCAAATAGGCACCGCCGCGCCTGGTTTCGGTGAGAGATACCCCTTGACTTGAGAAACACGCGCTTCTATACTCCGAACCGTGCAAAGCAACGTCTTATCAATTCAATTCAATATCAATATCAAGGAAGGTTTCAGACCGGAGAAGACATAGGCTACATGGCCTTGTTTCTCTGTTCCGATCTGGCAAGGAACAATACCTGTCAGGCGAGCAACGTCCGCGGCGGGATGCGGATGAATTAGGGAAAGGGAGAGCTTTATGGCGTCGATAATCCGGCGATATGTTCTGGTTTCAGTCCTTTTTGCGGCGGTGTTACTCAGCGGTTGCGCCGCATCCTTCAACAGCCGGGGATTAAATCTGGTTGCCGAGGCGAATTATACGCAGGTGGTCAACGAATTTGAGCCGCGGGGCGGACAGTATGCCGGCCTTCCTTTTCAGGATTTAATCTACCTTTGCTCCGCTTACGGAGAACTTAAAAACTACAGTCGTCTTTTCCCGTGTCTGACCGCGGCGCAGGCCAAGATCGACGGGGGCGATTTCATGGCCGACGCCTGGAACCATTCGGCGACGCCAGCGCGCCTGAAAGCCATCGCCCTGATCGAGCTGGGGCAGTATGAGGAAGCGGTCCGTGCCGCCGCGCAGGCCCAAAAAATTGTTGCCGACCATAAATTGACGCGATTTGAAGAGGTGAAAGTTCTGGAGGTTCTGGGCATGGCCTATGCCCTGGCCGGCAAGACGGACCAGGCCATCGCCGCGGCCGATGCGCTCAAGGGATTGTATCTGGGCTATCCCTACATGCTGGTTGCGGATGACCGCAATATCGGGCTTGCCAAAATTTATCTCCTCCTCAAAAAATATCAGGACGCCATCAACGTCGTTTCTTACAAGTTTGAAGATTCCAGTTCATTCTTGAAGTCCTTTGCCGGATGGGATGTTTTCGTCAACAACAAACTGTCCTTTGAATTCATCAAAAACAAAAGCCTGCTGGAAGTGGGGCGCGTGTCCGAAGCCAAGCCGGGCTACGACGCGCTTTTGGCGTATCCCCATATTCAGGACCGCGGCGAAATGCACTGGATTCTGCTTTATGACCGGGGGCGAATGGCCGAGGGGGAAGGCAGCATCCGGGAGGCCATCGGCTTTTACGAAAAAGCGGTGGAGGTTATCGAAAAGCACCGCTCCACGATCAACGTCGAAGCCGGCAAAATTGGCTTTGTCGGGGACAAACAGGCCGTTTATCACCGCCTCATCCGCGCGCTTTACGCCGAACGGCAATATGCCAGGGCATTTGAATACGTAGAGCGCTCCAAGTCCCGTGCACTGGTGGACCTTCTGGCGGGCAAACGGGATTTTGCCGTCAAAACGACCGGAGACGCCCGCAAGGCGCTAAACAGTCTGGCGCTGCAGGAAAAATCGGAAGAAGAAATACTGGCGCAGGACTTTAAAGCGGACAAATCCCGGAGCCGGAGCATCGCCATCAAGGCCCGCGAGGACCTGCGGCGCGACGCGCCGGAGCTGGCTTCCCTTGTCGCGGTTGCGACGACGCCCGCGGCGGCGATTCAGTCTCTTTTGGCACGCGAAGAAACCCTGGTGGAATATTATTACAGCGGCGATGACATGTATGCCTTTATCCTTTCGGGCGGCGGCCTGCAAAGCGTCAGGCTTCAGACGGCAGGGCTTTCCGACGAGGTGGCCGCTTTCCGTGCGGCACTGGAGAATCCCCGGTCGAAAAACATGCAGGCGTCGGCGGGTCGGCTTTACGTGCGGCTCATCAAACCTCTGGAGGGCGCCATTGCCGGGCGGGATGTGGTGATTGTCCCTCATGGACTGCTGCATTATATTCCCTTTAACGCCCTGCACGACGGAAGAGGGTTTCTGATAGACCGCTGGAGAATTCGGATAATGCCCAGCGCCAGCGTCATGCGGTATCTGGTGGACAAGAAAAGCGACGCGCCGGGAGGCATTCTGGCGTTCGGCAATCCGGATTTGCGCAATCCCGAGCACGATCTCGCTTTTGCCCAGAAAGAGGCACAGGACGTGGCCAAAATCTGGCCGGGCTCGAAAGTTTATGTGCGCCATGCGGCGACGGAGGAGGCCTTCTATAGGAACGCTTCCGGATTCAATATGATTCACTTTGCCACGCACGGCCGGTTTTCACCGGAAGCTCCCCTGCAATCGGCGCTCCTGCTGGCCCCTGATGCCAAATCCAGCGGTCTTCTGACGGTGGACAAACTCTACTCCATTCAGATCGGCGCCTCTCTGGTAACGCTGAGCGCGTGTGAAACGGGTTTGAGCCTGGTGGCCCAGGGGGATGACCTGGTGGGGTTGACAAGAGGGTTTCTGTATGCCGGGGCACGTTCCGTGGTCGCCAGCCTCTGGAAGGTGGATGACCTGGCCACGGCCCACCTGATGATGCAATTTTACCGGGGTTTACAGAAGACGGACAAACTTGAAGCGTTGCGCGACGCTCAGTTGTACGCACGCAAGGAATATCCTCATCCCTACTTCTGGGCGTCATTTCAGCTAACCGGCAGCGCAAAATAGGTAACCCTGGCATCATGCTGAAAAAAAACGGGGGCGGGAATCAGGCACCGCACGAGCGCAAACAGGGGAGGCTCAACTGCTGCCCCCCCCCCAATATCCTTGCCGCTGCCTATCACCTGAGCGGACACCCCGGGGTAGCCGTCTCCGCATCCCTGGCATACAAAAACGTTCACCTACGCAGCCTTGCCGGAAGGACGCCACAGTAAAGGCAAAACTTTGGACGCCCTGTTTTTCCCGGTATTGTTCTGGCACTCATCGATCTGCATCCCCTTTTGTCTTCCCGTGTCTATCCGGCACCTTTGATCAGCGCCAACTCCAGCACCTTTTCGATACTCTCCACCGGCGACAATTTGACTGCCGCAAGCACATAAGCCGGCAGCCCTTGGGCTTCCTCGAGATTGTCGGCTGGTAAAAGCACCTCTTTGACGCCGGCATCGTAGGCCGCACGGACCTTCTGCTGGATGCCGCCGACCGGAAGCACCTTGCCCATTATCGTGATTTCACCGGTCATGGCGAGGTCGTTCCGAACGGGAATCTTTTTCAAGGCCGACACGATCCCGGTCACGATCGTGATGCCGGCAGACGGCCCTTCCTTCGGCACGCCCATAAAGGTCGCCAGGGCCGCAACATCATAGCTTTTGCGCCATTCAGCACTTATCCCGAGGTCTTCATGCCTTGCCCGGATATACTGGGCCGCCGCCTCGATGCTCTCCCGCATGACGCGCTGAATCGATCCCAGCGGCACAATACGCCCTGATCCTTTGGTCACCTGCATCTCGAAGTGCAGAATGCAGCCGTGGTCCCCTTCGACGGCCAACCCCACAACCTCGCCGATGGAAGGTTGAGCAGGAAGGACGACGCGCTGAACGCGTTTGCTGTCCGGAAGATCAGGGACAACTTGCCTGCCCGACGGTTTCATCAGCGCTCCTAAAGAGATTCGGTCATATTCTCCAGGCGCAATCAAGTGAAGTTGATCGCGTACTCGCTGGCGCAGTTCACAGGACAAACTCAGGATGTCCTCAAGTTCCTCATCGGTAATCATGCCGTCTGGATGAAGCAGTTTAAGCAAAGCGGAGGTGGTTTTCATGACGGCGCGTTGATCCCGTCCGGAAACGCCGTGGGTTCTTCTCGCATGATCAACAACATCGAAACGGGGTCGCGCCGCACCGAGCAGGTCAATGCGGCGCAGCTCGTGCATGATTTCGCAAAAGTAATCCGTAATAAATCCGTAGTCCCGCGAATAGCTGTCCGGTGCCAGCTTGGGAATTTCCCAGCCGGGGAGATAGGCATGAATGCGGTCCAGAAAGGCGATGACCTGCAGAAAATCCGGGAGCGGCTCAAAGAGGTGATAGTATTTCTCATGCGGGAGCTTGCCCTGGACGTCGAGATTGCCGACAAAAACAAGACTGGCGAAGGCCAGGATTTCTTTCTTCCCCCTGCTGAATTTTGCATCCTGCATGTACCCTTGCATAATGCTTACGAAAGACCGGGGATCGGTAAAGTCGGTATTGGCAATTTCGTCAAAAACCACCGCGTCGCGGGTACCGACCTCTCCTATCCTGCCGGTATTTAGATTGATGAAAAGCTGGGCCGGGGTGGCCTTGCCGCCGGACAGGACATGGGCATAATAAGAAATATTCCGATAGAGATACGTTTTGCCCGTTTCCCGCGGTGCCAATTCCACCATATTGACGTTTGTTTCGACGAGGGGGATACAGCGGCAGAGATACAGGAGTTTCTGACGCCTGCTCATCGTGTCCGGCGCCAGGCCACAGGAATTGATCAGGATGTCTATCCATTCGTCAGTTGAAAACTCCTTACGCTTTTCGATGTATTCATCAAGGTTGATGACACTGACCTGGAACGGAGTGAATCCCGTGATCTTGAACGGCCTGATTTTCTTATTGTGAATCTCGGTTTCGTCGTATGTCAGGTCGATGGTGCCCCACATCCCGCCGGAAAGGAGCATGGGATATTGACGAACGATGTTTTCCGGGATGTTCACAAAGTTCTCGTTGATGGCCGAAATGGAACCCCAGTACTTGTCTTCCGTCTCAACCAGCCGGGCTTCAAGACTTGCAATCACGGAATGGCGGCGGTTTTCACGGATGTAGTGCCTGATTTTCTCGGCTTCCGCTCCGTAAACAAAGGTCTCTTTCAGCCTCCTCACGACCTTTTCCATGTCCTCGTGGAAGGTCTCCTCCGCACAGTAGTTATCGATCAGGTACTCCAAGACGTAGCGGGGGAATTCGTCCACACCGGTATTGATCGTATGGGATTTGTTGACGACCTTCCCCTTGAAAACATCTTTCAGTTTCAGATTCATAGGTTTCTCATATCATATTTTTCGGGGTCAGACCCAGTATTTTCCCCAGATGAGCGGGCACTCGGCGCACGATCTTTTCTGAGTTCAGCCGCAAGGAAAATCTTATTGTCCGTGCCTTTCTTACTGTGCGCTGCCCTTCCCGGTACGTGACGCTGATTCTCAGCGTTCTTTCCATGATGCCGATCTTCCGTTCATCATTGGAGGCGTCCGCCGCATCCGGTATAAAGCGGAAAACAACTTCCCCACCCGTGGCGGATACATACTGCACTTGATTCGGAATAGACGCCGACCCCTCCTTGTTCTGATAGACTGCCTGTACTTCAATCCGAATTTCCCGGTTTTTATGGGATTGTGTAAGCTGGACGGGCATACGGAACTCGGTCACTTCGCCTTCAATCAGCTCCGACGGTCCTGTAATCGCGCCAAGGGCAAGCAACCCCTCTTCCGGCGCTTTCACGCGCATGGCAAGCATGGGCACCAGCATCTCCTGGATTGAGATCCCGCCATGAGAATAGGCGTCCGGGTTAAAGTTCGACTTCGGCCTGGCCAAGGCGTACCCTGTCCGGGGGAAGATGATTGATGTGTATTTCTTTTGCCAGGTACGATTTGCGGCCCGGTCATAAGCCTCGATGGAATCAGGCATCCGCAAATCAGAGACAGGGAACTCCCAAACGTTGTCGCGGACTTTACGGGAAGCGCCGACGCTTCCCAGTGCCTGCCGGAGCCATGCGTTGAGATAAAAGCAGTCCGTTGTCTCATTCAGCCAGGACAAATCAATTTTGATCCGCTCGCGACCGATCGCACCGAATCCATGGTCGGCTACGACAAATACCTTGGTGTCAGGCGACAGGCCGCGGATGATGGCCATAACCTCCGTATCGATGATGTCTTTGATATGCTGCTGATAAATAAAGGCAAGGGGCCTGCCGGGAATGCAGCGACCATCGGGCAGCGTCTTAACGGGTATCTTGTGGAGTTCCTTGTCACAGAGTTCAAAAATGAAAAATTCGCTGTTGCCTGCTCGATAACGGACCGTCTCTCCCGTTCCCAGACCCTCGGGAGCGACAACCTCGACCTCTCCCGTAAAGCCGAATTCGCGCTTCATGGCTTCTTTAAGCAGGACATCCTCGCCGCTTCTGGTGTCGAAAGCGTTGGGAAAAGCCCCGGCAAAAATCGCCTTTCTGCTGATATGCGTCTCTGTCGGCAAGAGGGAAACAGCCGGGTATTCCGCAATGATCTCCATGCGATCTTCAAAGATCGGCCTTACCAATTCATCCCAAATATCGTACCGCATGCCGTCGAATACGAAAATCACGGCTTTCTCTTTTTGCGGATCCCAATGGGGCTTAAGACAACGGCGCAGGAACTGGCTCGTCAACCTCACTTCAGACGAATCTGACGCAACCCAGGTCCTGTATTTTGCCGCAACCAACTCCTGATAGCGGACATTCACTGCCGCGAGCGCTTTTTGCATCTCATCCCGCAGAGCGCTTACACATTGCCTGATGCGGTCTCGTGCGTCCAGAAAAGCGGGCGGCAGCTCGTTTTCAGGACGGGGGAGGAAATCGGCGCTGATGACCAGCCGTTCGAGGGCCGACAGATAATATTCAAAGCGGTTGACGCGACGGTCATTCCACAGGGTTCTGAACCATTCCAGGGACAACTCGGATACCGGTTTCACTGTGAGGCTTTTGATGGCGTCATCCAAAACATCCCGAATTTCTTGAATGGATATCGCCCGCCGATATGCGGCTTTCAGGTTTTCCCAGGCCGGAGAAGGCCGTTGCTCGATAAAAAGGCCTCTTTTGTCCTCCGGGGCGGCGAACAGGAAGTGTGCGACCTTTTCATGGGCGGCGCGTGGCACGCCACCGGACAGGAGATTGTCCAGGGCAACCAGAAGCGCCAGGGAGCGAAGCAAAATGGAATACCGTTCCTTTCCAATCACCTCGGCAAAACGGCCGTTTGCCGTTATCCCCAGTTGGTCGAGAAGAATGAGGGTCAGCGCATCACTGGTCAGAGAGTCCTCCACCTCCTGCAGATCGCGGTGAGCCCTCTGGGAATCAATTGCCACAAGCTCGGGAGCGGCTTCGCGAATCAGATCCGCATCCATTTCGCTGAAGGCCTTGAGGTCCGGGTCGATACCGGCAAGCAAGAGCTTCCAATGGTCAACGTGCTGGATCAATATCGTCGAGAGATAAAAGGCCCTGACGATCAACTCAGGCGGCGAGTCGGCAAACCAGCGGAAGGGCGCCGGGGCGCTGCGCAGTTCAGCGCGGATAGAATGGGCAACCTCCGGGGCAAGCGTATCGAGTTCCTCCAGGGCCGGGTATCCGATAAGGCCGATGCGCCAGTAGCTTTTTGCCTCCGGCCGCTTGAAGGCGGCGTCGGGGACGCCCAAGGCGGAATAGGCGACAATCGTTTTGAAGTCGTGATCGGTAAATCGCGTCGGATGGGCAACGCGCAGGCTCGCATGTGCTTTGAGAGCAGCGTCGATGCACCCTATAATGAGCCGTGCGAACCGTGGATCGTTGGATTCTTGAGGCCAGTGCGGATCACCTGTCTTTTCGATGAGGAACTGCCGTAAACTGATATCGATCCTCGCCGCTGCCGCCGTTTTGACAAGAATATCGGGATAGAAAGGCGGGGGAGCTTTCGACAATGTTGCCTGCGCCCTTCTTCGCGCCGGTGCGCGATCGATAAGCAGAAGCTTCTTGGCGTCCTTGGAAATAGCCGCCTTTTCAAAGAGTTCCCTGAAGACAAGATTCGTGGATGCGATGATCACCGTGAATCCGTTCTCATTGGCAAACCGGTGGACGGCGCCGTCCGCTTCCGGAAGAAGTCGCAGCGAATCCTGGACAAGCAGGATCTGCTCATCCTTGAGCGCTTCCAACTTTTCAAGAACCCAGGAGGACAATGCAGAATGATGAGTGCAGAATGATGAAGTATCAGTCATTGTTCACCTTTTGGGAACGAGCGGTTTTGATGCTTTTAACCATGATTGCCGTCAACTCATTGGTCTCTTTATAGAGGGGGCGCAACTTTTCAGCGGTTAGTATTTCGGAATCTTTTAACAATTCGCTCCAATAAATTGTTTCTTCCAATTCTTTCAGACAGTCGCCAAGCTTAGCGGCAAATTCGTTTTTTGACCTTGCACGGAAAGCTTCTCGATAATTCGCGCCTACAGAAGTACCTGATCGCAAAACCTGTTTTCCTATTACCTGGGCAACAGCCGTATCGGGCAACGCGGAATAAAGCCGAATGATCCGCAAGGCAAAAGACTTCGTTCTCTCCCTTAAATCTTTCTTCTTTTCCCTTTCACCATTCATCCTTCTGCATTCTTCCTTCATTCCAACTGGAGCATGGGCAGGGCGTCATCATCACCCTCTTGGGCGGTGAACTGCTTTTCCAGGAACCGGCCGAATTCCCCCGCCACGTCACCTATCTGATCCTTCTGGATAGTGCCGATTTTCGGTTTGAAATCGGCGATTCTTACCCTTTTCACAATAATTCGTTTGAGGTATCGGTTAATGGTATCCACGATGCCGGGAGTTTCCTGGACCGCCTTGACAAGATAAGCGCGCAATGCGTCCGTAGTCTGGCACGCCAGCAAACCGGCGATGGACGGCGCCGCCATTCCCTGCTCCAGTCGTTTTCGTACAGCGGGATTGAGAAACACCTCCATCTTCCGCCGGAAGGCATCATCGAGCAACTGACCGGCCTTTTTTGCCGCATTCTCAGCTTTCAGCGCGTAAGACGCCGCATTGGCGAATGACAACCCACATTCATGCAACGGGCCCTGGCGCAGTTGTTCCTCGACAGACGATCGTGACGGGGATGGACACGCGAATATCTCGCCGTGCAACTGCGTGATTTGTGCGATCAACTTATCGGTGTTCGCCGGTTGCAACGCCGTAATTGCCTCCAGCTCCCCAAGGGCCTTGATGTCATCGCCGGTGATCGTATCTTGAATCTGTTTACGGTAGGCATCGATCCCGCTCACAACGGTTTCATGCATCGGCAGATAGACGGAAGAGTATTCGCGGATCATTGCCGCAATGGTGCCCGTTTCTCCTCCCGCCGCCGGAAAGTGACCCACTAGTTCCATTTTCAACTTGACGTCGGAGTCAATGTACTCCTTCAGGTTCAGGAGTTTGGCGCGGATGCCGTCAATAGCCTGTCGTGCCTGGCCTAGCTCTCTCGCCTCCCCCAGGGTAACGGCGCAATAAGCATGGGCGCTCCTCATCTCGGGCTCGTATTCGAGAAAGCCCCGAACATCTCGATAGTTTTTCAGGCGATTGGCAAGGTCGTCAACCTCCGCCGGGGTTGCCTTGTTCGTGTCAAAGGCCTGGTAACGCATCGCCTCTTTCAGGGCGTAAAGGATGAGATGGATGTCATCGCCGCCTTCGACGTCAGCCGAGAAAAGTTTTACGACCTGCGCCAGCTCGACTTCATAGGGATTGGCCGTCTTCAAAACATCAAACAGACCTTGAGCGCGGTTTGCGGTTCGCGAAGACGAGTCCTTTTCCCACGCAAAAAGCTGCCGCAATCTGGTCCGATACTCCGTGATGAGGGCGTCATCCTGCGTGGGGGGGATCTCCGTGCCGAGGAGCTTCTCGGCATAGGGCCTCAGAACTTCCCAGTTTTCGGGTTTGGCAACCTTCTGTACCTCTCCCAAAGCATCCAGCACCTTGGTGGAGAATTCCACATCGGCGATATTTGAATAATCGAGCATGGGCAAGGGAAGACCGGCCTTCGCGCCTAAGGTAACCCGGATTCGGCCATCCCGGACCAGGCAAAGGAGATAGATCTGAACCATCCGCCGGGTAAGTCCATAGTCTTTCGGGCCCCCTATCCCCATGAAGTTCTTGTAAAGGGTATCCACCCTCATGGTTTGTCCGTCATCCGCCAATTTGTCAGCGATGAAGGTCCACATGTCCTGAACATAGGCGTTGCCTGAAACATCCAGCTCCTTTTCAGCGCTCTTTTTCATAATGTTCAGGCCGAAGCCGAAGTTCTGCGCGGCGCTGATATTCTGATTCGGCTTTGCTCCCTTGGGGATCCGACCGCTTTTGACGATGCCGTTGATCACTTTGACGCCTTCTTCCTTCCGGAATATAAACGGCGGATCAAACTTGATATCTCTGGATACATAAGCCGCCGTGAGCACTCGGTCCACCAGGGGCGTCAGAATGGCCCCCAGCTCTCCGGCGACGCGAAACTCCATCTGCGTGTTATTCAGCGCATCGACGCGGCCCCGGGCGTAACTGTTGTCCACAATCTTCACGATCCTGGCGAGATCGGTCTGCAGGGAATTGGCGACCCAGTTGATCACCGCGACAGCATCTTCGGTTTCCTTGCCCTGCCAGTCCGAGACAAGCTTGCGGTAAGCGGCAAAATCGATGAGGCGATCACGCTCCTCTTGAGTCAACTCCGCCGGAGTCCAGAGAATGGCGCGCGGGTCTTTGCGCCGTTCGATGAGCTTGAGCACGGACGCATCGGCAACATGGCGCGTTCCGACGTAAACGGCAAAATCATAATCCGACTGATCGCTATCAATGGAAGGCAATATCTGATTTTCGGAGAACATCCGTCCGAGATCGCGCATCCCCACACGACCGGCAATTTGCCGTCCCTGCCAGACAACCTCCAACTCTTGATCGCCGGTGTGTGCGGTGCCTCGAGCCTCCCAAGGCGCAACAAAAGGCGCAATGTTGCGGAAGATGGAGCGCACGCCACTGGAAAGATCGATGGTCATCTGGCGGGTACGAACCGGCCACTCGTCGAGAGCCAGCAGATGACCCCAGGCTTCTTTTTGCATTGCCTCGTTGGCTTCCGCCTCGTCACGCGCCCTGACAAATTCGGCCCTGGGGTCCACACCGGTAAAGACGGGATCAAAACGGTATCTTGGCCGCCTGTCCTCATCGAAGGACTGGACGATCTGCCGCAGCTCCCTCTTGAGGTTTTCGGCGATGGTTTCATAGTGCTGGTTGTTCTCGTCCGGATTGGCGTCGGCGTCCCGCTCGATCAGCACTGAATTGGCGATCTCTTCCGGTGTGATGCCCTGCTGACGGGTGCGGGCGATATGGAAGAGAAACAGGGTCTGAATGACCTTGACGCCCTTGTCGCGATACACCTTGAGGTAGCCCTTGGTCAGGCCGTCGAGCTGGCGCTTGCATGCCTCGTAAGCCCGGTATTCCGTCTCGCGTTTCGTTTTGATGGCTACCAGCCCCGCATGGACCCCGCTGGGGTCCTCTTCGTAGCGGACGGCCTCGTCAAAGAGTTCCCACAGACGAATGATTTCGCGGCCCTCCTGCTTGATCTGATGCTTGAGGGTCTGGTGCATGAAGTGGATGGCGGAGCGGGTCGTGGTCAGTTCATAGGTGATGGCCCGCAAGACCTCGATTGCGGGCTTGTGAAACGGGAAAAAGTGGCGGAAGTCCGCCTCGCCGATGCTGTTGGGCCAGGTGAATCCCCGCTTGTAGTGGAGATAGTAATTGCTGATGGTTGCCGGGTCCTTGATCTCCCGCACGCGGGCGAGAACGATATCGTAATAATCCTTGTCCTCCTCCAGCAGTTTGACCAGCTTCAGCCGATCATCGGCGATGATATTTTTAACCCCCATCTTGCTCTCGATGGCCTGCTGGGCTGCACAAACCGTCCAGATGGGGAGATTGTGGACCTTCGCGAGGCGGTTCGACAGCACGACGAGGGTCTTCTCATCTTCCGTCCGCTGGTCCTCGTCCCGGTTCTTCATAAACAGGGATACCTCATCCAGCACCAAAAGAACGCCGCTGTAACCTTCGGCCAGGATGGTCTCCGTCAGGTGCTTGAGGATATCCTCCGTCTCAGCGGCGATCTGCGGATGAACCTTCAAATACTCGGTATAGAAACGCCAGAGTTTGTTGCCGCAGCTTCGCTTGTATTCCGGGGTCTTGTTCTGCTGGATCGTGCGGATGAAATCATCCGCTTCCACGAATTCATCCTCGTCAAAATACCGTGGGTCGCGCAGAAACTTTGCCAGGTCTTTCCGATACCGTTCCATATCCTCACTGACAAACCGGTCAGCCAGAATCTCCACCGGATACAGGGAGAGGTTCTTTCCCAGCTCGATCTGGATCTGTTCCCTGGCTGCATCGAGGATGTATTCGGCAAGCCGTCGGCCCTTGTCGGACACGCCGATTGCCCCGCCTCCGGCGCCCACCAGTGTCTTGACGATGACAAAAATCCCCTTCGTTCCCTTGCCGCTCTTTGCCTCGATTCCCTCCTCCCAGAAGCGGAAGAGAGACTCCCGCTTGCCGCGGCCCGATGACTCCTCTTTCTTCTTGACGATCTCCCAGGCCTCTTTCCGGCCCAATGCCAGCGAGGCAAGGAAGCAGAGTAGATGCGACTTGCCGGAGCCGAATTCGGCTTGAATCCAATATCCCTGCCCCACGGGATTGTCCCTACGTTCTGGCTTCCAGGGTGCGGCCATGTTGCGCAAGACATCCGTAAGAAACGGCCGGACCGGATCGATCTGAAACTCTTCGATAGTCTGCAATTCAGGCCTGCGGGCCTTGCGGGCAGCCTCGGCATTCGAGTCCGCCCAGACATGTTTTTCCAGGGAATAGACGGAAATAATCTTCTCCGGTACCGTGCAGATCTCGGCGAGGTTTTTTCTGCTGGTGAACAGGTCTTCAGCCATAAACAATTCCTCTATTTAGTTGCGCTGACTATTTGCCAACATGCCCGGGCAACGGAAATCGCCTGCATAGCTTCATCTTTGTCGGGCAATCCATCAGGTAGAGAGCCCGGCAATGCGTCCGGGTAACGCGTAGGGATGTAGTAGATATCAATCAGTTCGAGCTCCTCCCCGAGATCTCCAACACGGCCCGGCGGCAATAAGCCGAGCAGATCAACAATCGAATGCGTTCGGGGTGGCTTCTGATTCATATTCGCCAGTTCCGCTTTCAGGCATTTTTCAATGCACTGGTGGCTGTGGAAACAGACCTGGTTATAAATCCCTTCATGAAGGGCAAGCTCTGCCATCTGCAAATCCTGCTCCGCAAAATCCAGCCATCTTTTACCTGCCGTATTCATAAATAACTTCCCCTTTGGCGACAATTTCTTCCCGGAAAAAAGGCCGTTCAGCGCACAACCGGTCAAATTCTTCAGGTGTATAAACAATGATGTCTGTGCCTACTTTTGGCCGGAGCAGCTTTCGCACCTTCCGAAGCCGCTGGAAAAACGGCAAACCCGTCTTTTCAATCACAACAAGGTCAATGTCAGACCATTCATGAACCCGCTTGCCCTCAACCAGCGTACCGAACAAGATAACCTTCTCAGGCGCGCCATGCTCTTTCAGCAATCGAATGTAGCGGGCCAGTTCTTGATCCAGCAATTCTTTTCGTTTTGCCGAGGCTTGACTTGCGCTCACCGGTTCTCCATGTTTAGTTTCCATCAGAAAATTCTCCTAATCACGAGACTCGGAAGGTACTCGGAAGCCGACAGTTTCCGAGTACCTTCCCGTGCAGCAAATTTCGTTATTTCTTCTTTTGCTTTTTGCCCGACTCCCGCGTCAGCATGCGCACGCAGACCTGGTAATCCTCTTCCACGTTGACCATCGCCTCCTCGGAAAGGTTGTCCGTATTGAGCCCGCCCTTCTCGTACAAGAGTTTGCCCTGTTCGTAGAGGCCAGAACGCTTGCAGTGGCGGATCCACTCGGCCAGGGTGGCGTCATTGGGCCGCTCATTATCAGGAATGATTACCCCTTGATCGAGCTGGGCGATGTAGCGCTTCACCCTCCGGCCCAGGCCCTTGACCCGGGCTTCACGCTTGGCCTTTTCCTCCTCCTCGGAGGCGGGAAGCCGCCAGGTGCCCTGTTCGGTCTTGTAGAAATAGTCCGGCAGGAAGTCGGCCAGTTGCCGCCGCGGCTTGTCCTTTACCGCGTAGATGTAATGCTCGAAGAGGTCGCTGTAGTGGACGCCCTCGTCGCCAGGATTCTTTTTGAGAAATTCTCTGATGGCCGCGCCGATCTTTTCAGCCGCCCCGTCTTCCCGGGCGTTTTCGGCGGCGTCAGCGATCACCAGTTCGGTCTCTTTGAGGTACCAGCGGCCAACTTCGTGGGTCCCGAAAAGATCGGGTTCTTCTTTTTCAAAGAGGTTTTTCATAACCGGCGTTTTTATTTCTTCGGCCACTGTGCGGAGGAGTTCATCAAAGTCATGGGCCTCCATTTGGCCACTGCGGACCATGCGGCTGACAACTTCGTCATAGATGCGGTCTTTGGTGCTGCCGGGGTGAGCGCCGAGGTAGTCGCGGATGATTTGGTGAACCTTTTCGTTGAAGGTGGCTTTGTCTTCGTTACCCGTAATTGCGATGGTCGCTGTTATCTCGCCCGGTTTGGGTTTGCGGAAGTTGATGACAAGGTCTCGTTTGTTGACTTTGTCAGCAACAGTTTGTTTCCAAGCTTTTTGTCCTGTTTCAATGAAAAGCGCTTCTTTCGACTTCTCAGGAATATATCCATGCTCTGCCATGATGTCTTGAAGAAGCTCCCAGGTTCCTTCGGAGGTGTCGTGGTAACAAAGAGAAATCCAGCGGCCGGGCTTCAGCACACGATAGCACTCCGCCATCACCCGGTACATCATGTTAGCCCAGTCGGTCTCGGATTTACCGCGTACCTCGTTCACAATGATCTCATCATCGTGCCAGTGTGTGTCGAATTGAAGCCACGCTTCCCATAAGAAATTGGACTCGCCGAATTGGACTTTCCAGGAATACGGAGGATCTGTAAAAATGTAATCAACCGAATTATCCGGGATACCATTCAGAGATGTGGCATTGCTGGTTGAAACCATGATGGCTAGTTTTGGACAGGACGGTGCCCACAAATTGGCGGATCTTAACTGGACTTGGACCTTTTGTTCTATTAGAGTGTCAACAGCGACTTCACGATAAATTGGGGGAACATAATACACACCTTTTGAAGGACCGCCTCCCGCTTCACGCTCTTGGTACATGATTGATGCATTCCAGAGGGCACCTGAAAAAGCGAACAACAGTCGATCTCGCGCTTTGTCTGTCGATTTTATGGAGGATAGGTACAAGGCCAATGCCCAGAGTGATCGCTTGGTATAGAAGTCGCAGGCGCGATTCACTCCGGCTAAATAAGGACGCCAAAGCAAACCCCAACGCTCCTGATCTTCGGGTGTGTTCATCATCCGATCAACAGGATACCAATACTGAATGGATTTTCGTTCTATCTCTTTGAGTCTACCAATATCATATGTTTCGAAATACTCTTTTTTCTTTTTATTTGAGTCATTGTATCGCCTTTCACCCCGGACTGGTTTACACCCGCTTTCGCAGAGGTAATTCACCAGTACAGGCATTGCGCCGAATTTTTTTGCCCGTGTGCTGATCTCCTCAACAATACCCCGCCTTTGGCAGTGGGGACAGGCGCTGATCTTCTTGGGCTTCCCCTGAGCCGTTTCCCCATCAACTTCCACACAATCAAAAAGGGGGATTTTCTCCAGACAGCGCGGGCACTGAAAAACTTGGGAATAGACTGTATAGGCTGTTTTTGCCTTACCACCACAGCGATCACAACGCGTTTCATAAAGCCATTCAATCTCTTTTTTTACCATCCGATTAAGTTCTTTGAATCCCTTTTGAAGCTCATCTACATCTACAGGCGTGCAGTAGTTCTTGGTAATGAAGGTCGCGGCGGGGGAGCGGTCGATTGCAATCGTCTTCCTGCCTTCCATAAGAGCGGCAAGGTTTGTGCCTCCCGATCCGCTGAAAGGATCGAGCACGAGGTCATTTGATTCAGTATAGTGGCGAATATATCGCGTGATCGCTGAGTATGGCTTCTTTGACCAATAGATATGCAGGTCGTTGATTGCATCTCTTCTATTGACTACAGATTGAGGTTCAGCAAAAGCGGGTACATCGTAGTCGTCCGTCTTCGGATCGTAGGGCCGTTCTTTGACATGCTGCTCCACGAACGCCCGGAGATTCGGGTTCGGCTTGTCCCCGGAATAGTACCCTTCCGGCATTTTGGGGATGTCCTTCTTGTAGAGGTCTCCCGTTTGTGTAACGAGCTTCTTGGCCATGGCTATTCCCTAATCTCCCAGAGATGGTTATCGGCAATCAGGTTTGTGGGCAACGTGTATTCGCCCCCTTCCATTTCATGAAACATGATGATCCGGCCCTTGGATCGCCGGCCCGGTAATAAGAGAAGCACTCGGTCTTCATCCGCCGCCATGGTCCGGAGCAGGTTCAGCTCGATGTGATAGGCAAAGAGCATCTCCAGACTCGATAGAACCAGAATGCCCTGGCCGCTAAGATTCGCCCGCAGGAACCGTTCGAAGGCCCGGGCGACGTGGGCTGCCGTAGGTTCCGGATATTTGGCCTCGTTTTCCGCAAGCTGCCTGAATTCATTGTCCGGTATGGCATCCAGGATGCCTTTGTTGACGTTGATGGGTTTGGGAAATGGTTCCCCGTCTGTCGTTCTGGCCTGGCGCAGTTTTTTGGCGAATCCATCAAGCTGAGCGTAGGCGCCCAGAACGCCATATAAATGCCGCCCGCCGGGCATGGTGAGCTTTTGCCGAAGGGCTTCAATGATCTCCGTACTCTTCATTTTGCTTGCCCTTTCGTCTTTGTACTTTCCTCTTGGCATAGTTGCGAAACCAGTGAAGCAAGCGTGTGTCTTGTCGTAAATTGCCGGACATTGTCGATTTCCGATATCTTGCTGACAAGCCCCCGGTTGCGCAATTCATAGAGGGTATGCAGCAGCCTCTCCGGATTCCAAAGCATGGCCCGGATCATCCTGTTTTCCTCTAGTTTGCGGATTTCGTACATGCCCGGTTCGGGAAACTCGCTGTGCAGGACAAAGGCAAACGATAATACGGGTATATCCCGAAAGGCGAAGGTGATCTTCGAGCGATCGGCCTTGGCGATATTCGCCGCGGTGAGGGCGTCCACGATCGCCTTGGCGCTATCCACGATGCTGCGGGCTTCGGGAAATTTCTCCGTCAGATGATTTCGGATGATTTCCCGGCTTAAACGCCCGGCGCCGAGGTGGGGAAGGATAAGGTCCTCAATGATCTGCACTTCCAACGGCTCGGTTTGCAAGAAACGGTAGAAGCAAACATCCCGCAACTCCTGGGTGGTCGGAAATGCTTTGGCAAAAGAGCGCAAGGCACTGTCCGCATACCCGTCCGGAAACATCCTGCGAACAATGTAGTTGGCATAACGCTCACGTGTTTGTTCGGCGCTGAAATGAAGGTTGTTTCTGACGAAAGCCCTGATTTCGGTAAGGGATTCCGTATCAGGGAGGCCAGGCAGAATATCGATCGCCTCTTTAAGCATGGCCTTTCCGAACATGCCAGTGCCGCGCCGCTGAATTACTCTTCTTCCCTGAGGGGCTTTTATGATATCAGCAGGCTTGCCCGTCTTTTCAGGAACAGGCTCAAAAAGGGTTGCCTGGACCACAGGTTTGGGCGGTTCCTTGACAGACCGTTCGACGGCGTGCTGCCGGCGAATCCAGTCAACCAGTTTGAGGAGCACGGCGCTTCCTTCCTTGATGCCGTCAGACTGCGTCAGCTTCTCTATGGGGGCTTCCAGCAGGTCGGTGAGGCTCCCGTATTCTTTCAGCAATTGTTCGGCAAGGGGCCGAAGATCCTTCTGTGGAATGGCATAGGTCAGTAGCAACTCGAGGATGGCTTCCTCCGTATGGGCGCCTTTATCGCCGCGGGCGAAACGTTCCCGCAATCGTTGTCGATGACCTTTACTTTCCATATCCGACATCTTATTTCCGCCTGTCTCTTATTGGGATTGGGCCGCTATTTTTCTTTTCATTGGCCCCGCCTGATTTCACCCATTCGTCGATCTCGCCTTTCTTGAACTTCCCGAACCGTACTACTTTGTGTGCTGGCATGCTGTGTCTCTCAATCCACCGATATACAGTGTCATTTCGACAACCCCCTCCACATGCCTATCAACATCCACAAGTCCGCCGATGTCAAGGCCCAGCCTGCGGGCGATGGAAGACCGAACCTGGTCCTTATCCAGCTTTTCACCTTCAATTTCGTTGGATTTATGGACATCCTCAGTCAGTGTTTGCAGGACGGCTTCGTTACGCAGTGAAAAAGCTAAGTCCTCCATACGGCCGATGATCCGTCCCTGGCGATGGCGGACACCGGCAAGCTGCCCTGTCAACCGCTCGAGGTCCCAGGTCATCAGGGGCCAATCCTTTTTATGGTAGCTGAATTTCATGATTATCGGGTTGCGTATTCCGCTGATTCCGCCACTCAATTCCGGATGAATCCGCCACCCCTGGTCGGAGCGTAGCGACGCTGGTTTAGTTCTTTCTCATAGATGCTTTTTCAGGTCAAGCCCGCATATTTTTCCCTCATAGAGTCTCTCTTCATAGACATGTTGATTTTATGGGCATTATGGATCATCCGGTCGAGGATGACATCGGCGGGGTAAAGGAATTGATCACCTCCAATATGGCCGTTCTATTTGTCATCTTGAACATCCAGGATGGGAAAAGAATTTATAAAGTCTTGAAGCAGGACGGATCTGGATAATTTCATCCTTCGCCGTGCCTGCCCCAGGCCTGGGCGTCAAGGGCCACGGCCTGTCGGGCATCCGAGCTGGGAGATGGGCGGATTTTTTTAGCTTTTACATCTATTATCCAAGTCGGGCATCCGCGCCGGGGGAGGGGCGAGCCATGACGGCGTCGGTTCCTGTCCGTCAGGATAGCTATGAGGCGCATGGGCGAGAGGGAGAGAAGGCCATGATCCAAAGGCAAGCGCCCGGCACCGATGCCGGCGCGCCGGCATAGGATAACATATAGATATTATAGGTAGAATCACCGAGGGTCAAAAAGTTTTGCCGGAGCGAAAAGGACTCCCGCCGTCACCTTTCGCCTTTTTGTCACCTGGAGCCAATTGGAATCATCAGGTGCGAATTTCGATTTTTTGACTTTTTACGATTGCGTCATTTTTCATGGTTCTTGAAATCGTAACTAAGGCGTCGTCACAACCTCATATGGTAAAATCACATCCTCGCAACGGTCGCCGATTTCGGCGAGGCGGCGGAAAAAGGCGTCAAACGACAGGGCCTCCCCCAGCGGGAACAGATCGAGGATCGGGATAGCCTCCTTCCCGTCCCAGGCAATCACGAGGAGGGCCTCCGCGTCCCGGCCTCGCCGGCGCCGGCGGCCGCCGAGCAGAAGACCAAAAGGGAGAGCAAGGGGATGATAAGTCTATAGATGCCCATGTTTCCTCCGCAAACGGGGACAATGACAGGGGGAGTTTTTTAAGGAAACGTCGATTTTTATCTTCGTGACTTGCTAACAGATAGCAAGGAACTTCTGGGGAGTCAATAACTCTCAGGTTCTTGAAGGGGACGCCGGAGTGTGTTGCCTCCACTCCGGATAAAAAGAAGCCAAGTCAACGCGCCCCACGGAAAAATCAGCCGGTGTGGCCATCCGATCCAGAGATAACGTGATCGACTTATCTAACCTTCCATGTTACAGATGAATAACGTGTAAGCCATCACCAGGAAACGGCCCGGGTGTCCGAATGAAACAGAATATCACCATTGCGATCGAAAAGGATTTGCCCAACGAGGGCAAGATTATTGCCGCCCAAAGGGGAATGTCTCTCCATAGGATGCCACACGAAGAACTGGAAAAAATCATTTGCCAGGCCAGAAACTACGCGGCGGCGAATCATTTGTCGGGGCTATTTTGAGCGGTTTGCATAACTTCCTTACCTGACGCCAAGGAGGAGTAAACAAAATGGAGATGTCGCCGACGGATATAAAGCGCTTGAGACTTGCCAAGGAGCTGCTGGAAAATCCCGGACTCGCCGCCAGGCTTACCAATGTAATTGGGATGCCCTTCGAGAAGGCCTTCGATTACCTGCCGGCAAGATGGACCGGCACGATTCAGGGGATCGCCCAAAAGGCCCTGAGGCAGGCCCTCGATGTGGCCGTGACGACCCTCGATCATAACGATCAGTCATCATCCCGCGACAGGCTCCATAAGTTTCTCGTGGCCACCTCCGGCGGGATCGGCGGCGCTTTCGGGCTCCCGGCCCTATCCATTGAACTGCCAGCGACCACCGTCATCATGTTTCGTTCCATTGCCGATATTGCCAGAAGCGAAGGCGAGAATATCCAGTTGCTCGAGACCAGGCTGGCCTGTCTCGAGGTCTTTGCCCTGGGAGGCAGCTCGGATATGGACAATGCGGCGGAGAGCGGGTATTTCGCCCTGAGGGCGATCTTGAGCAAGCAAGTATCGGAGGCGTCCAAGTATATCGTCGAGAAAGGCGTCGTTGAGGAGGGCGCGCCCGTCCTGGTCAGGTTGATAGCCACCATTGCCTCCAGGTTCGGCGCCACCATATCCCAGAAAGCGGCGGCCTCGGCGGTTCCCGTGATTGGCGCCGTGGGCGGCGCGCTGATCAACTCCATCTTCATGGACCACTTCCAGAACATGGCCAGGGGTCATTTCATCATGCGGCGCCTGGAGAGAAGGTATGGAATGGAGCATGTGCATGATAGGTATAGAACCTTGTGAGCCTCTCAAAATAGAGGCTCGATCATGTAAAGAGGGCTTGGCATAACCGCCATTTTTGTCATTTCGACCGTAAAGAGAGCTTTGGATAGCCGCCTTTTTTGTCATTTCGACCGAAGGGAGAAATCCCTATCCCGAATGCCATGAGGTAGGAGAAGCATGGTCGCAACGGGTCAAAGTGGTAAGAGCGGGGAGAGAATTTCAGGGCAAGCAAAAAGGGGTTACGTCGATAATCCGTAACCCCTTGATTTTCATGGTCGGGGCGAGAGGATTTGAACCTCCGACCCTCTGAACCCCATTCAGATACGCTACCAAGCTGCGCCACGCCCCGACCGACGGATGAGATTCGGCAGCCCTTTTATCACCGCGCACCGGCGCTGTCAAGCGCAATCGGCTTGCCTGCAGGGTGAATTTGTTCTCGATGTAAGTAGTTGATTTAAAATGATCTACTAAAACTGAGTTACGTTCTGTTTTCGGCCACTTAGAGATAGGACAAATATACCGTGGCCTGCCAGGAGGCGAAAATCTCTTGCTTTTTCACTCTTAAATTTTGTAGGATGCCTCCCATGATCTCTCAGCGGAAAATAATCGCCTTGCCACCCGCCGCCTTTTTCATCGCCCTGGTGGCCCTGTCGCTCCTTGGCGCCCCTCCCGTGCGGGCGGATATCTACAAATATGTGGACAAGAATGGCACCATCCACCTGACCAACGTGCCCACCAGCCCCCATTTCAATTATGTCCTGGTGTATCGGGAAAAGCGGGTCCTCTTCAACATCAAGGCGGAGGATGCCTCGAAATACGATGAGGTGATCACACAGACGGCGAAGAGGCACGATGTCGATCCGGCCCTGATCAAGGCGGTGATCAAGGCGGAATCCAATTTCAACCATCGGGCCGTATCTCCAAAAGGGGCCCGGGGATTGATGCAGCTTATGCCCTCCACCGCCCATGCCCTGCAGGTTCCCGATTCCTTTCATCCGGAAAGCAATGTCGAGGGGGGCGTCAAGTATCTCCGTTATCTGATGGAGCTGTTCAGAAACGACCTTTCACTGGCCCTGGCGGCCTACAATGCGGGAGAGAACGCCGTCATCAAACACCGGGGCATCCCCCCGTACCGGGAAACCCAAAACTATGTCCAGCGCGTCCTGAGTCACTATCGCCAATACCGTGAACAGTGACCATGTCGAGGTTCGCGGCCGTGGCATTCCGCAAGCGCCATGGTCCCGTCCCGCACACGGCGTCGTCGCCAGTCACTATCGTCAATACCGTGAACAGTGACCATGTCGAGGTTCGCGGCCGTGGCATTCCGCAAGCGCCATGGTCCCGTCCCGCGCACGGCGTCGTCGCCGGAAGGGCCGCGGCCTTCAAGTCAATTTCATCTCGTGCGATTTTGCGCGGATCGTCCCCGCCATCAGCAAGGCCCCTCGCAAGTTAAATATCTCCTCAACTTCTCCAGGCGCTTTTCCTTGATGCCCTGCAGCGCCCGCAGGTCTTCGAGCTTCCGGATGCCGCCGGGTGAGGAGCGGCGCAGCTCCATGATCCTCCGGGCCGTTTTTTCCCCGATGCCGGGGATCATGGCCAGTTCCTCCCTGGTGGCGGTATTGATGTTTAGGGGCATACCCAGGGCCAGACGGGTTGCCCCCGCCATCCTTCCCACCTGGAGGCGGCGGTCGGCGTCGATCCGCACCGCGTCGCCGTTTCTCAAAATACGCCCAAGCTCGGTGGCGGGCGTCCGTGGGTCGAGATCGAGCCCCGCGATCCTCGTGAGCAGCTCGGAGAGGGTGGTGTTATCTTCCAGGCGATAGATCCCCGCGGCCCGGTCGGCGCCGGCGCCGGCGATCTCCACCGTCACCGGACCTTTCCGGGCGTCGCTCGCCGGGATGGCAAAGGTCTGGTCACCATCCCGCCCGTAAGCCCACAGACCCGCATAAATGCCCACGGTGGCGGCAAGGATCAGCAGCAGGCCCTGTCGTTGCCGGTCCCTGAGGTCCGCCCGGCAACGGTCATTTTCCCAATTCGAAGGCGTCATGAAGGACCATCACCGCCAATTCCGTGTATTTGGCTTTGACGACGCAGGAGATCTTGATTTCGGAGGTGCTGATCATCTCGATATTGATCCCCTCCTTGGCCAAGGTGGCGAACATCTTGGCCGCCACGCCGGAATGGCTCACCATGCCCACGCCGATAATGGAAACCTTGGCGACGCTGTCGTCTATCTCCACCCGCGCCGCCCCGATGTCATCGGCCGCCTCCCGGACGAGCACCGCGGCCTGTTTCACGTCCTTCCGGGATACCGTGAAGGTCAGATCCGTAAAGCCATCGACGCTGGCGTTCTGGATGATCATGTCCACCATGATATTGTGCTCCGCCAAAGGGGTAAACAGGCGCGCCGCGATCCCGGGACGATCCGGAACATTGATTACGGTAACCTTTGCCTGGTCGCGATCATAGGTCACGCCGGACACCACTTCCTTTTCCATCTCCTTATCCTCCTTGGTCACCAGAGTTCCCCCTTCGTCCGAGAAAGAAGACTTGACATAAATGGGAACTTCATATTTCTTCGCCATTTCCACCGCCCGGGGTTGCAGGACCTTGGCGCCCGCCCGGGCCATTTCGAGCATTTCGTCATAAGAGACCCGGTCCAGACGCCGCGCCTTGTCGTAGAGATGGGGATCCGTCGTATATACCCCGTCCACGTCGGTGTATATCTCGCAGATGTCCGCCCTCATTGCCGCCGCCAGGGCCACGGCGCTCGTATCCGACCCTCCGCGGCCCAGCGTGGTGATGTTGTTTTCCTCGTCAACCCCCTGGAAACCCGCCACCACCAGCACCGATCCCCGCTTCAGCTCCTCCTGGATCTTCCAGGTGTCCACGTTGACGATCCGGGCCTTTTGATACGCCCGGTCGGTAGTGATCCTTATCTGAAAGCCAAGATACGAACGGGCCTTGCAGCCCAGCCCGTTGAGGACCAAGGCCATCAGACTTACCGTTACCTGCTCGCCGGTGGCGATCAGCGCGTCGTATTCCCGCAAATCGGGCTCCGCCGCCGCCTGCTGGGCCAGATTTATCAACCTGTCCGTTTCCCCGGCCATGGCGGAGAGCACGACTATCACATCATGGCCCGCCTGTTTTGTCTTGATAACCCTCCGGGCGACATTTTGGATGCGGTCCATATTCGCCACCGACGTGCCGCCGTACTTCTGCACCACCAGCGCCATTGCTCAGCAACCTCCCTCTTTCCACAGGTTATTTATCTTCCCGATCAGTTCCTCGTTACCCACGAGGGTCAATTCCCGCTCATGTTCTCCTTGATAGACGAGATCAACAAACAGGGTCCCCGCTGGAAGCAGGGGCAGGACCCTTTCCGCCCATTCGATAACCGTCACTCCCTCTCCGTAAAAGTAATCCTCGTAGCCCATATCCTCCAGGTCGCTGGCCCCTTCGAGACGGTAGATGTCGAAATGGTAAAGGGGCAGCCGGCCGGGATATTCATTGATCAGGGTGAAGGTGGGACTGGTTATGGGATATGCCTCGGGTACGGCCAGCCCCCGGGCGATCCCCTGGGTGAGGCAGGTCTTCCCGGTCCCCAGTTCGCCGACCAGGGCGATCACCTCCCCGGGCGACGCCGTCTCCCCGATGATCCTGCCGATCCTCAGGGTCTCTTCCGAACTCTTCGAGGCGATCACGATTCTCATTTTCAGGCCTGCGTCTCCATGATGACCATCGCCAGGGCCATTTCCCGGGTGTGGGTCAGGCTGAGATGGGTGCGGCAAATCGCCTTGTCTCTCACGATCCCTAGGCCGCGTCCGGAAAAGCGAAGTCGGGGGGAACCGGAATCGTCCCGCTCCACCCCCACCTCCCTCAAATCCAGCCCCCTGCCCAGTCCGAGGGCCAAGGCCTTCAGCGCCGCCTCCTTGGCGGCGAACCGGGCGGCGTAATGCATGGCCGGCAGGGCCCTGGCCTGACAGTAGGCTATTTCCTCGGGGGTATAGACCCGGGCGAGGAACCTGTGGCCCCAGCGCCCCAGAATCCGCTGCATCCTGGGCACCTCCACCAGGTCGATGCCGATCCCGACAATCACGATCTTCCCTCTCTTATGGCATCGGCGACGGCCGCGGCCTTTTTCGCCGCCCGCGCCTCATGGACCCTTACCAACTGGGCGCCGTTGAGGATGCAGGCCGTTATCGCCGTTATGGTCTCCACGCCAAGGTCTTTCGGCGCCTCCCCGGCGATCCGGCCCAGAAAGGATTTTCGGGAGGGACCCATGAGGATGGGCCGGCCGAGGACCCGGCATTCCTTAAGTTCCCGGATCAGCCGTAGATTGTCGGCGAGATTTTTCCCGAAGCCCAGACCGGGATCGACGACGATCCGCTCCTCCGGGATGCCCCGGTTCCTGGCCTCCGCGATCCGCCCGGCGAGAAAGCCGACGATTTCTCCCCACAGCGACCGATAGGAAAGATCCCCCGTTTGCATGTCCCGGGGCGTCCCCCGCATGTGCATGAGGATGAGGGCGGCGCCGCTGTCCCTAACGATTTCGGGCATCCGTTCGTCGAACCTCAGGGCGCTGATGTCATTGACGATCTCCGCTCCCGCCGCGATCGCCTCTCGGGCCACCTCCGCCTTGGTCGTGTCGATGGAGATCGGGATATCGACCTGTTCCGCCACGGCGGCGATCACCGGGAGGACCCGGCTCATCTCCTCCTCCGGCGAGACCGGCAGGGCGCCCGGACGCGACGATTCCCCGCCGATGTCGAGGATATCGGCGCCTTCCGCCGCCAGTTGGAGGGCGTGATCCACGGCGCGCTGGCGGTCCAGGTATCTCCCCCCGTCGGAGAAGGAATCGGGCGTCACATTGACTATCCCCATGACCAGGGTCTTTCCCCCCAGGGCGATTTCCCGGCGGGCCGTGGCCAACCGCCAGGAATCGCGGTCGATGTTCGCGAGCAGTCCCCGCAGTCTCTCCGCCAGCGCCGGCAGGCCGAAAGGCTGAGCGGCGATCTTTACGGCGAACCTTCCTAACTGTTTCCTCGTGCCCATGAGGATTACGTCCGTGGCGGAAAGACGGCAGGACACCGCCCCCCGGGCCACGGCGGCGTCTCCGCCCACGGCAAGCATTTCCTGCTTGATGATGTTGGCCGCAGGGCACGCGACCCCTTCCAGGTGAATGTTGAGATGCCGCATCTTCGGCTGCATGGCCGCGATGCCCTGGGGATCGACACCGGCGTCCCGAAGCAGGGCCACGGTCTCGGCGGGGTGGGAGATTGCCAGGTCTCTTAAAAACCACATAGGGAGATCGTTCAGGCTTCGGGGGCTTCCGGATCGGCCTCGCCCGTTGGAATGCCGATGATGGCATCGATCTCCGCGGCGTTGAGGACCTCTTTTTCCAACAGTTCCGCCGCCAGGCGATTGAGGACGTCGAGATTCTCCCTCAGGAGTCTTTTGGCCTCCTCATAGCGATCCGTTACGATGCGGGCGACCTCGGCGTCGATCTTCTGGGCGGTCTCTTCGCTATAATCCTTGTGGGTGGCGAACTCCCGGCCGAGAAAGATGGCCTCTTCCTTCTTCCCGTAACTCAAGGGACCCATGGTTTCGCTCATTCCCCACTCGCAGACCATCTTCCGCGCCAGCGCCGTGGCCCGTTCTATGTCGTTGCCCGCTCCGGTGGTGAAATCGTTCAGCACCAGCTCTTCCGCCGCCCTCCCCCCCAGAAGGATGGCGATGCTGTTGAGGAGGTAGCGACGACGGTAGGTATGTTTTTCATCGATGGGCAACTGCTGGGTCAGACCGAGGGCCCGGCCGCGGGGGATGATCGTCACCTTGTGGATGGGATCCGTACCCGGCAGCAGCCTGGCGATCAGGGCATGACCGGCTTCATGATAGGCCGTGTTGCGCTTCTCCTCGTCGCTGATCACCATGCTCCGCCGCTCCGTGCCCATGAGGATCTTGTCCTTGGCGAATTCGAAATCCGCCATGCTCACCTTCTCCTTGTTGGTCCGGGCGGCGTAGAGGGCCGCTTCATTGATGATGTTCTCGATGTCGGCGCCGGAAAAACCCGGCGTCCCCCGGGCGATGACCTGGAAGTCCACATCGGCGTCGATGGGCACCTTGCGGGCGTGGACGGCAAGGATCTTCTCCCGGCCCTTCACATCCGGAAGGGGGACGACCACCTGGCGGTCAAAGCGTCCCGGTCGCAGCAGCGCCGGATCCAGCACATCGGGACGGTTCGTCGCCGAGACGAGGATCACCCCCTCGTTGGATTCGAAGCCGTCCATTTCCACCAGGAGCTGGTTGAGGGTCTGTTCCCGTTCGTCGTGCCCGCCTCCCAGCCCGGCGCCCCGCTGCCGACCCACGGCGTCGATTTCGTCGATGAAGATGATGCAGGGGGCGTGCTTCTTCGCCTGATTGAAGAGGTCCCGCACCCGGGAGGCCCCGACGCCGACGAACATCTCCACAAAGTCGGAACCGCTTATGGACAGGAAGGGCACGTCCGCCTCGCCGGCAATGGCCCGGGCCAGGAGGGTCTTCCCCGTCCCCGGCGATCCGACCAGCAGGAGCCCCTTGGGGATGCGTCCGCCCAAACGGGAGAACTTTTTCGGATCCCGCAGGAATTCGATGACCTCCTGAAGTTCCGCCTTGGCCTCGTCGATCCCCGCCACGTCCTCGAAGGTCACCTTGTTCGTCTTGTCCGTCATGAGTCGGGCGCGGCTCTTTCCAAAGGCCATGGCCTTCCCTCCCCCGCCCTGCATCTGGCGCATGAAGAAGATCCAGACGCCGATAAGAAGCAGCATGGGAAACCAGGAGATGAGTATCGTCATGTACCACGGGGAATCCTCGGCGGGTTTCGCGGCGATGCGCACGTTGAAGGCCTTGAGCTTATCGACGATCGTGGTGTCCTTGGGCATGAATGTCTTGAAGCTCTTGCCGTCCGTGAGCTTGCCGACCACATTGTCCCCCTGGATGGTCACCTCCCGCACCTGTCCACGTTCCACGGAGGCGACGAAATCGCTATAAACGATGCTTTCCTGATGTCCCTTGGGCTGGGTAAAAAGGTGATACAGCAGGACGAATACCAGGCTGATCACAAGCCACAAGGCGATATTTTTTTGCAATTGATTCAAAAGGATCTCTCCCGCTGCCCGAATTCGCCGCTGAGGCGACGCCCCTCCCTTACAATAACCTCGTTCTCATTTCAACGGATATTATGCCCGCCGCCGGTAGTCGATGCGCAAGATCCGTTTTGTTTCCGGAACGATTTTCATCTCTTCGTGAACGCACACGCCGGGGATCCAGGCGATCATGCCGGCGGCCACGATAAGCGGCAGCCTCCGGCGCTCCCTCCTGCCGATCTTGCGGTCCACGAAGATGTCCTGCAGTTTCTTTTCCCCCGCCATCCCCAGGGGGCGCATGCGATCCCCGGGGCGAAGGTTGCGCACCGTCACCGAGGTTCCGGTCCGGTCGCCGTCGAGCCAGGCCGTTGCCGTAACCGGGGCGTCGATTTCCGGGAGAGGGTCGCCGTAATTCGCCCGGGCCGATGCCCCGGCCGACACGCCGTTCGGGGTCCAGGGCCGCCCCCGGGAAGCCGGACAGTCCCCCGCCCCTTCCCCGTGCGGGCCGGAAACGACCGGGCCGATCCGGAAGGTCAGGGTGTCCCCGGTTTCCATGATCGTCAGTTCGCCGGGTATGGCCGCCGCATAGGCAAAGACGGGATCGTCCCCGGCGGTCTCCCGGCGGGCCAGGAGGAGCCGCCCGTAGTCCCGCCGCGCTTCCAGACCCCGGGGAAGGTGGAGACGTCCCGAGGGCCGGGGCGTACGGGCAAGCTCCAGGACCGCCTGGACATGATTGAAGTAGATCCCCTGTCCCTCCGGGGCGAGACGCTCCAGCAGATGTTTCACCAGACGGCGGGAAAGGGCGGCCGGCAGCGCCTGGATTCTGTCCGCCTCGAGGGAGAAGCCCTCCGGGGCGGCGACGATGTTCCAGTCCTTCACCAGCCGTCGCACCCGTTCCTGGAAGAATTCGTCTTCTTCCCCGAGGAGGGCGGCGGTCCGGGCCAGGGCACGGTCCATGTTCCGGTTGTAGTCCCGCCGGAGCAGGGGCAGCAGCTCGTGGCGGATTCGGTTGCGCAGGTGACGAGGGTCGTCGTTGGATCGATCCGTGACCCAATCCAACCCCTCCTGGGCGAGGAAGGCCATGATCTCCCGGCGTTCGATGTGAAGCAGGGGACGGATAAAACGGCCGTTCCGCAGGGGGGTCATCCCCTTGAGCCCCTCCGAACCGCTCCCCCGGAAGAGATTCATCAGGACCGTCTCCGCCTGGTCCTGCCGGTGATGCCCCAGGGCGATGCGGTGGGCGCCCGTGGTCGCCGCCGTGTGTTCCAGGAATTCGTACCGTGCCAGACGGGCCATATCTTCCGTCGATCTTCCCGATCCCTTTTTCCGCGCCGGGATGTCCGCCCGTCCCACCGTCAACGGCGTCGTCCGGCGGGCGCACAGTTCCCGGACAAAGCCTTCCTCCACCTCCGCCTCCCCGCGGAGGCCGTGATTGAGATGAGCGGCGGCCACGGTTGCGTCGTATTCCCCGGCCAGTTTCAGCAGCGCCGCCAGGAGGGCCACGGAATCCGGCCCCCCGGACAGGGCCACGAGAATCTTGTCGCCCCGGCCAATCAAGGCGAATTCTTCCACGGCCCGCCGCACCTTTTTCAACATGGCGAAACCGTTTCGGCGCAGGTCGTCTCAGTAAAATACATCCTTCAGTTCCGCCAGATTTTCGCAGGTCACATCGGGTTGCAGGTCAAGGAGGTGCCGCCGTTCCCCCAGGCCGTTGAGAAAGGCGCAACTCACTATCCCCGCATTCTTCGCCAGGAGGATGTCGTTGTGGCCGTCGCCGATGATCGCCGTTTTTTCCCGGTCGATGCGGTACCGGGCGAGGTAATGTTCCACAAGGCGGGCGTCGGGTTTGAGGTAGGGATGGAAATCGCCGCCGATGATGTCCTCGAAGTGGGGGGCGATGCCGAGACTCTCGACGATTCTGACGGTAAAGTCGTGCTTTTTGTTGCTGATCACTACCTTCTTCTTCCCGGCAAAATGGATGAGACATTCCTCCACGCCGGGATACAAGGCGGTTCTGTCCAGCAGATGCTCGCCGTAATAGCCGCGGAAGATGGTCAGCGCCTCCGCCAGGGCATAAAGACGATCCTCTCCCAGGGCCCTCCTGATAAGCTCCTGAACCCCGTCGCCCACATAGCTCATGATCCGCCGATACTCCAGCGGGGCCATGCCCAGCTTTTCCAGGGCATGGTTGACGGCGGCGGCGATATCCCCGCCCGTATCCGCCAGCGTGCCGTCGAGGTCGAAAATAAATAAATCAATTTTTATCATATCTTATTCTTGTCACGGAAAATTCTCCTTGACTGTATATAAAACTCGGGGTTGAATGGCAAGCGACCTTTGAAAAATGTCATTACGAGTAGCGCGAGCCTACCCAGATCTCTTTTCGAAGGAGCGAAGCGACTGAGAGATTCTAAGCTCCCTCATTGCCTTCGGGACATGGCTTTCTCCCTGCGGTCGAAATGACACAAAAGGCGGTTATTCAAAGCTCTCGGCAAGCGAATCGAGGCATGCACATTCTTTTTCAAGGAGTATGGATATGGAAAAACGATCCTGGATGAAACACGGCGCCTTCCTGGTCATCGCCCTGTTCCTGGCCGTATTCGTTCTGGAGCTTGACGCCTACGCCCGGGTGGGCGGCGGCCGTTCCTTCGGCAGCCGTGGCTCGCGGTCCGCCTTCAGCCCCTCCAAACCGTCACCAAGCCAACCGGCGACTCCCTACCGCGGCATGACCAGCCCGTCGCCGGCGTCGCCACAGGCGCCCCAGCGGGGCGGATTGCTGGGATCCCTGGGCGCGGGACTGGCGGGAGGCCTTCTGGGCGGCCTGCTCTTCAGCAGCCTCGGCTTCGGTCACGGCGGCGGATTCGGCGGCGGCATCGGACTGTTCGATATCATCCTCATCGGGGGGATCCTCTACGGGATATACTGGTTCCTGAAACGTCGCCGACAACAGGAAGCTGCGGCCGCCTCCCCGGCGGCCTTCTATCGGGACTCCGGGCCCCAGACCCCGGTCTTGCCGGTCTATGGACAGTCGGCGGGCGAAGCGCCCCGGGATGACCATGACCTCGACCGACGGCAGGGCATAAGCCACATCCGGCAGATGGACCCCCAATTCGACGAGGCCGCCTTTCGGGAACTCTGCACGGATAACTTCTTCAATATCCAGGGGGCATGGGCAAATCGGGACATGGCCTCCGCCCGTTCCCTCCTCACCGATGAAATGTTCCGGATCCTCCAGGGCGAAGCGGACCAGATGCGACGGGATGGAAAGATCAACAAGCTGGAGAATATCGCCGTCCGCGGCGTGGAGATCGCCGAGGCTTGGCAGGAGGAAGGTCGGGATTATATCACCGTCCGTTTTCTGGCCAATCTCCTGGACTACACCGTCTCGGAACGGGGCGATTTATTGGGCGGCAGCAAGACGGATCCGGTAAAATTCGAGGAATACTGGACCTTTGTCCGCCCCGTTGGCAACAACCCCTGGCAGTTGACCGCCATCGATCAGGGCCGTTGAGTGAAACGGAACGATCGCATCGCCATCGTCGGCCTGGGGAAGGTGGGAACCGCCATGGGGAGTCTATTGAAAAAGGCCGGTTACCCCATCGTCGCCATCGCCGACCGTAACCCCGACACCCTGGCGCGGGCCCTCCCCTATACCGGCGGCCGGGTTTGCCCATCCATCGCCGTCGCGCCGGAAGGCGCCGATGCGGTGCTCATAACCATTGCCGACGACGCCATCGCCGCGGTATGCCGGGAGCTTGCCGGCGCCCTCCGCCCCGGCCAAAAGGTGATTCATTGCAGCGGCGCCGGGGCCCTCGACCTTCTGGCCTCCGCCCGGGACGCCGGGGCCTACATCGCCAGCATCCATCCCATCCAGTCCTTCGCCCACGTGGAGGGCGCCATCGAGAATATCCCCGGCAGCACCTTCGGGATCACCGCCGACGAAGAAATCAGGGAGTGGGCCGTGGATTTCGTCCTCGCCCTGGGGGGGACGCCCTTTTTCGTTCCCGACGCCGACAAGCCCCTATACCACGCCGCGGCCTGCATCGCCTCCAATTATCTGACCACCCTGCTGTACATGGTGGAGGCAATCTATCTCCATCTCGGACTGGACCGCCAGGAGGCCATCCGGGCCTTCTGGCCCCTGGTTCGAGGCACCTTGAGGAATATCGAGTCCCGGGGAACCGTGGAGGCATTGACGGGACCCATTGCCCGGGGAGATATCGGGACAGTGGAGAGGCATCTAATCGCCTTTCAGGATAACCTGCCTGAATTTCTCCCCGCCTACCGGGCGCTGGGCATAACCGCCACGGACCTGGGAGTGAAAAAGGGAAGCTTGTCGGAAGAAAAGGCAAGCATGATCAAAGAACTGCTTCGGGGAGGAAAAACATGAGCACACAGGTACAAATCACCAGGGTGACTACGGCCATGATCAGGGACATGAAGAAAAAGGGTGAGAAGATCGCCATGCTCACCGCCTATGACTATCCCACGGCGGTGGCGCTGGATTCCGTCGGCATCGACATCTTTCTGGTGGGGGATTCGCTGGGCATGGTCGTGCTCGGCTACGACAGCACGCTGCCCGTCACCATGGAGGACATGCTCCACCACACCAAGGCGGTCTGCCGGGGAACCCAGCGGGCCATGGTAATCGGCGACATGCCGTTCATGTCCTATCAGACATCCGTCGCCGAGGGGGTCCGCAACGCCGGCCGGTTTCTCCAGGAAGCGGGCGCCCAGGCGGTAAAGCTGGAAGGGGGGCGGGAAGTGGCGGAGGTCACGAGCCGCATCGCCGCCGCCGGGATTCCCGTCATGGCCCATATCGGCCTGACCCCCCAGTCGGTCCACCAACTTGGCGGCTACAAGGTCCAGGGCAAGGGAGACAAGGCGGCCCGGCGCCTTATGGAAGACGCCAAGATCCTGGAAGAGGCGGGGGCCTTTTCCATCGTCCTCGAATGCGTCCCCCAGGGCCTGGCCAAGGAAATCACCGCCGCCCTGGAAATTCCCACCATCGGCATCGGCGCCGGGGTGCATTGCGATGGCCAGGTCCTGGTCGTCCATGACATGTTGGGGCTCTTCGAGCGCTTCAAACCGAAATTCGTGAAGCAATACGCCCGCATCAACGATCAAATCCGGGAGGCGGCGGAGAAATACCGTGCGGAGGTGAGAAGCGGCGCCTTCCCCGACGACGCCCACTCCTTCATGTAACTTCCGGCCGAGGGCATGGGGCGTCCGGCGTCCGGCGTCCGGCGTCCGACGCCCCAGGGCGCCACGAGGCCTTTGCAAAACCCCGTGGCGTCCTCCCCATGGTCCTTCCCGGGAAAGCGGGCCTCGGGGATGACATGACGCACAGCCCCGAGGGCATCCCGTTCACTTACGACAGGTCGCCGGATAGCATCTCCATGACGCGCAGCCCCGAGGGCATCCCCCGACGGGTCGTCACGGCTGCCGCGATTTCTTCCCCATGCCGGCGGCGAGCTGTTTGGCCCTTTCGAAACCGGGGCCGCTGACGGTCCCTTTCCTCTCCGGGGCCGCGGCGGCCAGTTCGCGCATCTGCTGCACCCTTTCCTCACTGGGCGGGTGGGTGCTCATGGCGTCGGCAAGGCTTTTGGCAAGGCCGCCTCCCCCGCGGGAGGCGCTTTTTTCCATCGCCAGGAGTTTTTCATAGAATTTCCCCACCTGGTCCTTGTCGTATCCCGCCCCCACCGCATACTTGAATCCGAGCCGGTCGGCCTCCATTTCGTCCTCCCGGGAATTCACCAGGAAGGTGTACTTCTGGGCGAGCATCCCGCCGCCGGCCCCCGCCGCCCCGCCCAGGAGGGCCGCTTTGGCATGGCAGGCCGCGTCGTCGGGTCCGCAGACCAGCCTTCCCAGGCCATATCCCACCGCAGCGCCCAAAACCGCGCCGCCGGCGGCGTACATCCAGGTCTTCTTCCCCTCTTTTTCCATGACATACATCCGCTCCGCGGAATGGCGGGCGACGACGTGGCCTATCTCGTGGGAGATCACCCCGGCCAGTTCCGCCTCGTTGGACGCCGCCGCAATGAGCGGCGCGGTGACGAAGATCTTGCCCGCCGGCATGGCAAAGGCGTTGACGTCCGGAACATCCACCACGGTGAAGTCGTAGTGGTAGGGATTCCCCTCTAGCCTGTTCGCCCGGACGATCTTCATCCCCAGCTCGGACACATACCTCTGCAGTTCCTTGTTTTGCGCCGGAGGATAGTCCTTCAGCATTTTCGGGAGGGCCTCCTCGGTGAGACGCCGCTCGTCGTCCACCGTCATGCCCGTTTCCTGGCCCACATTGCTCCCTTCCCGATAACGAGAACTATGGGTGGGGGCGCAGGAGACCAATGCCACCGCCAGCAGGATCATTATGGAAACAAAGCTTGTCCGCATCGCCATTTCACCTCGCAAAAAATCCTTATCGATCCCATGGGTCTTTGCCCATCCTGTCTTCCCAGGACGAGACCCTTGAAAATCCACCTTTTCCTTTCGCCCCGAAAAATCCAATGACAAAAAATGGCGGTTATTCAAGGCTCTCATCCCAGATTTTCCCTGGGAGGTTTCCGCCCTTTCACGGCGGCGCCGCAGATGGCGGCCGCAATGATTTCCGGATGCTGCCCCAAGGATGCCATCAAAAATTCTTCATCGATTTCATTAAGTCGCTCTCGCCATACGACCCGTTGGCCCATGAGTCAGGGGAATCGCGCCATGAATCATGGACCCGTGAACCCTCCCATGGAAAATCTGGGTTTAAGCGCCGCCAGCGACGGGTGGGGCCCGCCGCTCCTTACCGAGGCGTCGTCAGTCCCCGCTCCCGGAGATAATCCTTGACCTGGCGGACGCTAAAGGCGCGGAAATGAAAGACCGATGCCGCCAGCAGGATGGAGGCGCCTCCCTTGACCACGGCGTCGTAAAAATGCTCCAGTTTTCCCGCTCCGCCGGAAGCCACGACGGGGACGGTCACGACGTCGGCCATGGCGCGGATGAACTCCAGGTCATAGCCGGTGAGGGCCCCGTCGCCGTCCATGCTGGTGGGCAGGATCACCCCCGCCCCCAGTTCCTGGCATCGCCGCGCCCAGGGGATCGCATCCTTCCCCAGGGGTTTCGTTCCTCCCGCCACGACCAGCTCGAACCCCGAGGGCAGGTCCGGATTGCGTCTGGCGTCGATGGCCACGGTGATCCTTTCCGAGCCGAACCTCTTCGCCGCCTCCCGGACCAACTCGGGGTTCCGGACCGCGGCGCTGTTCATGGAGACGCGGCTGGCCCCGGCGGCCAGGACCATCTCGATGTCTTCCAGGCTCTCGATGCCGCCGCCCACCGTGAGGGGAATGGAGATGACGGCGGCCACGCCCTTGACCCATTCGAGCCTGGTCTTGCGGTTCTCGACCGTTGCGGCGATGTCCAGCATGGCCAGTTCATCCGCCCCCTCCCGTTGGTAGAAGGCGGCGTTCTCCACAGGATCCCCCGCATCGCGGATATCCACAAAATGCACGCCCTTGACCACCCGCCCCTCCTTCATGTCCAGACAGGGCATGATCTTAATTTCTCGCATATGTCTTCCTTTCTCGATGGCCATTATTCATCGCTATAGCAGATTGATCGGGGCCTGTTCAACGGAAATCGCGGTCCGGGCGGCAGGCAAGGCCTCCATCCCCGTCCAGGCAGCCCTTCGCTCCGCCCCGTCCTCATTTGTCCGCCACGACCTTTTTCAACGGCCGGACCATTTCCACATTTTTTCGTGTCAATCGCAAGACTCGGCGAATTGGCCGCGCCATTGCGAGATGGACTCAAGACGCGATTGGTTCCGCCGGCGCCCGTCGCGGGCAGCCCTTCGCTCCGCCCCGGCCTCATTTGTCCGCCACGACCTTTTTCAACGGCCGGACCATTTCCTTCTCCAGCGCCTCGAGAAATCTCTTCCGAAACGGGGGGAACTTGGTCATGGTGCACATCAGGAGATTGACGCCGCGGGTCTTAAAATCCTTCTGGGGGAAATCATAGAACCCGTGGCGCTTATAGTGACGATGATCCGCCTGGAAGACGAAACGGAGCCTCCCCCACACCTCGTCCCGGAATATCTTCATCCCCCCCACCCCAAGATAATCCCCGGGCGCCACATAACCCTGCCTGGCCAGGCGCACGGACCGCCGGGCCAGTTCCCCGAGTAGGGCGTCGAGCTGCGGCGAATCCGCCACCTCGTCGGTTACTATCCCCACCGTGTTGGCCTGCTGAAGCTGGCCATAGGCCGAAAGGATCTCCATAAGATTCGGGAGCTGTCCCAGGGGGCCGGAGATGATCCAGGCAAGCTGCTTGCCCTTCAGGGTCGGGGCGTGGGTGTTGAAAAAGGAACGGTCGAAAAAGAGCTTCCACCTGGACGACAGGTAACGGTCCCGGATTTCCCCGGCCATGATGATGATGTCCGCCTTTTTCACCTTTTCGTCGTAAAATTCACGATAGCCGTCCTGGCCCTCGTACTGGCATACATTGTCGAGGCCGCACCGGCAGCAGCCCAGGCAACCCCCCTTGATATCGACGTCCGTCAAGGCGATGACCTCCACCCCACCGGAGAAATTGGCCGCGAAGGCATGGATCATCTTCTGCAAATTGGCCCCCGGCCGTTCCTCGTCGTAGAGCAGGAGGACCTTCCGGCCTTCGGGGTCGATGTCGCCTCGCGGCGAGGTCGGCTCATAAACGAAAGAACCGGGGCGCAGCGGCGGGTAACGCGGCGCGGTGGGGATCCCTGCGGCGGCGGCGGCGAGGAAGTTCTCGCAGCACTTAAGGAAACGCTCCCGTTCCCCGGTCCGGACCAAATCGTACATCTCCGCGGAATAATGCCCGAAATAGTTCATTCCCAGATCGTCGCATATCCCCTGGAGGTAATTATGGGCCGTATGATCGAAGAAGTGGATGGAGGTGGAGAGGGCCAAGGCGTATTTTCCCCGGAAGACGTCCCGCCGGCCGTTGGCGAAGATCAATTCGATAAAGCGTTTGTATTGGGAGCAGACCAGGCAATAGTAGAGGGGAAAGGACCAGATGACCGCGGCGGCGTCGGCGACCTGATCCATGACGGCGTCGAAGGCCCGTTGGTCCCGCTCCAGTTTGCCGATCTGCCTGGCGACGGGGAAGATCCGGTAGTCATGCTCCGGATGGATCTTTTGCAGATAGCGAACGTACTGGAGGGTAACGCTCCTATCCCCCTTGGGGCTTCCGTTCAACACCACTACGATCATGTCGCTTTACCTCAGTTATTCGTGTCAATCGCAAGACTCGGCGAATTGGCCGCGCCATTTCGCTGTCTTCATCTTTCACCGCGCCTGCCCCAGGGGCGGGGGCAAGGCGCGACGCCGCTTTATTGAACGCTATTGGAAATGGCGCCCGCCGCAGGCGCGGAAGGACGAAAAACCATTGCCGGCGGTTTTGCAATTGGCGTCCTGGAAAAGGTCTGAAACCTTTCGATGTCTTCGTCTTTCACCGCGCCTGCCCCAGGCGCGGGGGCGAGGCGGCAGACATTAAAAAATTAGCCTCTACGGTTCTGCGCCTGTCCCAGGCGCGGGGGCGAGGCGCGACGCCGCTTTATTGAGCGCCATTGGAAATGGCGCCCGCCGCTGGCGCGGGGTCGAGGCCGGGATGATTGCGTGGGTCCGACAGGCGCCGGCGAATGAATTCCCTCATCGCCTCCGTCGTCTCCTCCCGGGCCTGCAGGTGGGGAATGTGTCCGCACCGGGGGACGATGAGGCCTTCCGCGGGGCCGGAGATCCGGCGAACGATGGATTCCACCTGCCCCGACGTCCCGTAGGGGTCTTCTTCCCCCTGAATGGCCAGCACCGGACAGCGGATGCGGGACAAGAGCCCCTCGATGTTCCAGGCCCGGAACGGAGGCGACAGCCAGGTCTCGGACCATCTGCGGAAAACAAGATCGGTCCGTGCGCCGTGATAGCGTGCGAGCCGTGCGGGGAGATCCGTCCCTTCATAGGCGGCGACGGCGGCGCGAATCCCCGCCAGGGTAATCTCCTCCACAAACACATGGGCGGCCTCGGTAATGATCCCCGCCGCCCGTTCCGGGAACGTCGCGCCGAAGATAAGGGCGATGGACCCTCCATCGCTGTGACCGATGAAGATGGCCCGGGGGATGTCGAAGCGATCGAGAACCTGAGGGAGGGATTCCTGGGCCTCGTGGTGCAGATACCCGCTATCGCCCATTTCCTCGCAGGCCTCGGATTCGCCATAGCCCCAGCGATCGTAAACGAGGCCCGCAAGACCGGTTTCTCCACAGAGCGCCGCGGGAAAATCCCGCCACTGTCCCACGCTCCCCAGGCCTTCGTGGAGAAATACAAGCCATGGACGCTCGTGATCGGCACGGGCGGCCCCGCCGTCGTCTCCCACGCGGCGGTCATCCACACTCCGCGCCTCCTTGCCGCCTTGTCCGCCACGACGGACCTCCGCGTCCCGCGCCGCCCTGCCGGGGCGGGCGGCGTCCCGTCGTTCCGTCCAGGCTCCCCCTGCCCCCTTTGCCCCCTCCCCCGGCGGGCGATGATCATCGGCAGGAAATCCCCTGGCGTGGCGCCTGGGGGGACGGATTATCTCTCCGGCCAGACGCCGGCCGGCGGCGGTGAAGAACACCCGCTCACGACGGGGCTCCCCGTCAGGGATGGGGCGATGACGGCTGGGATTGGCGTCGTTCACGGCAAAATTGCTCCTTTGAAAAATCCCCCTGGGGCTACGCAATGGAATCCTGGGATGCCGGCGCCTCCGGCGCCTCGCCGGCAAGGCTTTCCCCGTCGGTCCCTGTAGCATTTAAGCCTTGGGGCTTCAACAGGAATATGCCCGGCCCCGAGCCGACAATTTACATGAAAAACGACCCAAGCAATCGATTATTTTCATCCCAAATTTTCCATTGGAAGGTTCACGGGTCCATGATTCATGGCGCGATGCCCCCGGGTCATGGGCCAACGGGTCCCATGGCGAAGGCGACATGGCGAAGACGACATAATGAAATCGATGAAGAATCTCTGATGGTTTCCTTGGGGCAGCATCCGGAAATCCTTGCGGCCGCCATCTGCGGCGCCGCCTAGAGAGGGCGGAAACCTCCTGATGGAAGATTTGGGTTCATTTTTGCACCCGCGCCGGGCAAACGCGGCGATTCATACTAAGCCTTTACAAGCGGGGGGAAAAGGGGTAGTTAAAGCGGCGCCTACGGCGCAGGCGATTGAAACATGGCGAGGAAAGGGAAGATGAACGGGCCGCCGGCATTCGACAACGAAAAGTACATCGGGGAGCAGACGGCGGAGATCCTCGAGCGCGTCGCACGGTTCCAAAACAAGCTCTACCTGGAATTCGGGGGCAAGCTGCTTTACGACTATCACGCCGCCCGGGTCCTGCCGGGCTACGATCCCAACGTAAAGATGCGCCTCCTCAGGGAACTGAAGGATCAAGCCGACGTCCTGCTGTGCATCTACGCCGGGGACATCGAAAGGAAGAAAATCCGGGCCGATTTCGGCATCACCTACGATGCCGACGCCATGAAGCTAATCGACGATCTTCGCAGTTGGGACATCCCCGTCCTCGGCGTGGTCATCACCCGCTTCGACGACCAGCCGGCGGCCATCCAGTTCCGCAACAAATTGGAGCGCCGGGGCATCTCCGTCTTCACCCACCGCTTCACCAAAGGCTATCCCACGGACGTGGAGATCATCGTCAGCGACGAAGGCTACGGCGCCAATGCCCGCATCCCCGCGGACAAGCCCCTGGTCATCGTCACCGGTCCCGGCCCGGGGAGCGGCAAGATGGCCACCTGCCTGTCCCAGCTCTATCACGATTACAAGGGGGGGATAAAATCGGGATACGCCAAGTTCGAGACCTTCCCCATCTGGAACCTGCCCCTGACCCACCCGGTGAACGTGGCCTACGAGGCGGCCACCGCCGACATCCGGGACTTCAATCTCATCGATCCCTTCCACCTGGAGGCCTACGGCGAGGCCGCGGTCAACTACAACCGGGACGTGGAGGTGTTTCCCGTCCTCCGGCGCATCCTGGAAAAGATCACCGGCGAGACCTCCTTTTACCGTTCCCCCACCGACATGGGGGTAAACCGGGCGGGATTCGCCATCGTCAACGACGCTATCGCCCGGGAAGCCGCCGAGATGGAGATCATCCGCCGTTATTTTCGTTACCGGTGCGAGTATGTCATGGGCTTTGCCGAACGGGAAACCGTCCAGCGGGTGGAGCTGTTCATGAAGGATTTCGGTTTGTCGCCGGAAGAGCGGCGCCCCGTGGTTGTTTCCGCCCGGAACGCCGCCCGCGAGGCCCAGGAACGGGAAAAGGGGGACGCGGGCATCTTCTGCGGCGCCGCCCTGGAACTGAGGGACGGCGCCCTGATCACGGGAAGCAACTCGCCCCTGCTCCACGCGGCCTCCAGCATGGTCATCCATGCCATCAAGCACCTGGCGGGGGTCCCCGACAAGATCAAGCTCCTGCCTCCCCACATCACCGGTTCCATCAAGGCCCTCAAAACGGACATCCTCAAGGAAAAATCCGTCAGCCTGGATCTGGAGGAGTCCCTCATCGCCCTGAGCATCAGCGCCGCCACCAATCCCGCCGCCCAGTTGGCCCTGGAGAGGCTCCAAGAGCTGAAGAACTGTGAGGCCCACATGACCCACATCCCCACGCCGGGGGACGAGGCCGGCCTCCGCCGCCTGGGGATCAACATGACCACCGATCCCTTCTTCGCCACCAAAGACCTGTTCATCGCCTGAGAGGCGAGTGCCCGTTGGCCGCGGCGAGGCGGCGCTCCGGGGGCCCCTCCCTCCAAATCATCCTTCCCTCCGTCCTTCCCATCACGCTCCGGATTGCAAAGACCGATCCGGTCGTATATAAGGCGCTACGCCATTCAAGAAAGGACACCCGCGATGAGCCTGAAAAAAGGAACCCTGACCTTCACGCGCCTGCGCCTCGTCGATCCCCTGCCGGCCGATTTTTCCGCCATCTTCGCCGACCGTATCGGGGCCTGCGCCTTCCGTGATTTCTTTCCAGAAAACGAGGAAAAGTCGGTGGGATGGACCGCCCTTCAGGATATCCTCGACAACGATTTCAAATACGCCAACCATACCCTGGGCGACTACCGGGTCTTTTCCCTGCGCATCGACCGGAAGAAGGTCCCCGGTCCCCTGCTGCGTCTGCGCATCCTGGAGGCGGAACGGCGTCTGCGGGAGGCCCGAGGGGGGAGAAAGCTCTCTCGGGAGGAAAGGGAGGGCCTCCACGGGGCGGTCCATCAGGAACTCCTCGCACGGACCCTGCCCCTGCCTTCCCTTTTCGACTGCTGCTGGAACCTCGCCGCGGGGACGATCTGGTTTAGCGGTCATGGCGAAAAGGCGCTTCAGGAATTCCAGGATTTCTTTCGCGAGACCTTCGCCATGGGTTTGACTCTCTATACGCCCTGGGAGGACGCGGCCCCGACGGCGACGTCGGATGACGATCCCGCGGCCCTCTTCCTCACCCAGGCGCCGGGAAGGGAGTTTCTGACCTGGCTGTGGTTCAAGAGCGAGGAGCGCAATGGCCGCATCGATATGGGCGGAGATGAGGAGGTGGTGCTGCTCTTCGTCCGTCGTCTGGTCCTGGAATCAGGCAAGGGAGACTACACGGAATCGGTGGTCTGTCAGGGACGGCACGCCTCTCTCCTGGAAGGCAAGGAGGCCCTTCGGCAGGGCAAGAAGATCCGTGCGGCCCGCCTTTCCTTGGAATTGGATACCGCCGAGTGGGAATTTACCTTCAAGGCCGATCTGTTCCAGTATCAAGCCATGAAGGTCCCCGCCCCCACGGAGGAATTCGGAGATAACGAGGAGATGGCGGCGGAAGGACGACTGCTGGAGAGGATCTTTCTCGTGGAAAAGGCCGTGGCGGTCATGGATCGACTCTTTGCCGCTTTTCAAGCCCTGCGCCTCTCCGGGGCGTGGGAGGCGGAGTCCGCCCGCATGGAGGGCTGGATAAACCGCCGGGATTGACTGGCCTCCCGGACCGGGAGTTCCGCAACGGACGCCCGGGACGCCGCCGCGGCCAGAGGCGACGGATGGCGGAACGAATCCGCCCTGTCTTCACGGTAAATTTGTTCTATCTCTAAGTGGCTGAAAACAGGACGTGCCTCAGTTTTAGTATCTCATTCAAGATCAACTACTTACATTGAGAACAAATTTACCCTGGCCCTGTCTTCTTACCTGTTGACATAACACGCCGCCTCGATTATACGCTTTGCCTTGAAAAGCGCCCTTTCCCAGGGTTCGCGGGCGGAGGCCGGAATGCCCCGCGAGACCTTTGCAAAGCCCCGTGGCGTCCTCCCCATATGGCCCTTCCCGGGAAGGAGGGAATCCAGAGCCTTCAAGTATCTCTGGATGCCGGGTCAAGACCGGCAGGGCATGAGCGGCGGTTTTTCAAAGGCCTCCTGTCTTTAAGGCCTTCCGGACCCCGGCTTCCGCCGGGCCGCCGGGAAAGCGTCGATTTTCAAAGGTCGCAAGCCGGAAAGGCCAGGGCTTGCCAATATCGCCGTCATGCAAATGCCGGTTTTCCAAAGGTCACTCGCTCATGAACGCTCGCCCCTTGCAGTTGCGGCCCTGCCCCAAAAGGTACATACTCGACACCCACCGTTCCCGGCCCCCGGAGGAGACGCTGGCCTTCATCGCCGCCATGCGGGAGACGCTGGGGATGGAAGACTTCCGGGACGCCACCTCGGAGGACCGGATCGGCCTGCCCGTCTTTACCTGTTCCCGAATCCGTCCCGACGCCTCCCGAACCTACCATACCGGCAAGGGGCTGACCAAGGTCCAGGCCCAGGTATCGCTTACCATGGAGGCCATTGAACGCTTCTCTTCGGAATTTCGGAATGGCGACCGGGACCGGCTGATCACGGGGAGTTTCCGGGAACTGTCCGCCCGTCGTCGCGTCCTTCATCCCGAAAGGCTCATCCTGCCCAAATTCAACGATTTTCGGGAGGACACAAGCTATTGCTGGGTGGAGGGCTTCGATCTCGACACCGGGGAGACGACGCTCGTCCCCGCTTGCAGCGTTTACCATCCCTTTGGCCTCGACGATCCGGAACTGATGACCACCCACACCAACGGCGTCGCCGCCGGCAACACCCTGGAAGAGGCGGTGTTGCACGGGTTGCTGGAGGTCATCGAACGCGATGCCTGGAGCATCGTAAAATTCGGGCGCCTGGCCACGGAAGCGGTAACCATCGCCGACGGGCCGGAGAACGGCTTCCTTTTGTCCATCGCCGGAAAGTTGCGGGATGCGCGGATCGATGTCACCCTGATGGACTATACCCTGGATCTCGGCATCCCCGTCATCGCCGCCAAGGCCCACGATCTCGACATCGACATGCTCATGCCCATGGAAGGTTTCGGCGCCCATCTCGATCCGAAGGCGGCGGCGTCCCGGGCGCTTATGGAAGTGGCCACCACCCGCGGACTCCTCTTCCAGCAACACGGCGCCGGCCGGCTCGTCGAGGCCAGGCCGCTGTATCTGTTCGAGGCCTTCGAAGGAGACGTCCTGGGGGACGATCCGCCGGTCAAAGACCTTTCCGAGCTGGCCATCGGCTACAGCGACGATATCCTGGCGGACATCCGCTCCGTATGCGCACGGCTTCGGGAACGCGGTCTGACCCAGGTCATCGTGGTTGACCTGACGCGAGAGGAGATCCGGGTTCCCACCGTCCGGGTCATCGTCCCCGGGATGGAGGTCCATGGATTCGACCCCACCCGCGTCGGGGAACGTCTCTACCAATACTTGTAAGGACAGGGCAAGTGCTCCCGGAAACGGAAATCATCGAGCGGGCCCGCTACTGCTATCTTGTTTTTTTCCAGTTGAGCCACCTCCAGAAGCTCAACCTGGCCGATCCGTTTCAATATCTCCAGATCCTAAAAAAATCTTCGCTACAGCTTGCAGGGGATGAATTCATCGTCGCGACCATTCAGGAGGAGATCTGCCAGGGAAACCCCGACGGCGGCCTATCCTATCTCATCGCCCTTTATGAAGGATTCGTCCATGCCTACTGCGAAACGGCGGAAAAGACCCTCCCGGAAATCCGGGACGTTATCCCCGGCGATTATCTCGGGCAACTGGCGGCGGAGATGGTCCCTGATTAAGACCCGGAGCGATAAAGCGGACAACCTGGAGAAGCCTTGTGGGAAAATACAAAAATAATGTATTTTCCCTTGACTCTTTACGCGGGATTCAATATAGAATCTTGCACATTGGGTTCATCGGCGGGTTCGCAAATCTTCCAAAAGTATTTAATTATAATTATTCGAAGTATCACCATAAGTTAATAGATCGCCCAGAGTATTTTGGATTCTTTGATGAAAGGAGGTGAAACGAAAGGGAGATTTTTCTATTTTCTTGTTTATTTGTAAGGGGTTAATCAACAACAAAAGGAGGTAGTTATGGCAAGAATTCGTGGGAAGTCAAAAACCGCTGAAATCTTGACTCTTTCCGAGGCGGTCAAGAAATACGCGCAAAGCGGAATCCAAATGGCATTCAGTGGTTTTACCGGTTTCAACAGAAATCCTTTCGCCTTCTCCTGGGAAATGGTCCGGCAGGGGGTAAAGGATATTCACGCGATCGACAGGCACGGCAGTTGCTGCACCTGGCTCCTCAACGCCGTCAACGCCCTGAGCGTCTATGAAACGGACTGGATGGGTTGGGGCGAAATGGCCGGCAAGCTCGATGTCAACCTCAACCGGAACTATAAAGAAGGCAAGATGATCCTTGAGGATTACTCTCATGGCGCCATGGCCATGCGATTCCTCGCCGGCGCCGTGGGCGCCCCTTTCATTCCCTACTACGCACCCCTGGGATCAGACCTTTACAGCGAGAAATACGATGCCTTGGGGAAGGCCGGCAAGAGAGACGGCAAGGTGGCCAATATCCCCCTGAAGAAATTCATCCAGATGAGCGAGCCCTTCTGGGGCGATGGCGAGTGCATCCTTCTGCCCGCCGCCCGTCCTGATCTGGCGGTCATCCATGTCGCCCAGGCCGGCGACAAGGGAACGGCCACCTGGCGCGGCGTCAGCACCATCGACAAGGAAATCTCTTTCGCCTGCGATAAGGTCGTCATCATCGCGGAGGAAATCGTCCCCGAATCGGAGATGAGAAAGTATCCCGAAGCGAACCAGATCCCCTATTTCGTGGTGGATGCCATCGTGGAATGCCCCTGGGGCGCATTCCCGAGTTCGGTGCCATATTATTACGACTACGACGTACCCTTCATGAGGAGCATGGATGCGGCTTCCCGCAACACGGACGAGCTGAAGAAATGGCTGGATGAATGGGTATTCGGGCCGGCCACCTGGGAAGATTTCCTGATCAAGCTGGGAGCGCAAAAGCTCCTCTCTCTGAAAGCGGAAAGCACCGGTTACAGCACCCGCATGCTGAGAGGCAAAAAACCCGCGCCTCGGATGAAGATGCCCTTGTCCGTGGCCCGCAGCGGTTACTAAGAGAAAGGGGGGAGAATTAATATGGCAAAATCAATGGAACAATTGATGGAACTTATCGACCAGATTCCCGATACTCCCGCTAACGTCGGGGAATTCATTCTGCCGGAACTCATGGCCATCGCCATCGCCCATGAGGTCCGCAATGACGACGTCGTCTTCGCCGGCACCGGCCTGCCCATGGTCGGCATCATGACGGCCAACTTCACCACCGCGCCCAATGCGTTGCTGATCTATGAATCCGGCATCTGCGACGGCAAGACCATGCACGTGCCCATGTCCGTCTGCGACCAGCGTGCGGCCAACCTGAGTTCAACGCTTGGCGGCCTCGTGGACACCTTCGGGTATTACCTCCAGCAGGGCTACGTAACCCTGGGCTTCCTCGGCGGCGCGGCCATCGACAAATACGGAGGCGTCAACGTCACCTCCATCGGCGATTACTACAAGCCTGCCCACCGGTTCACCGGATCGGGCGGCAACTCCGACATCGGCACCCTCTCCCATCGCGTGGCCTACATCATCCTGCAGGAGAAACGCCGCTTCGTCGAGAGGAACGATTACACCACCACCCCGGGCTGGTGGTGCTGGGATCACAAGACCAACGAATGGAAGCCGAAGAAAGAGGTATGGAAAGGCACACCCTTCGCGGAATCGGGTCCCTGCGGCGTCGTGACCAACATGGGCGTCTATCGCTTCGACGACAAGGGCGAGATCTATCTGGAAAGCTATCATCCCGGTGTAACCGTGGAACAGGTGAAGGAGAATTGCGGCTTCGACCTCAACGTGTCCCTGGTAAAGGGCGAAACGCCCCGTCCAACCTATCGGGAACTCTTCGTCCTCCGCGAGTTCGTGGATCCGGAGCTGATCTTCCTGCCGGCCAAAACTGCTTACACGCCTGACATTCAGGCCATTATCGACAAAGCCTAAGGACAAACCACAAAAAAGAGGGGAAGCTTGCTTCCCCTCTTTTTTACCTTCACGCACAAGAATTGGGAAATCACCCGCCTGTTTATCCAACAAGCGGCGACAATAAACAACATACAGGAAGGGGAAAAGAGGCAATGAATTTAGATTTAACCGAAGACCAAAGGATGATTCAGGATACGGCCAGGAATTTTGCCAAATCGGAATTGGAGCCGGTGGCCGCCAAGCTGGACGAGGAGGGCGATCGAGAAACCTTCCTGAAGAACCTAAAAAAGCTGGCGGAGTTGGGACTCATGGGGATCGCCGTCAAGTCGGAATACGGCGGTTCGGATGCCGGAGCGGTGGCCTTCAGCCTCGCCATTACGGAAATCGCCCGGGCCTGCGCCTCCACCGCCGTGACCTGTTCCGTGAACAATATGGTCTGCGAGGTGATCCAGGCCATAGGATCGGAGGAGCAGAAGCAGGCCTACATCCCGAAGATCTGCTCCGGAGAGTACTATGCCGGCGGGTTCGGCCTCACGGAGACGACGGCGGGCTCCGATCCGGCAGGGATGCGCTGCTCCGCCGTCCTGGACGGCAACGAATGGGTCCTCAACGGCAACAAGATCTTCATCACCAGCGCCGAATATGCCGGCGTGTTCGTCGTCTGGGCCGTAACGGACAAGGCCGCCCCCAAGGGCAAGGGGATCAGTTGCTTCCTCGTGGAAAACGGCATCCCGGGCTTTGTCGTGGGTCGGGCGGAGCACAAGATGGGTCAGCACGCCTCGGTGACCAACGAACTGGTCTTCGAGGACTGCCGCATCCCCAAGACCGCCATGATGGGCAAGCCGAACGACGGCTTCCGCACCGCCGTGGCCGAGCTGGCCGGCGGACGGATCGGCATCGGCTCCCTGGGCCTGGGCTGCGGACTCGCGGCCATTGAATATGCCGCCAAGTACGCCGTGGAGCGGCGGCAGTTCGACCAGTCCATCAGCAACTTCCAGGCTATCCAGTGGATGATCGCCGAGTCTTACACGGAACTGGAGGCGGCCCGCCTGCTCCTCATGAATGCCGCCTATCAGAAACAGTGCGGGCGCTTCTTCGCCCGGCAGGCCTCGATGGCCAAGTATTTCGCCACAGAGGCGGGAGAGCGGGCCTGCTACAACGCCATCCAGATCCTCGGCGGCTACGGCTACACCAAGGAATTCCCGGTGGAACGCTATGCCCGGGACGTCCGCATCACCTCGATTTATGAAGGCACGAACCAGATCCAACGTGTCATCATTGCCCGGGACATCCTGAGCAAATTGAAGTAAAAGAAACCCTTGCCCCCAGTCCCGCCCTTCCCCTCCGCGCCGGGAACGGCGGGTGGGGCGCCGGGATGCCTTCCCTCAGGCCGGCCGCAGCGGCGATAACCGGCCCGGGAGGCATCCGGAAGACCTTGACCCGGCTCGGGTGGGACAGGACAATAACGCCCTCCGGTCCCACGGACGAGACCTTTGAAAATCAGCACCTTCCGGTCGCCCCGGCAAAACCCGGGGGGCGGGTCGCATGGAAAGACACGGTGCCCCGGCTTCCGGCGGCATGGCCAGGGGGTGTTGGAAGAGGCGTTTTCCAAGGTCGCTACGACGGGAGAAAGACGCCCCTCCCGGCAGGACCGAGGCCGCCCGCGCAGTCACGCCCCCGCCCCTCCCCACGGGGCGGGGGCGTTCTTGTTTGCCCCTATGGAGGAGATTGCAGCAATGAATTTTGAAACCATTCTTGCGGAACTAAACGCCGAGGGTCTGGCCGTCCTCACCCTCAATCGCCCCGAAAAGCGCAATGCCATCACCATCCAGATGCGACGGGAGATTTCCTCCTGCCTGACGGCTTGGAAGGACGATCCGGCCGTCCGGGTCCTGGTTCTGACCGGGGCCGGCGGCGCCTTCACCGCGGGCTTCGATCTCGGCGAGTTCAAGAATCCCGCCTTGCTCCACGATCTTTATCAGACCTCGTCCGCCTACCACCGAGACCTCTGGCATTTTCCCAAGCCCGTCATCGCCGCCGTCAATGGTCCCGCGCTGGCGGGGGGGTTCGACCTCGCCAAACTCTGCGATCTCCGGATCTGTAGCCCCGAGGCCCGTTTTGGCCATCCGGAGATCAAGTTCGGCGCTCCCACCCTGTTCACCCCCCTGAAGTGGCTCATCGGCGCCGGCCTGGCTCGGGAACTATGTCTTTCCGGAAGGATCATCGACGCCGCCGAGGCTTATCGCATCGGCCTGGTCAACGAACTTGTCGCGACGGATAGATTGTTGGCCCGGGCCGGGGAAATCGCCCGCCAGATAATGGAGGCCCCCCAAGAGGCCCTGGGCAAGACCAAGCAGTTCTTCCTTCTCAACGCGGAGAGGGACTTCGAGGCATCCTTTTCCATTGAGCACGACAAGGGCTTTCAGGAATTTCTCCTGCGGATGGCGGCGGAAGCCCGGCGATAAACGGTGTCCTTCCGGTAAGGCTGCGTGAAAAATTTTCTGGTGTTGGGTATGGTTGGTCATCAACCGCGAAGGAGGATGACCGATGGAGAACGATTTTGGAACAAGCGTCCGCCCCGGTTTTGAGGATAAACGAAAGGCCCGCCGGCGATCCGGTTTCGCCGACGGGCCTTTCGTTGTCTTGATGACGGGCCGGAGCCGAGGGCGCCGCCGCCCCCTTCAAACCTCTTTGCGTTTCAGCCAGGCCTCCTGGTAGAGTCGGCCGATGGAGAGGAAGAGGGCCAGGAAGAACAGGCCGAACATGAAATTGGGCGCCGTGCCGAAGTGCTGGTCGATCTTGAAGCCCAGGTAGAGGAAGAGGAAGGAG
>JASGUC010000038.1 GCA_030057915.1 Pseudomonadota bacterium
TGGCAGTGGAAAGGCATGACCTTTCTCAACTATATCCGGGATTTGCCCCGGCTAAACCTTACCATCGCGCCTCTGTCCCCTTGCCCCGCCCAGTTTTCGGAACTTCAGTTTGGTAAATAATAGTTGACCTTTGCCTCCTTTTTGCTTAAAAAGCAGGGACTGGCCGCTCCTGAGGCCATGGAGGCGTTTATGCCACGGGGGTGTCAACCTTGAAAATCTTCTTACGGTTCCTCTTGACGCTTTTGTCGTTCACGCTCTTTTGCGGCTGCGCCACTACCGGGGATCTGCAACGTGTCCAGGGGCGCCTGGGCAGCAAGCTTGGCGATCACGACTCGGAGATAGCCGCTCTGAATGAACAGGCGAAGGCCAACAGGAAGGCCCTCGAGGAGGTGCGTGCGAAACAGGCCGACTTGGGCGCGGACCTTACGGCGATTCGCGAGCAGATTCAACAAATCCGGGGCGCCGTGGAGGAACTCCGGAAGGAGACGGCGGATATCCGGGGCCGGGTCGTGGAAGCCAAGGAATGGAAGGAAAAGATCGACCAGGCCTCCTTTAAGGTGAATTTCATCGAAAACTTTCTCGGGATCGGCAAGAAGGATGAACGGGCGCCGGCCAATGCGGAAAAACACCAAAAGAATCATGTGAAAAACGGCGTCAAGGCCAAGAGCGACAAGGAATCTCTCTACGCGGCCGCTTACGACCTCTACAAGGAGGGCAAATACGAAAAGGCCAGAGGGGAATTCCAGAACTTTCTCAAGGCCTATCCCCAGACGGAATACTCAGGGAACGCCCAGTTCTGGATCGGGGAGTGTTACTATTTCGAGAAGAGTTACGAGAAGGCCATCCTGGAGTATGAAAAGGTCATCAAGAACTATCCGGAGGGCAACAAGGTCCCCCAGGCCCTGTTGAAGCAGGGTCTTTCCTTCCTGGAGTTGGACGACAAGGCGAGCGCCAGACTGATCCTCCAGAATGTCATCAAGGACTATCCCAACACCAGTCAGGCCCGGGTGGCCCGTTCCAAACTCCTGGAAATCAAGTAGGGCGACGGCGCGGTGAGACGACTTGTTAAAGATTTCTCCCTTCGGTCGAAATGACAAGAAAGCGGTCACTCCAGTCGTCTCACCGTCGCGCCGGGAGGAACGGGTAGGTCGAACGGCCCCGCCCCGGCGTCGCTCGTCGTTTCCAGCGTCGCGCTTTCGTATTCCAGAACCACGGTCCGTTCCTCCTGGTCCCCCCCCTTCACCTTGACCCGGATCCGCCGGGGCATGGGCGCGCCGTCCACGGGGGCGTAGGCGTCGAAATATACGTTCAGGGTCTCGGTGCCGCCGTCCCTCTCCGCCGTCTGTTCGCAACGACGCGGATAGCCGGTTTTCTCGTCGATCCAGAGGGTCTGCCGGAACCGGCGGTCACGCGAGGAGATGTCGAGGCGAAGCATCCCCGCCTCGGCGACGGCGTCCACCCGGGGCGCTTCCTCCGTCGGCCATGCCGGAGGGTTGCCCATCAACAGGGAAATCAGGTCGCCCACCGACAGGGAGAGGGGAAAGAAACGGGCGAGGTTTTCCGGAACGGCCGGCCCGGCGAGGTACTCCCCCGTTTCGGGCAGATACGCGGCGAGACGCCCGTCATGGGCCGCCAGGAAGAAATTCGGCGGGCCGAGGGCCGGAATCGCCTCGATCCGCAGGGAGTCCGGTCTCCTGGCCAGGATGGCGAGCCGGAGGGGATGCCTTCCCGTCTCGGTGATCACCGCGATTTCCGCCATGGCTTTGAGGAGTCGTCTTTCCAGTGGTCGCCGCTCTAGGCGGGCCAAGGCCTCTCCCGGGTCGAGGCGCATCGCTTCCCGCGGTTGGGGAGTTGCCGTTTCGTGGGCGCAGCCACCGGCCACAAGAAAAAACAACAGGAGCGAAACCGAGATGCGCCGCCTGTTCATCTCTCCGTCAGACCGTCGATCTTCCGGGGCAGGGTGGCGCTGGTGGGATTGATCTTCAAGGCCCGCCGGTAGGCGTCGAGGGCCTCCTGCCGACGGCCCGCCTTCAGGTAGGCGTCGCCAAGATGCTCGGCGATGGCCCCGTCTTCAGGGAGGATGCCCGCCGCCTCCTGGAGATACTTCAGGGCCAGTTCGATCCGGTTCTGCTTGAAGTAGGTCCAGCCGAGGCTGTCGATGATGTAGCCGTTGCCGGGCTTGAGCCGCAGGGCCTTGAGGATCAATTTCTCCGCTTCGACCAGATGCATTCCCCGGTCGGCGTAGCTGTAGCCGATGAAGTTCAGGGCGTCGGCGTGGTCGGGATCGATCTTCAGGATGGCCCGCATCTGCTTGATGCCCGCCTCGAAGCGTCCCGTCTTTTCGTACAGCACCCCCAGGCTGTAGAGCAGGTCGGCATTTTCGGGCATTGTCGTCGTCCCCTCCCTGAGGATCCGCTCCGCCCCCTCCTGATCCTGCCGTTCCTCGTACAGGGAGGATAGCGCCACATATAATCCGGGGATGTCCCTTTTCGTCTTGATGTCCTGTTCGAGGCCGGCGATGGCCTCCGAAATCCTTCCCTCCTTTTTCCTGATCATGGCGATGCGGATGCGGGCGCTCCCGTACAGCTCCGAGCCGAGGGGAATCGTCTCCAGGATGGAGAGGGCTTGGGCGTGGAGGCCTTTTTCCTCGTAAGCCGTGGCCTGGAGATAGCGGTAGCGTTGATCGGCGGGGTATCGCCGGGCCAGTTTATCGAAGGTGACCGCCGCCTGGTCGTAACGCCCGCTCTCGATGAAAAGAAGCCCCAGGGTGAGCAGGACCTCCCGGTTGTCGGGGTCCGTCCGGAGGATGCGCTGAAATTCCCTTTCCGCCTCCGCGTAACGCTTCTCCCGCAGATACATTTCCCCGAGTTTGATGCGGACCTGGAGCTTGTCGGGATGGAGGAAGAGATAATCCTTGAAGGCGTCGACGGCCAGGGAAGTCTGCCGCTGTTTTTCGTATGCCAACGCCAGATCGATAAGGGCGGCCTCGAAGTTCGGCCGGATCTCCAGCGCCTTTTTGAGCATTCTTTCCGCGTCCTGGTAGTTCTTCATCTCCATGAACACCCGGGCCTCATAGTAGGCGGCCATGAGATGCTGGGGATCCAGGCGCAGCGTCTGTTCGAACATGGCGATCGCCTCCGGGTATTGCCTGGCGTCCCCGTATATCACCCCCAGGTAGAACGGCGCGGCGACGTTCCCGGGGGCCTGGCGGATCACCTGCCGGTAGATCTCCGCGGCCCGGGTATGATTCGTCTTTTCGTTCATGTACAGGCCGGCCAGGATGAGGTTCATATCCACATGGTCCGGATGATCCTTCCGGACCTCTTCGCAGAGGCGGATCGCCTTGGCGGTTTCCCCTCTTTCCACATAGGCGGAGGCCAGATCGACGGCGATTTCCGGCGCTGCCGGATCGTGACGCCGGGCCTTTTCGAATTCCTTGATCGCCTCCTGGGGGTTTTCGTCCAGCATGTGCAGGACGCCCAGGGAATAATGATAGGCGGCCAGATGGCCCGGGCGGCTCCGGCCATACAGGTCCGGCGTCGCGCCGAGGATCGTCGCCAGGAAGAGGAGATAAAGGGCGGCCTTGGCTATAGGGTTCATGGCGTCCCGGTTCAGTTCTTGACGAGATTCCTCTTGAAAATGTCCCAGCTCTTGAGCATGTCCACGGCGGCCTTGAGCTGGTTGTCTGCGTCAACATCGCCGAAGGGTCTTTTGAGGGGCAGCTCCTTACGGGGTGCGCTGTTCTTCATACGCCTCTGGAGCAGCTCTCCTTCCCGGTCTCCTTCTTCGACTGGCCTCGCCTGTTCCTGGGCGGATTTGATGTGTCCTTTCAAATCCTTTTCCCGAATGGGCTCTTGCTCCTCTTCCTCGCCGTCGCTTCCCGGGCGGATATATTTGACGATCACATCCGGGGCGATGCCTTCCGCCTGGATGGAACGACCCTTGGGGGTGTAGTACCGGGCCGTGGTCAGCTTCAACGCCGAGCCGTCCTCCAGGGGGATCACCGTCTGCACGGAGCCCTTGCCGAAGGTCTGGGCGCCCAGGATCAGGGCGCGGCCGTTATCCTGGAGCGCCCCGGAAACGATCTCGGCGGCGCTGGCCGTGCCCTCGTTCACCAGGACGATCATGGGGGCGACGATCTCGTCGCCCTTGTCCCGGGCGCTGACCTTGCTCTCCATTCCCTTGGAGCGTCCCTTGGTCGAGACGATGACGCCGGATTTGAGGAACAGATCCGAAACCTCTATGGATTGGTTCAGGAGGCCGCCGGGATTGTTGCGCAAATCCAGGACGATCCCCTTCAGGGGCTCGTTTTTCGCCGTCATCTCCCGGACGGCCTTTTTCAGATCGTCGGCGGTCTTATCCTGGAAGGAGGAGAGCCGGACGTAGCCGATCCCGCCGTCGAGCAATTTGTGCTTGACGCTGATCACCTTGATGATTGCCCGGGTGATGACGAATTCGCGGAGCTTGGCCTCGTTGCCCCGCAATACGGAAATGGTCACCTTCGTCCCCTTCTCGCCCCGGAGGCGTTTCACCGCGTCCATGATGGTTATATCCTTGGTGGGTTTCCCGTCGATCATCATGATCTTGTCTCCGGATTTCACGCCCGCCTGGAAGGCCGGGGTGTCTTCGATGGGGGAAACGACGGTGAGGACGTCCTTATGGATGGTTATCTCGATGCCGATCCCGCCGAAGCTGCCCCGGGTCTCCAACTCCAGCTCCTTGTACATCTCCGGGGTCATGAAGCTGCTGTGGGGATCGAGATTCTTGATCATCCCGTTAATCGCGCCCTGCAGCAGCTTCTTGGCGTCCACCGGCTCCACGTAGTTCTTTTCGACGATATCGAGCACTTCCGTGAAGTTCTTCAGGTTCTTGTAGATGGACCGGTCCAGGGCCGCGGAAACCTGGCCGTTGATATACGGACCGGCGATTGCCGCCAGGACGGCCATGATCAGGATTGCCACCCCGAAAAAGACGGCGCATCTCTTTTTCATTCGTCTCTTCCTCCTCGAGAGCTTTGAATATCCACGCTTTCCTGAGAGCCCGGCCAAAACCGGCGTCTAGGACATCTTGGAAACACGGCATTTCTCTTCCACCGAAATGACGGCTGGGGGTCGGAAACGGCGTTTTTCAAAGGCCTCTCCTTCCGAAGGCGCGACGCCCGCCCTCGCGGCCGCTCCCGGACCTGCCTGCCGGGCGCGGAGCGGAAGGCCGGCGGACCCCCTTCAGGGTAAAATGATCTACCCTCCCCCATATCATGCTTTACGGGAGAAATGCCATAATTATTGGGAAGGATGTTCGTTACGACGAAAGGGCGGCGACGGTTCTACGGAGGGATTCGCCATCGCCGATGTAAAGGAGGCGGGGCCGTCGGTCGATATTTTTGATCAGCCCGGAAAGGATCCGGCGGGGGCCGATTTCCACGAAGGTCGTCACCCCCCCGGCGATGAGCGCCTCCACCGTCTCCTGCCAACGCACCGGCGAGATCATCTGCATCTTCAGCAGCTCCCGCGACGTTGCCGGGGCATGTTCCCGTTGGGGATCGTAGTTGGGGATGACCGGCAGGCGGGGGGGATGGAAGGCGATTCTCTCCAAATCGGCGTGGAAAAGTTCGGCCGCCGCGACGAGGAGCCGGGAATGACAGGGGACGCTGATGGGGAGGGGAACGAACTTCTTGATCCCCTTTTGGGCGGCCCTTTCCCCCACCCGCACGACCGCCGGGACGTCCCCCGAGATGACGATCTGGCTCGGGGCGTTGAGGTTGGCCAGGTCCAGGGTTTCGCCGGCCTGGGCGCATTCGCGGCAGACCGCCGCCGTTTCCTCGCCGGAGAGGCCCAGGATGGCGGCCATGGCCCCGCGTCCGGGAGGAACGGCCTCCTGGTGCCGTTTCGCCCGGGCCTGGACGATGGCGGCCGCATCTTCCAGGGTCAGGGCCCCCGCGGCGTACAGGGCGCTGTATTCGCCCAGGCTGTGTCCCGCCGCCGCCGCCGGATCGATCCCGCCCGCCTGTTCCCGGAAGAGGTCATAGACCCCCATTTCGAAGGCCAGCACCGCCAGTTGGGTGTTTTCCGTCCGATCCAGGTCCTCCTGGGGACCCTCCAGGCAGAGCCGGGCGATGTCCACGCCCGTGATCTCCCGAACCCGGGACAGGACCTCCCGGTAGGAAGGGCAGTCCCGGTGGAAATCCGCGCCCATGCCGACATATTGGGATCCCTGTCCCGGAAAGACGAGGGCCCATTTCCCCATCATCGTTCCCTCCTCCGGCGGTCGATGCCGGCGTCGTTCTCGGCGTTCACTCGTGTACGTAGCTGCCCGGCGCCCGTTCCCGGGGCGGGTATCTCCGGTTTCCCAGGGGCGGGGGCGGTCGCCGGACGTCGTTGCGCCGCCGTAGCCAGGCGACCCAGTCCGGCCACCAGGAGCCGCTCCTTTCCTCCTGCCGGCGGCGCCAATCCTCAGGTTCCTCCGGGAGGTCCGCCTCGCCGCTCCAGTATTTGCGCCGCGATCCCTCGGAATGGGGGTTGATGATCCCGGTGATGTGCCCCTCGCTGGAGAGGACGAAGCGGCGTGGGCCCGCGACGAGCCCGCAGGTGCGAAAGACGCCGCGCCACGGGCAGATATGATCCATTTGGGCCCCCACGGAGTAGAGGGGCTGGCGGACCCTCCCCATGTCGATGGGGCGCTCTCCCATGGTCAGGGCATCGGCCTTGGCGAGGTTGTTGCGCAGGTAGAACTCCCGGAGATAATAGGAGCACATGGCCTCGGGCAGACGGGTGCTGTCGCTGTTCCAGAAGAGCATGTCGGACTTCGGTGGGGCGGCCCCGTACAGATAATTCTGAATGTAGTTTCTCCAGATCAGGCTTTCCGAACCGAGAATCCGGAAGACCCAGCTCAGGTAGCGGGCGTCGAGGAAGCCGTCCATCCTCATGAGGGCCTCGGCGGCGGCGAGGGAGCGCTCGCTGATGAACACCCCCAGATCCCCGGGCTCGCTGAAATCCACCAGGGTCGAAAACAGCGTCCAGTCCGCCACCGGTCCGGGGCTGCCCCTCCGAAGGCCCCGGTTCAGCCAGGCCATGAGGGCCGCCAGGGCCGTGCCGCCGATACAGTACCCAACGGCGTGGACCTGGGGCGCCCGGCAGATTTGCCGTGCCGCCGTCACCGCCGACAGCGCCCCGGCAAACATGTAATCGGAGAAGGTCACCTCCCGCATGGCCTCCGTCGGATTCTTCCAACTGATGGTGAAGACGGTAAACCCCTGATCCCGGAGATAACGGACCAGACTCGCCCGTGGGGTCAGATCGAAGATGTAGTATTTGTTGATCCAGGGAGGGATCAGGACCACCGGCAGGGCAAAGGTCGCGTCCGTGGCGGCTTCGTATTGGATGAGTTCCATGATCTCGTTGCGAAAAATCACGGCGCCGGGGGTGACGGCGATATTCTCCCCTACCCGAAAGGCCGTTTCGTCGGTGATCCGGGAGAGATAATCGCCCCTGCTCGCATCTTCCCAGATCCGGCCCAGCCCCTGCAGGAGGCTTACGCCCCCGGTATCGAGGAATTTCTTTATGGCCGCGGGGTTCGTCCAAAAGAAATTGGGCGGCGCCATGGCGCTCAGGAACTGTTGAATCCAGAAACGCGCCCGTTGCCGGTCCTGCTCGTTCAGGTCACTGCCCAGCTCCACCAACTCCCGGAGCCAGTCATCCAGAATGGCATGAAAACGCCGGTTCAATTTGGCGTTCTTCCGGACGTATTCGAGAAAGATCTCCCCGGCGTTTTGCTTGCCCTCCGCCGGCAGCTCCGAGGAGAGAAGATGGGGAAACTCTTCCCGGGTCGTCTCCTCCAGACGCCGGAAGAGATCGATGACCCGCTGATTCGTCTCTTCCGAGCGGTCCAGCCAGGAGCGCTGAACATTCCAGAGGGAAGTGAAAATATCCAGAGGATCCATCGTCAGACCTTCTTCTCTCCCCCGGCGGCGAGCCTTTCAGGGTCTTCGATGCAGGCGGCAAGCTCCCCAAGGGTGACGTCCTCCCCGAAGAGGTCCAGGGGGATGGTGATATCGAAGGTTTCCACGATGAAATTCTGCAGGTTCACCGCCGCCATGGAATCGAAATCGGGGATGTCCCCCAGGCGGGTTTCCGCGTTGACGACCATGCCTTCCGTTTCCGGGAAGAGGTCTTCTATGCCCGTCTTGAGTTTCTTTAGCGTATCGGTCATGGCTTGTCCTCCTTGTGGGTATTTTCCTTCCTTAGATCCGGATCAGATTGGCGCCCCAGGATAGACCGCCGCCGAAGGCCGCGGTGATCACCAGGTCCCCCGGGCCCACGACTCCTTCCGTCCGCGCCTCGTCCAGGGCGATGAGAACCGAGGCGCTGGCGGTGTTCCCGTAGCGATCCAGATTGACATAGAACCTTTCCCGAGGAACGTCAAGGATGTCGGCGATGCCCCAGAGGATGTTTATGTTCGCCTGATGACACAGGAAACATTTTATCTCCTCCAGCGCCACACCAGCCGCCGCCGCGGCCTGGCGGATAACCAGGGGGCCCTTGTCGAGGGTGAAGTTGAACACCTCCTCCCCCTTCATGCGGAAATACGCCGCCCGGGGGTTGGCGATCTTGGCGTAGGGCATCATGGCGCCACCGCCGGGGACGCAGATGGTTTCACTGCGGCCGCCGTCGGTGCCCAGGACGGAACTCAATATCCCCCGGGTGTCGTCTTCCCGGCCCTGCAACAGCACCGCCCCCGCCCCGTCTCCGAAATAGGGGTAGGTGGAAAAATCCTTGCGGTTGAGTATCCGGGAATAGGTTTCGGCGGCGACGAAGAGGATGTTCTCATGCTGTCCCGCCCGAACCAGGGCGTCGGCGAGGTGGAGGCCGTAGGCGCTGCCGGAGCAGACGGAGTTGATATCGAAGGCGAAGGAATTCCGCGCCCCGAGGAGATGCTGGAGGCGGGTGGCCGTGGCCGGCTGGATGCGGTCGGGCGAGGAGGTGGAGAGGATTATCCCGGCGACGTCAGCGGCGGGGAAGGCTATCTTGTCCAGGCAGGACCGGGCCGCCTCGAGGGCGAGGTCCGAGGTGGTCTGATGTTCTCCCGCGTGTCGGCGCGCCAGGACTCCCGTCTTGCCGCCGACCAGGGCCTGGGCCTCCCGGGAAAACTGGACGAGTTCCTCGTTGGCGATGACGGTTTCGGGCAGATAGGAACCGGTGGAGACGATGACACCCCTTTTCATAACGCTTTCCCTCGCTTTTCGATCGAACGGATAATCGCCGGTAGCGACACTCTATCATAGTGGGAAATGCTTGTCAAAAACCCCCCTCAGGTGGCAGGGTGAATTTGTTCTCAATGTAAGTAGTTGATCTTGAATGATCTACTAAAACTGAGGCACGTCCTGTTTTCAGCCACTTAAGAGATAGAACAAATTTACCCTGCCTCAGGTGGTCTAAGGCGGATTTGTTTTCCGAGACCTTTGCAAAACCCTGTTGTGTCGTCCATATGGTTCTCCCCGGGAAGGTGGGAATCCAGCGTCCTCAACTATTTTCTGGATGCCGGGTCAAGCCCGACAGGGCCTGGCCGGCGGTTTTTCAAAGGTCTCTTTCCTGGGAATGAGTCGAAAAGAGCGGGGTTCCCATGGCATGCAGTCCCAGGAAATCGAGCGCTCGCGGGAAAAAACGAATACGCCCCGGTCAGGAGGCCCCAGGCGGGCCGCTGACCAGCACCTTGTCAATCCGGCGCCCGTCCATGTCCACGATCTCGAACCGCCAGTCGCCCCATTGGAAGCGATCGCCCGTGGCGGGGATCCGTTCAAGATAGGACATGACGAATCCGGCCAGGGTGTGGAAGTCGCCCCTGACCTCCCCCGGCAGTTTCTGGATCTTGAAATGGGCCTTGAAATCGTCGATGGAGAGGGCGCCGTCAACGAGCCAGGAGCCGTCCTCGCGGCGGACGATGTCGCTGTCCTCCCCCTCGCTCAGAGAGGGTATGTCGCCCACGATCGTCTCGATGACGTCGCTGACGGTCACCAGCCCCTGGATGATGCCGTATTCGTCCACCACCATGGCCATGTGGATGGGGGCGATCTTGAACTGTTCCAGGACCTGCCAGGCGGAGATCGTTTCGGGGAAATAGAGGGGTTTCCTCAGTAAGGGGAGGAGGTCGGGATCGCCATTTTCCGGGGATGCCCCCTGCTTCAGAAGGTCCTTGAGATGGAGAAAGCCGATAACCTGATCGAGACCGCCCCGGCCGACGGGGAAACAGGTGTGGTCGCCGGTTCGGATGATTTCCAGATTGTGGGCGAAGGGCTTCGCGGCATCCAGCCAGAGGATATCCGGACGGGGCGTCATGATATCCTTGACGCCCAGATCGTCGATATGGAAGGCCCGGTGACAGATCTCATGCTCCATGGCATGAAAGATGCCCGCCTCCGTCCCCTCCTCGAGAAGCACCTTCACCTCTTCCTCCGATACGGAGCTTGCCGATTTTTTTATATTCATGAGCTTCAGGAGGGCCTCCGTGGAGACATCGAGGATCCATGCCAGGGGGTAGGCGGCCAGGGAGAGGTAATAGATCGGCCGGGCGACCAGGGCGGCGATCCGTTCCGCCTTGAGCAGGGCCAGGCGCTTGGGGACCAACTCCCCCAGGACCAGGGAGAGGTAGGTGATTGCCAGCACCACGAGGGTGAGGCTGAGGGTGTCGCTGTACGGACGGAGGGCCGGATATTGCTCCAGGTAGGCGCTCAGGGATTTCGCCACGGTGGCGCCGCCGTAGGCCCCGGAGAGGATGCCGACGAGGGTGATGCCGATCTGGATGGTGGAGAGAAAGCTCCCCGGCTCCTCGGCGAGGCTCAGGGCCCTCTCCGCCCCGGCATTGCCGCTTTCCGCCTCGAGGCGGAGCTTGGCCTTGCGGGAAGAGACCAGGGCGATCTCCGCCATGGAGAAAGCCCCGTTGATCAGGACCAGGATCGACAGAATGACCAGTTCGGCGGGCAGAGAGGACATGACTTGCGTCTTCCGGGATTCAAGCGATGATTGCGATCAATGGAACCAATTGCAAAAGTATCGGCAATCGCCTTCTCTTCATCCCGCGCTTGATGCGGAAACCGGTAAATTCAATTGGTTTTGAGTCCGTCTTACATGGGAGCGGCCAATTGGACGAGTTTTGCAATTGGTTCAATATAGGCGGCATTTGTGGCGGAGTCAAGGAGAGAGTCCCGCCTTGTTGACCAGGGGAGAGGATGGTCCGGTTCCGCGGGAGGCGGCGCTCGGGAAGGCGGTACGGGCCTCAGTAACGAAGGAAGAGTATGGGGAGAAAATAGAGGACCGCCAGGATAATGACCCCGACGCAAAAGGCATCGAGAGCCCTTTCCAGCCCTGGAATAGCCCTTTCCCAGTCATAGTCCCGGATTCGTCGGAACAGTCTCGCCAGGCAAAGGCCGGCCCGGAGGCGACGGTCGCTCCGTGCGGCGGGGGGAAATCCGTAGGTGTCGTCTGCATAGGCGCGTAATTTCATGAAGGATGTCCTGCCTTTCGCCAATCGCTTCCGGGAGGGGGGCGATTGGCCGAATTTTCTATGAAAATATCTACAACTATTCGGATATATTCATCGTTCGCCGTGCCTGTCCCAGGCGGGGGCCTTAGAGGCGATACTTTCTGATCACCGCCGTAACCACGCCCCCCATGAGAAGTTCCGCTTTCGGGACGATGGGAGGGTACTTGGGATTGGCCGCCTCGAGGCGGACCCGTGTTCCCTGTTTGCGGAAATATTTCATCGTCCATTCGCCGTCCACTTGGGCAACGACGACATCTCCGCTCTTCGGCGTCCGTCCCCTTTCGACGATGACGAGGTCGCCCTCGCGGATGCCCTCGCCGATCATGGAGTCGCCGCTGACCTGGAGGAGGAAGGAGGACTCCGGCCTGGTCACCAGGTATTCGTCGAGAGAGATGATGTCCCGGAGTTCCTCCTCGGCGGGGGAGGGAAAGCCGGCGGCCACTTCCCCGGCCATGGGAATCCCCCGGGCCCGACGCCCCGGCGTCAGATAGCCCCTGCCGTCCTTCTCCAACAGGCCGTTCTCCAGCAGCTTGTTGATCCAGAAGTGGACGACGCTTTTGGAGCGGACCCCCAGGAGCGGGAGCATCTCCGCATAACTGGGCATCCGCCGGCGCTGGCGGTGGAAGTTGTCGATGGCCTTAGCCACGCTATGGATGGTTCTTGTCGTTTTCATGGCCTCACGTTATAGAACATATGTTCTATTGTCAAGGGTTTTTTTCGGCGTCCGCCTCCATGACGGAGACGGTTCGAGCCCTTTGAAAAACCACCCTTTCCTATCGTCTCGTCCCGGCAAAAGCCCGGGGATCGTAACTCTCTGAAAACGCCGCATTCCGGCTTCGGGCGGAGCGACGGCGGAGAGTCCCAAACGGCGTTTTTCAAAGCTCTCGGTTCTTGTCCCGCCTCTTGGCCCGGCGCACGGGACGGTCCGGGCATTTTACAAGTTCTTTCGGATCGAGCCAATTGTAAAGGTATCGGGAATTGCCTTTTCGTCATTCCGCGCTTGATGTGGAAACCGGTAAATTCAATTGGTTGTTGAGTCCGTCTTGTCTTGGAGCGGCGGATGCGACGAATTTGGCAATTGACTCGGATCTTCCCGGGGTTGGCATTGGACGACGCCGATGCCCGCGGTCATCCGGATGTCTTTGGCGGGGGAAGGTGAAAGGTCTCCCTTTCCTGGTTGACCGTCAGAGCGATCATGGCGGCGACGACGATGAACAGGGGGCCGAGGGCGGGGACAACGGGGGCGGATAGCTTGAGATCGACGAGTCTCTTCGTCAAACCGTCCTTTCAACTGTAAAGCGCGTCCATCATGTCGAGCATGGGCCCGGCCGTTTTTATGTTCACGACCTTGACGGCGTGGCGATCCTCCGCTCCCAGTTCCGCACGGAAGGCGTCCAGTTCCCGTCGGTCGGGACAATAGCCGGCGCCGCCCAGGGTGGCGCAGGCGTAAGAGGCCCAGATGGCCGCTTCCGCCATGGCGGCGCGAAAATCCTCGAAGGAGAAGGAGGCGCGTCCCGCCAGCGCCGAGACGAGGCCGGCGGCAAAGGCGTCACCCGCCCCGGTGGCATCCTGGATTCGGTCCGGGGGCAGCAGGGCCTGGCTGTATATGAGCCCGTCCCCGTCGCCGCCATGGACCCCGAGGGCGCCGAAACGTCCCATGCTGATTACGGCGTTGATCCGTCGCTCCCGGAACCAGAGGACGATTTTCCGCAGGGAGGGGATACGGTCCGCCGTCTTCATGAGGCTCTTGAATTCCCAGACATTCATTTGCATGACCGAGGTCTTGCGGATGGCATCCTCCCAGAAGGCAATGCCCAATTCAATCTGGCTGTGGCCGAGATTGAGAAAAACGGGCGCCTTGCCATGCCAGTAATCGATGATGAAACGGGTGCATTCTCCGGGAACATGGGGAAGGCCGTTGCTCTTGTCGCCATAGATGTGGCCCACGATCACCCCCCCCGGCGCGAGGCCGAGCTTGTGTTCGATGTCGTGAAAGCGTTTTTCCAGGTGTTTTCGGAAGTCCTTTCCCTCGGCGAATTTTTCCGAAAAGACCGTCGTCTGTCCCTGGTTGACCAGTAGAGTCGAGCGGGGAGTGGCGAGACGGGGGACAAAGAATTTCCGCGGGGAGAGAAACCTCGCCAGTTCCGGCGGGCCGGCGATTTTGCCGGCGGCGGCGATGATGGCCTCCAGGATCGATCTGCCCCGGCCGTCGTTGCCCACGGGCAGGATAGGCAGCACCGGGTGTCCGGCGGCAAGGAGGCGAAGGGTATAATTCAGTCCGCTTCCCCCGAGGCTCTCCTCCTGCCGGACGATCTGTTTGCGTCCGATCCGCAGGGGGGCCTCGCAATGGATAATGGTCTCGATGGCCCCGCTGCCGACGACGACTACCGGGGCCGGCGGTTCCCTTCGCGGCGTTGATCGCTCCGGTTCATCTGTCGTGCGGTGTGAGCAATTCATCCCTGTTCCTTCTTCCGAATCGTTCCACCCCCGTGGCCGTCGGAGGCGGTGTCCCGGAGGGCATGGGTCGCGCCGGAGGCTATGGGCCGCGCCGGCGGCAGGCAAACGCCCTGGCGGCCCGGCGCCGCTCTCCCCTGGCGGATTCGGCATCCGGCCGGGGCGACGCCGCGGCAATGCCGTTTATCCGGCCAGCTCCTCGATTTCGATGCCCCGGCTTTCGATTCGATCCCTCTGAGTCAGGACCTCCGCCGCCGCCTCCCGATCCAGGACGTAGGTCATTTCTCCGCCCCGGCCGGCCAGAACCTGCCCGTAGGAAATGGGCACCTGTTCGTTCACGTCTTCCAGCAGCGAGGCGGCCACGGGTTCCGCCTTGCGCTTGCCGTTGGCCAGCAGCAACACCGCTTTTGCCTCATAGACCAACTCCGCGCCCATGGAGACGGCGAAACGGGGACTCTCCTCCCGGCGGGAAAAGTGCCGATCGGCCACGGCGTTGTCGATGGTATTGTCATCCAGTTGAACCAGGAGCATGCGATTGCCGGGAAAGGGAATGCCCGCCTCGTGAAAGGCCACGTGACCCCGGCCGCCCACGCCGACGATGTGGAGGTCGATGCCGCCGGCGGCGGCGATCTCCCGTTCGTAGGCATCCAGTATTTCGCGCCGGATCCACCGCAGATAATCCGAGGCGGCCTCCGGGCGGATGACCACGGCCTTCCCCTTGTCCGCGCCCTGCTTTTCCCAGTCGTCGGGATAGGCGGCCAGCTCCGCCTCCAACCGCCCCTGGTCGATGAGGGCGCCCCAGGGGACATAGGCGGCCCGGAAATTCTCCCGGAGGCGCCCGAAGAGTTCCCGGATCATGAAGAAGGAATAGCTTTCCGGATGCAGGGTCCGCTGCTGGGGGTTCTCTCCCGGCAGGCCGATGTATTCGTCGAGGTTGAAACTGGCGACGCTGGCGGCGGCGAAGTCGCCTCCGTTCGCCGCCTCGGCCAGATGTCGGTAAAGCCCCGTAGGGGTGTTCCCCGTGGCGAGCCCCAGGACGAAGCGGCCCTGACGGGCCAGGGTCCGACGGATGTAGCCAACGACGATTTTGGCGCCGACGGCGCTCATGTGTTCGAAATCCTTGGTGATAATTACTTTAAAAGGCATGGTCTCTCCTCAATTGCCGCCATCGATGGACGCCTGCTGGGGAGCGGAGGCGATGTCGCTTGACCGACCGATGGTCTTTTGCACCACCTCCGCCACCCGCCGGCAATGCCGTTCCGTTTCCTCGTCCGTCGGTCCTTCCACCATTACCCGGCACATGTTCTGGGTCCCCGAATAGCGGACCAGGATGCGCCCCCCGTCGCCCAGGACCCTCTCCGCCTCCTCGATGGCCGCGACGATTTCCGGGACCGTTTCGATGTCCGGTTTGGATTTGACATCGACATTGATCAGCTTCTGGGGAAAGAGGGTCATCACCTTGGCTAGTTCCGAAAGGGGCTGTCCTTCGTCCCTCATGACCGACAGGAGTTGAAGGGCGCTGAGGATGCCGTCCCCCGTGGTGTGCTCCTGGAGGAAGATCAGGTGTCCCGACTCCTCCCCGCCGATGACCGCCCCCCGGGCCCGCATCTCCTCCAGGACGTAACGGTCCCCCACCTTGGCGGCGACCATGTCGATGCCCAGTGATTTCAGGGCATGGGTCAGGCCGAGATTGCTCATCACGGTGGCCACCACCAGATTGTTCGCGAGCCTTTTCTTCTTCTTCATCGTCTTGGCGCAGATGGCCAGAATATGGTCGCCGGTGAGGACGTTTCCCTTCTCATCCACGGCGATGAGGCGGTCCCCGTCGCCGTCGAAGGCGAAGCCCACGTCGGCCTTCCTCTTCATCAGCTTCTCCACGAGCATCCCCGTATGCTGGGAACCGCAGTTGTCGTTGATGTTGGAACCGTTGGGCTGGTCGAAGCGGGCGGTGACCTCCGCCCCAAGCTCCAGGAAGGTCTGGGGGGCGACGCGATAGGTGGCGCCGTTGGCGCAGTCCAGCTCGATTCTCATCCCTTCGAGGGTGTATTCCTTGGGAAAGGTGCTCTTCAAAAAGACGATGTACCGATCCCGGGCCCCTTCGATGCGGTAGGCCTTGCCCAACTCCCGCGAGGAGGGGCGGAGATTGTGCAAGAGATTCTTCAGGATCAGTTCCTCGATCTCCAGTTCCGTCTCGTCGGGGAGTTTAAAGCCGGCGCTGGAAAAGATCTTGATCCCGTTGTCCTGATAGGGGTTGTGAGAGGCCGAGATGACGATGCCCGCATCGGCCCGCATGCTCTGGGTGAGAAAGGCAATCCCCGGCGTGGGCATGACCCCCACCATGATGGCATCGACGCCCATGGAGCAGATCCCGGAAACGAGGGCGTTTTCGAGCATATATCCGGAGATGCGGGTATCCTTGCCGATGATGATCCGGGGCCGGTGACCCTGGCGTTTGAAGTAATGGGCCGTCGCCTTGCCGACATTGAGGGCCAGGTCGGCGGTCATGGGATATTCGTTGGCCACTCCCCGAATGCCGTCCGTTCCGAAGAGTTTTCCCATAAGCGTCCATCTCCTTTCCGTGCCGATGAAAATGGGCGGCGTATAACCCGTTGTGCCGGTAAAGTCAAATATTTATTGAATTATGCAACGCCCCTCCGGCGGCCGCGCCTCCCTCGGGGGCGGCATTGGCACCCTTGGGGCGGAGTCCAAAACGGGAAGGACCATCGGGAAGCGGCGCCACGGCACGGCGGGAGCGGGGCGAGGTAGGCGCGCCGGTTTCCCCGCCAGGCGAAGCTTCTGGCAAACGGCTTTCGGCAAACGGCTTCCGGGGCCTGCCGGCGATTTCATCGTCGCGATCACTGGCCTCGGCATGTGGGCAGGCAATCCAGGACCCGGTTGACGACGGTATCCACGATGCCTCGCAGCCAATCCGTCCCCGCCCTGACGGCGCCTTCGTCCAGATTCTGGATGGTTTGGAGGTAGTTCGGATGTTCCCGAGCCCGGGTTTCCAGGGCGGCCAGGAAAGCGGACCGGTTTTGGTCTTCCCGGGTCGCATCGTCGCCGTCGGTGAAGCAGGCCTCGATGACGGGCCATTTTTCCATAAATTCCCGCTTCTGCCGGACCAGGGCCTCCCGGCGGGCGCCCGAGAGGATCCTCTCGGAGATGGCGATGGAGGGGGCCATCTTTTCCGCCAGACCCCGGAAACGGTTCAAGCGCTCGCCGATGGCCAGCTCCAGTACGTCCCTCGCCCCCGCGTAAAGCTCCCCGCCCCCTTCCTGGCCCGCAAAAAAAGGCCGGCGGACGAGGATATACCACTGCCGGAGGGCGAGAAGATTCGCGAGATAGATGATATTGTTGTAGATGCGCCGCCGGATGTCGCCATAGAAGCCCATGTGAAAATTCGCCTCGTAGGCCATGTTCCCCGTCTGGCCGAGGAGTTTGCCCCCCTCGGGGCAGTCCCCCCGATAGATGGTTCCTGCCGAGATGACCGTTCCGTAGCCGATCCGGGTGGGCCCCACGATCCCCCCCTGGCCGCCCAGGAAGATCGGGGGCTGATTCAGCATGACGCCCCGGGGGACGTCGCCGATCAGGGAGGGGGTGGCCTTGTCCTGGTTTGGGGTATAGTTGAAGTGAATGTAAGAGCTTCCCACTTCCGTGTGGTTCTTCCTGCTCGTTCCTCCGGCGAGGAGGCAGTCGCAGAAATTGATCAGGCTGCCAAGGGTGACGAAGGGGAAGAGGATCGTTTGTTTCAGGCCCACGGCATGGGCGCCGTTCGCCTCTTCCTCCAGGAGGCAGCCCTCCCGCACCTGGGCGGCGCTGCCCAGGCTCGCCTTCTCCAGGCAGACGGATCTGGTGAAAAAACCTCCCTTCAGTTCCACCCGGGGACCCAACTGGCAGTCTAGGATCGTAACGGGGGACTCGCCCCCAAGTTTGACCCCCGGCATGATCAGGGTCTTCGCCCCGTGGATCCGGGTGCCGCTGTATAAGACCACACCCTCGCCGGCGATACGTTCTACCGCCACCTCCGGACCGATCTCCACGGTGGCCGGATTGGGAATGGACGCCCCTTTTTCGAGGAGGCGCCTTATCTTGGGATCGGTGGACATATCTCCTTCGCCGTGACGATCAACGCTATAACCCGAGTTTGACCATCTTCTTATGGAAGGTATTGCGGTTGATGCCCAGATAATCGGCGGCCCGGCTCTTGACTTGCCGGGACCGCTCCAGGGCGATTCGGAAGAGGCATCGTTCCACGATGGCGGTCACATCCTCATAGATCCTGCTTTTTGCCGCCGCGGTGTCGTCAAGGATCGTGACGATGTCCTCCAACTTCCGGGAGAGGATCTCCTCCGCGAGCGCCTGGGGGGATGCCGTCCCCTCCGTTTTGCCCACCGGCAATGGTTCTTGGTGGTTGTCCCTCATAAAAGCGGTTTTGTCCTTATTTTATTGGGAAGCGAATTTCATGTAAACAATGGCCAGCAAGACAACGGCGGCCACCCAAGCCGCCACCAGGTCGGATATGTTCCGGGTTGGATTTTCGATCTGCTCCCTGACCCCGGCTTCGATCTCGATCTTTTCCCCGTCGAGATGCCGGATGATCTCCCCGGCCAGGGTGGAAAAGGAATCGTAGGCGTTCGAGATGATATGGAACCCCTTCTTGGTTGTCAAGAGGATATAGACCCGGCGCCTGAGCTTCAGGCAACCCACGTGGGTGATGTCGCTCCACAGGAGTTCCCGGGTCTTGAGGAGCTTCTTGAGCGTCACGCCGTCCTCGGAGACCGAAACGCTCCGGTTGGCGGCCTCCAGCAGGATCGAGAGGGACAGGACGACAAAGACGGTAAGGACGATCCTTTCCGTGCCGGCGCCTTTGTGCGCCAGGGAAAGGACCAGCAGCAGCAAAAGCAGCAGGACGTCGATGCCCAGGGGGACGAGGAAGGAACGACGGATGCGGTAGGCGCCCTCGGACACGATCAATCCTTTCTCTGGTAAAAACCGCTTTTCCCGCCGCTCTTGGCGACGAGGGCGATGTCGGAGATGGTCATTTCCCGGTCGGCGGCTTTGCACATGTCATAGATGGCGAGGGCGGCGACGCTCACCGCGGTCAACGCCTCCATCTCCACGCCGGTCCGGCCGATGGTTTTCACCCGCGCCTCGATGACGATTTCACCCCGCTCGCGGTTTTCGACGAAGGAGATGTCGATCCCCGTGATCTCCAGCGGGTGGCACATGGGGATAAGGCGTCCCGTCTCCTTGGCGGCCATGGTCCCGGCGATGCGAGCGACGCCGATGACATCCCCCTTCGGGATGCCGTTTTCCGCGATGAGGGCCACGGTCGCCGGTTTCATCAGGACCCGGCCCCGGGCCACCGCCTCTCTTGCCGTCGGTTCCTTGCCGGTGACGTCCACCATCCTTGCCCGGCCCCGTTCGTCCACGTGCGTCAGCTTTTCCACTCGAAAACGTCACCCCGCTGTCAAGAATCGCTATGCGAGACCTTTGAAAACCCCGCCTTCCCCGCATTCGCACGCAACGAAACCAGGGACCGGCGAGGAGCATCGGCATGTAAAGGCAGGTTTTTCGAGGTTCTCCATGCGAGACCCTTGAAAAACCACCCTTTCCTATTCGTCCCGGCAAAAGCCCCGGGGCCATTACCCCTTGCAAAGGCCCATCACAGCTTTGGCCGGAGCGACGACGGAGAGTCCCAAACGACGTTTTTCGAGGTTCTCCATGCGTCAATCCCCTCGCCGTTCGCCGGAAGGACAAGGATGAAGGGTCCCTGTTTTCTTCCCTTTTTCCCCTGACCGGCTCTTTATGCCGCAAGCCTTAGCACAGCCTTTTTCCCTCGTCAAGACGGTTGAAAAATCTCTGGAATTTCTATATATATACCGCAATTTTCCTCCGGGGGCGTTATGATCGTAAAGGTTCTGGGCAGCTCCGTAATCGGCATCGAGGGTTACCTGATCGATGTCGAGGTCTATACCGCCCCGGGGCTTCCCCAGTTCTCCACGGTGGGCCTGCCCGACGTGGCCGTCCGGGAAAGCCGGGAACGGATCAGGGCGGCGGTCAAGAGTTCCGGCTATCCCTTTCCCCGTCATCATGTCACCGTCAATCTCGCCCCGGCGGACATCAGGAAAGAGGGCACGGGGTTCGACCTCCCCATCGCCGTGGGCATCCTGGCGGCGGAGGCGGTGGTTCGGCCGGAGCTACTGGGCGCCTACCTCCTCCTCGGGGAGCTGTCCCTCGACGGCCGGATAAAGGGGGTCCACGGGGCGCTGCCGGCCGCCCTCAAGACCCGGGAACTGGGTCTCCGGGGCATCCTGGTTTCCCCGGAGAACGCCGCGGAGGCTGCCCTGGTGACGGACATCGAGACGATACCCGTGGCGACGCTCACGGAGGTAGTGGATTTTCTTAACGGAATAAGCGATATAAAGCCGGCGCGCCGGGACGGGAGGGACATCTTTCCCGGGGGCGAGGACGAGGATTGCGATTTCCGGGACGTCCAGGGACAGGATCAGGCTAAGCGCGCCCTGGAGATCGCCGCGGCAGGGGCGCACAACATCCTGCTCCTCGGCCCGCCGGGGAGCGGCAAGACCATGCTTGCCAAGCGCCTGCCCTCCATCCTGCCCGCCCTTTCCTTCCCCGAGGCCGTGGAGACGACGAAGATCTATTCCGTCGCCGGCCTTTTGAATCGCGGAGCGGAGCTGATCCGCCGTCGTCCCTTCCGCGCCCCCCACCATACCATCTCCGATGCGGGTCTCATCGGCGGCGGGGCGACGCCGCGGCCCGGCGAGATCAGCCTGGCCCATCACGGGGTGCTTTTCCTCGACGAACTGCCGGAATTTAGGAAGAACTCCCTGGAGGCCCTGAGACAGCCCCTGGAAGAGGGGACCGTGGCCATCGCCCGGGCGGCCATGACGGTGGTCTATCCGGCCCGCTTTTTGTTCGTGGCGGCCATGAACCCCTGCCCCTGCGGGTATTACGGCGACGCCCGACGAGTCTGCCGGTGCGGCGCCCAGCAGATCCGTCAGTATCAACGACGCCTGTCCGGACCGCTTCTGGACCGCATCGATCTCCACATCGAGGCGCCGTCGCTGCGCTACCGGGAGCTGACGGGACGCTACCAGGGGGAAGCCTCCGCGGCGATCCGGGAACGGGTCGAGAAGGCCCGGGCCATACAGGAGCGGCGTTTCGCCGGGAAGACCGCTCCCTTCAACGCCCGGATGTCCGACGCCGAGGTCAAGCGTTGCTGCCGGATCGACGGGGATGCCCAACAGTTGCTGGAGATGGCCATGGAAAAGCTTGGGCTGAGCGTCCGGGCCTACAAACGGATCCTCAAGGTAGCCCGGACGATCGCCGATCTCGCCGACCGGGAGCACCTGGAGGCCTCTGACGTCGCCGAGGCGATCCAGTATAGAAATCTTGATCGAAAGCTCGTTTAGTGATAACGAGACCCTTGAAAAACGACTAATCTTGTCATGCCAGGCTTGAGACGGCATCCAGAAGATAATTGAAGACGCCGGATTACCGCCTTCGTGGGGATGATGCCCTTTTTTCGTCACCCCCGAATGTTGCGGTCGGGGATTGATGACATCTTATGGATTCCCCCCTTCGCGGGAATGACGAAAGGAGTCTTTCGAAGTGATCATGCAAGGGTTTTATAACGGCGACGGCCAATCATCATCTCGGGGGCGGGGCAGGTAGTAGCCGTCCGGCGCCGGTGTTGCGGCGGTATGCCGCCGGCCCTCGAACTATCAAGGGGGGAAGAAGGAATCTTATGGAAATCAGCATCGTTCAGGTCGATCCGGAGAAGAGGAAAGCCAAACCGAAAGACGAGTCGAAACTGGGATTCGGAAGGGTCTTCACCGATCATATGTTTACCATGACTTACCATGCCGGCCAGGGCTGGCGCGACCCCGCCGTCCGGCCCTATGGGGATCTCCATCTCGATCCGGCGGCCATGTGCCTCCACTACGGCCAGCTCATCTTCGAGGGCATGAAGGCCTACCGGGGCAAGAACGGGGAGATATATCTGTTCCGGCCCGAGGAGAACATCCGGCGGATGAACGAATCGGCCAAGCGCCTCTGCATGCCCGCCCTGGATCCGGAGGTCTTTTTGGAGGGTCTGAAGCAACTCGTCATGCTGGAGAAGGACTGGATCCCCAAAAGCAGCGGCGCCTCCCTGTACATCCGGCCCACCATGATCGCCACCGAGGCGGCCCTGGGGGTTCACCCCGCCGACTCCTATCTGTTCTATATCATCGTCGGTCCGGTGGGGGCGTACTATCCCGAGGGGTTCAGCCCCACCAAGATTTATGTCGTGGAAGAATACATTCGTTCCGCTCCCGGGGGGATCGGCTATTGCAAGGCCGCGGGGAACTATGCGGCGAGCCTTATGGCCAGCGCCATGGCCATCGAAAAGGGCTACACCCAGGTCCTCTGGCTCGATGCCGTGAACAGGAAATACGTGGAGGAGGTGGGGACGAGCAACATCTTTTTCGTCATCGACGACGAGTTGATCACCCCGCCGCTGGGGGGGACGATCCTGCCGGGCGTCACCCGCGATTCGGTCCTGCGGATCGCCCGGGCCTGGGGCGTGAAGGTTTCCGAGCGGCCCCTGTCCATGGAAGAGATCCTGGCGGCCTGTCAGGACGGATCCCTGCGGGAATCCTTTGCCTCGGGAACGGCGGCTATCGTTTCTCCCATCGGACAGATCTGTTACCGGAACCGGGAATATGCCATCAATGAGGGCCGGACGGGGAAGCTCACGGAGAGACTCTACGAGGAGATCCTGCGGATTCAGTACGGAGAGAAGGAGGACCCCTTCGGCTGGCGGTTGCGGATCGCCTGAGGAGACGGTCGCGGCGGCGCGGATTTGGGATGCTATTCCGAGCACTTGTCCTGGCAATTCACAAAGATGTGGAAAAAACTGTTGACAACTATGTGCACAGCTTTCCTAAGTCCGTAAATGAAACGGTTTTATATCGGATTGCCGCGCTTTTGGGCATGTTAAAAGTGTAAACAAAACAAATAGTTATGCGGGTATCGAGACTTTTTCATGGGTTAGACGCCCCGTTGTGTGAGATATGCACATGATCCGGGAAATGGCATGATTCTTGGTCGGCGGGTCATGGCGGTCAGGGGGGTGGAGGATGTATAGAAGATCGTTTCTCATTGGGGCCGCGGTAGCGACCGCCGCCGTTCTAATCGGGTTTTCCGGGCCGTCCGCCTGGGGGGCGCCGCCCGATTTGGAGGAGGTGATCCGGGGGCTGCAGGCCGCGTACGAACAGACCACGGATCTGAAGGCGTCCTTCGTCCAGGAGATTGACCTGGCATCGGTGAACCGCAACGAGCGGGAAGAGGGAACCGTCTATTACAAGCCCCCCCGACGCATGCTCTGGGATTACACAAAACCGGCGGTAAAGAAGTTGATCATCAATCCTGACAAGGCCTATCTGTATGTCCCCAGGGACCGGGCTGTTTACGTCCAGGACACGGCCCGGATATTCAAATCCCAGCTTCTGGTGCGTCTCCTCGACGGCCTGGGGAAGGTGACCGAGGATTTTCAACTCGCCTTTGCGGATCCCGGGGCGCCCACGGATAAAGACGGCAATTATCTCCTGGTTATGACGCCGAAACAGGCCGATCTCGGGGTGGACAAGATCCTCGCGACCCTGAGCCGCCAGGATTTCACCATCGTCCAATGCCGCTTCGCCGACGCCTTCGGCAACCGGACCACGGTGCGGTTCCGCAACATTCAACGCAACACGAAGCTGCCCGACAAGCTGTTCCAGTTCAAGGCCCCGCCAAAAGTCGAGGTCTATCCGCTTTCATGACCGGGGATCGTCTTTGTCTGTCATGGGAATAATAACGGGGATCGATCAAGGGGAGGCAAGATGGCTTTCCGCCCAAGCCGACGATGAGTGGCTGGAGGTCAACGGCCGGGGCGGTTATGCCTCCAGCACCCTGCAGAACTGCCATACCCGCAAATACCATGGCCTGCTCGTGGCGCAACTGGCCGCGCCGCCGGGGCGTTACGTCCTCCTCTCCAAATTCGAGGATACCATAACCTGCGGCCGCCGCCAGGAGGCCCTGAGCCGTCACAGATACCCCGGCGTCTCCTTCCCGGCGGAATATTCGTTTTTCAAGGAGTTTCAACAGGATCTATACCCTTCGTTCCTTTTTGCCGGGGGCGGACTCCGGATCGTAAAATCGGTCCTTCTCGCGGCGGAGGAGGACTGCCTCCTGATCCGTTACGATCCCGAGGTCTGCCCGACGGCGGGAACGCTAAGGCTGCGGCCCTTTCTGGCCTACCGGGATTGCCATCGCTTAAGCAAGGAGAACCCGTTTCTCAGGGGTAAGGCCACCGCGATCAAAAACGGTTTCTCCATCAGCCCTTACGCGGGAATGCCGCCCCTGGTCATCCAGACGAACCTGCGGCCCCGCTGGCAACCGGCGCCGTTATGGTATCGAAACTTCGAATATGCCGAAGAAGCGGCGCGGGGATACGAGCATCACGAGGATCTCTTCAGTCCGGGGTTCCTGGAGACGCCGCTGCGACAGGGGAAGACGGTCCTGGTCCTGGTCTCCCTTGCCCCCTTCCATGGGCGCTTGAGAAAGAAATGGGACGACGAGGCGCGCCGCCGCCGGGAGGATCGGGAAAGGGACGGGCGGATCGTAGCGGCCCTGACCGCCGGCGGGGCGCCGGCGGGGCGCCGATCACCGGAGTTGGAGGGGGCGCTCGGGGCGTCCGGTTGCGCCGCCCCCGGCGGGAGGATGCCCCCCCGGGACGCCGCCGGGACCAGCGGAGAAAGCCCCGGTCGGGAAAACGACGCCGGGGCGGCCTGGGAAGAACGGGACGCTGTAGCCTCGGCAGGTGACTCTTCAGGGGTGGCCTCCGAGCGGGAACTCCTCGGCATCCTCCTGCAGGCGGGAAGACGCTTTCTGATCCGCACCCCCACGGGTCAGCGGGCGATCATCGCCGGCTATCCCTGGTTTGGGGAATGGGGACGGGATGCGCTGATTTCCCTGCCGGGACTCGCCTTTTGTTCCGGCCGTCTCCAGGAAGGTCTGGAGATTCTGGTCCGGATGACCCGGTTCGAGCGTCAGGGTCTCCTGCCCAACGTCTTCTCCGAGCGCCGTGCCCCCGACGACGGCGATCATGCCTACAATGCCGTTGACGCCCCCCTGTGGTTCTTCTGGGCCGTCCAGCAGTTCCTCCTGCGCGACGGTGGCGACCGGATGCAGGCGGTGGTGGAGAAGAGGCTCTGGCCGACGATGAAAAACATCCTTCGCCGGTTCATTAACGGCACCCTCTTCAACATCTCCATGGACGTCAACGGCCTGATCCATGCCGGCGCGGAGAACCTGGCGCTGACCTGGATGGACGCCTGCATCGACAGCCGCCCCGTGACGCCACGCCACGGATGTCCCGTGGAGGTGAACGCCCTGTGGTACAATGCCGTCTGTTTCGCCGCCGAACTGGCCTCCCGGTTCGGGGATGGGGAGTTCTTCCTTGACGATCTCGTCGAAAGGATTCGCCGGTCTTTTCCGGAGGTCTTCTGGAACGACGACGAGGCCTGTCTGGGGGATGTTTACCGGGACGGACGCCTCGATAGATCCATCCGCCCGAATCAGATCTTCGCCGTTTCGCTGCCCCATTCCCCCTTGACGCCGACCCAAGCCCGCCTGGTGGTGAAAAAGGCGCGGGAAGAACTCCTCACGCCCGTTGGCCTTCGCACCCTCTCCCCCCGGGATCCACTCTATCGGGGCCGTTACGCCGGATCGCCCGCCGAGCGGGACGGGGCCTATCACCAGGGTACGGTCTGGCCCTGGCTGTGGGGCCCCTTCGGAGAGGCCTGGCTCAAGGTCGCCGCCGACCGGGAGGCGGTGAAGAAGAGCCTACGGGATAGCCTCCACGCCTTCCTGACCGACCATTTCCGGACGGCGGGGATTGGCTGCATCTCCGAGGTCTTCGACGGCGACTCCCCGCACCGGCCCGGGGGTTGCATCGCCCAGGCCTGGTCCACGGCGGAGATCATTCGTCTCTACAGTCTTATCGGCGAATCGTGAAGGTTGCGGCTTATCGGCCGGTCTGAAAAGGGACGGCAACCCCCCGCGGCGCATGATCATTCAGGGGATGCCCGTCACAACGATCCGGGTTGAAGCTGTTCCAGGCTGGAGAAAGGCGGGATGGCCCCACCGGGGGAATTCCGGCGAAGGCGCGTTGGGTATGACCGTGGAGGGCGACCAGGGGGGAGGAAACAGGTTCTGGGGAGAAGTGGCGGCCTTTCTCACCCTGTTTCTCGACAACGTCGGGGTGCTGATCTTTCTGAGTGCCATCCTGGTTTTTACCTTCAATTATCCCCCGGAGATCATCCTGACCCGCATGATCCCCGGCACGGCCGTAGGGGTCTTCTGCGGCGACCTCATCTATACCTGGCTGGCCGTCCGTCTGAGGAAAAAGACCGGTCGGACCGATGTCACCGCCATGCCCCTGGGCCTGGATACGCCCTCCACCATCGGGATCGCCTACGCCGTCCTGGGGCCGGCCTATGTGGCCACCCGGGACGCCGAACTCACCTGGCACATCGGCATGGCCACCCTGTTCATGATCGGCGTCGTAAAGATCGTCACGTCCTTCTTCGGCGACTGGCTGCAACGGGTCATTCCCACCGCCGGGCTCCTGGGCCCCCTGGCGGGGATCGGTCTCCTGCTCTTGGGTTTTCTCCCCCTCCTGGATGTGTTCGGCGAGCCCATCGCGGGTCTCGTCGCCCTGGGGACCATCCTTGCCGCTGTCCTGGCCCGGATGGAGTTTCCCGGCCGGATGCCGGGGGTCCTCGTGGCCGTCGTTCTGGGGACCCTCATCCATCTCGCCCTTGGATACGGGGGGCATCTGCCGGAATTTAGGCCGCCGTCCCTGGAGATGAGGCTCTGTCTCCCCGTTTTCTCCCTCGACTTTCTCGAGAGCCTGCCCCGGAGCCTGCCCTATCTCTCCCTTGCCGTTCCCTTCGGGATCATGACCATCATCGGGGGCATCGACAATACGGAGAGCGCCCGGCTGGCCGGGGATGCCTACCGGAGTAGGGGCATCCTCCTGACGGAGGCCTTCACCTCGCTCATCGCCGCCTTCTTCGGTGGCGTGGCCCAGACCACGCCCTATATCGGTCACCCGGCGTACAAGAAGATGGGGGGGACCTGTTGGTACACCCTCTTCACCGGGGCGGCGATTGGGGTCGGGGCGGCGATTGGATTGCTGTCGCTGTTCGTGGCGTTGATCCCCCGGGCCGCGCTGGCCCCCATTTTTATCTTCATCGGCTTCGAAATGACGCGGCAGGCCTACCAGGAGGCGCCGCCGCGTCATTCCCCGGCGGTGAGCATCTGCTTCCTCCCCGTGGCGGCCAACATGGTGGTTATCGTCCTCGGACAATTTCTGGGCGCCCTGGCGGCGACGCCGGACGCCCTGCCGCCGCGCCTCCAGATCCTCCATCAGAGCCTGACGGTATTGAGCAACGGATTCATCGTCACCGGCCTCCTCTGGGGAACCATGCTGGCCTGTCTCATCGATGGAAAACGGCGCCCGGCCGTCCTGTGCGCCGTCCTGTGCGCCCTCTTCAGCCTTTGCGGCATCATCCATTCCGTGTTGCCTTCGGGGGGGATCTACCTTCCTTGGCAGGCGGCCGGTTCCACGCATTGTCTCATCGCGGCCGGATATGGGTCGATGGCGGTCGTCTTCGCCGTCCTCCGCCCTGGAGGGGTCGGGAAACGCAACCGTTCGGCCCGCGACGGCGGCGCTTGACGGCCTCCTCGCCCGGCCGGACCCGGGCGCACGGGAGGCGGGACCTCCGGGGGAATGAGCGAACATCTGTAGCTTATGGACGGCGCCGGCCTACCGGAGCATGGTGAGGAAGAGACCCGCGGCGACCGCCGTGCCGATCACGCCGGCCACGTTGGGCCCCATGGCGTGCATCAGGAGGAAGTTGTGCTTGTCCGCCTTCTGGCCTTCGACCTGGGACACCCGGGCCGCCATGGGCACGGCGGAGACGCCGGCGGAGCCGATCAGGGGGTTGATCTTCTCTTTCAGGAACAGATTCATCAGTTTGGCCATGAGGACCCCCCCGGCGGTGCTGAAGGCGAAGGCGACGAGGCCCAGGACGAAGATGAAGATCGGCTGGGGCTTGAGAAAGGCTTCGGCGTTCATCGTCGCGCCCACGGAGAGCCCCAGGAAGATGGTGACGATATTCAGGAGTTCGTTCTGGGCGGCGTGGCTCAACCGCTGGACCACCCCGCTTTCCCGGAAGAGGTTGCCGAGAAACATCATCCCCATGAGCGGCGCGGCGGGCGGGACGAGGAGACAGATCACCACGGTCCCCAGGAGCGGGAAGATGATCTTCTCCCTTTTGCTCACGGGGCGCATCTGCTTCATCTTGATCTTGCGTTCCGCCTCGGTGGTGAGAAGCCGCATGATCGGCGGCTGGATCAGCGGCACCATGGCCATGTAGGAATAAGCCGCCAGGGCGTTGGCCCCCAGCAGATGAGGCGCCAGGATGGCGGTGAGGTAGATGCAGGTCGGGCCGTCCGCCCCGCCGATGATACCGATGGCGGCCGCCTCCTTGATGCCGAATCCGAAGAGGATGGCAAAGAAGAAGGATATGTAAACCCCCAACTGGGCCGCCGCTCCGAGGATCAACACCTTCGGGTTCGCGATCATCGGTCCGAAATCGGTCAGCGCCCCGACGCCCATGAAGATGATGCAGGGGATGAGTTCGTTGGCGACGCCGTAATCGTAGAACCATTGAATCAGATTGCGGTGCGCCTCGCCGCCATGGTCGGAGAAGCCCATGATCGGCGCCAGGGGGAGATTGGCCAGGAGGATGCCGAAACCGATGGGGACCAGCAACAGGGGTTCGAAGCCCTTCTTGATGGCCAGATAGATGAAGAGAAACGAGACGAGCCACATGATCAGGTGGCCGATCTGGAGACAGCAGAAGCCGGTGCTGACGATTACCTGATTCAGCAGGGGGAAGCTCTCAACCATTGGCTTTGTCCCCCTTCCCGGCGGTCTTGGCCGATTGTTTCTCGTTTCCGACCAAAAGACGCATGGCCATCACGCTTAGCATCAATAAAACGAGGCCCAAAAAAACGCCGCTGAATCCCCCGATAAACACCATCAGGGCCTGAGACCAAATCGCATCGTTCACGTCCGTTTCCTTTCCCCTGCTTTGTAAATTCATGCCCGAAAACCAAAAGCTTGCCTGCGGGGTGCATGGTGTCCCCATGGAGCGGGCGCCTTCGGAGGGCGGCCGTCCTCTAACGGCGGAGCGCGTCAGCCCTCGATGCGGAGCGCCTGTCGATAAAGAAGCAACCGAGATTGCCCGGCGGCGGTTCACCCGAGGGCGCGGAATCTTATAAAAAAACCTCGCCGGTGTCAATTTCGGATTCCGGTCTTCCCGCGATCAACCCCTCCGACGCCGGCGGAACCGTTGAATCTCGGCATTTTATCAGGGCGTCCATCCCTGTCTCGCCCGCGGTCGACCTTCGGTTCCCCGCCGCCGGCGTGCGCCGCCGCGAGGCCGAACCCGCGGCGATGGCCGCCGCCCAAACAGCGAATCGTGCTTGCCGTTGCGGGAGGGGATAGGGAAGCAAGGGAAACTTCTCGTTGCCGGCGGCGTCGCGCCGGGAAAAGGAGGAGACCGGGGAAATGGCGCTTCCCCGGTCCGTATAATGCCCGGCCGCTCAAAACCGGGTATTGTAATCTCTCGATAACCGCGATCTTTGGATCTTCTGCCGGCCGCCCCTAAACAGGCGGCCGGCAGAAGTCCTCGTTTCAATAAACCAAAACTACTTCACCAGCGGCTTGGGGACGTAATAGACCGCTTTCCCATAGACGGTGTTGCAGGTTACGGCCCCGGCCATGTAAATGCCGATCCAGCCCACAATCACCAGCAGCCATCCCGCAAAGGGCTTGAGGACCTTCGGATCTCCAAACCAGCCGGAATCCATGCCCACGATGCACCACAGAACGATATCGACCAGGATAACGAGGATGAACATCGCCGCGCTGCTCTTGGCGTAAGCGGGCGTAACGGCTGTCAGGAAGCCCGCGCCGGCCATCCAGAGCCAGCCTTCCACGTGGACGGCCTTGCCGACCATGGCGCCTACCGCCTTGCCGATGCCGGCCTTGGCCGCCCCTAACTGCTCCGGGGTAAGCATCTTGATATCCGTGACCCCGGCCGCGGCCATGGCGGCGTCCATGGACTCCTTGGCCGCCTTGGGAATGAAGATGAAATTGATGGAATACCATTTGGCGAAGACGCTCAAGGCCGCCGCGAACATGAAGAATGCCGAGAAGAACAGAAAGACGTTGCCGCCGGTGATGTTGTGATCCTTCAATTCCATGACCGCCGTCGTGTACTGGACGATGCCGCCGCCGACCAGCCAGGCCGCCAGCAGGGGAAATCCGGAGATATCCACTTTGCCGAGAAACACCGCGCCAAAGCCGAAACAGGCCACGGCCAGGGCCGCCAATCCTCCCGGGGCCGGAGTTGCAAAGCTGTGTTCGTGTGCCATAAAAACCCTCCTTATTTCTTCGTTATGAAAAAAATACAATGAAGCGATCAAACTAACCTAAACATGCCATTTGCCGCATTTTTTTGTCCCTCGCATCCCTCCTTTCCTCCCAACCGTCCTCTTTTGTCCGCAAACCGCGCGATTTGCCTTGCCGCCAATAAGTTTTGCCAAATCTGGGATAAAACAATCAGCCGTTCCGATATGGAAGCTTCGAGACCCTTGAAAGACAACCTATCTTGTCATGCCTGGCCTGACCCGGCATCCAGGGGATAACTGAAAACACTGGGCGCCGGCCTTCGTGGGAATGACGACAGGAGGTTTTCAAGGCAATTATGCAAAGGTCTCGCTACGGAAATCGGAAGCGATCGCGAAGGCAAGACCGTCGGGAGGCGAGAGCCGAACGCCGTCCCGCCGTCGCTTCGGCTTGTCGTTTTCCCGGCGGCGGACCTTGCGGACGCGATCCTTTTTTAGGCCCTCTACATATCGAAAACCGTGCCAGAAATTTATGCTCGTGAAATCGGCAACTTGCGATAAACTAAAAGAGAAAACCGCGATATTCAACGAAAGCGGTTGTGAAATACGGCGATCTTCGCTATATATCGCCCGCCGCGCCGTCTCCGATCTCGAAAAGAGGAGAAATCATCATGAACGCATCAGGAAACGAATTTTTCCGGCAGGCCACCATCCGGCTGTGCAGCAGCTTGGAAATAGAAAAGGAGATGTTCAACTGTCTCTCCTATCTGCGGAATTATCTGCCTGCCCGGGAGATGCTGCTGATCGTCTTCGATCCCATCCCGGGATTGATCCACAACCTGGCCCGGGTGGATCTGGAGGGGATTGGCAGGCCCTTTCGCTCCAAATCGCTTTCGGAGGAGGCGATCTGCAGGATCAACTACGACGCCGCCGCCTGGCAGGAGGTCAAGATCCTCGACCGCCTGGAGATGCACCCCGCGGGTTGGATCCTCTACGACCACGTAAATATGGCCACAACCTCCATGATGTACATCAGCCTGGTGATCGAGGGAAAACGACTGGGGTCGATGGTCTTTCTGGCGGACGGCCGGGGGATGTTCAAGAGGGAGCATGCCGACCTCGTCTCCCAATTGCGGGAGCCGTTCGCCATTGCCGTTTCCAACGCCCTGCGCTACCGGGAGTTGACCAAGCTCAAGGATATCCTGGACGCGGAGAACAAGGATCTCACCCGGGAGTTGAGATATGTTACGGAGGACGACATTGTCGGCGCCGATTGCGGGCTGAAACAGGTTATGGAGATGGTCCGGCAGGTGGCCCCCCTCAAGAGCCCCGTGTTGCTCCTGGGAGAGACCGGCGTGGGGAAGGAGGTGATCGCCAACGCCATCCATTACGCCTCCCCGCGGAGGGAGCGGCCGCTGGTCAAGGTGAACTGCGGCGCCATTCCCGAGAGCCTAATGGATAGCGAGCTGTTCGGTCACGAACGGGGCGCCTTCACCGGGGCCATCGCCCAGAAGAAGGGTCGCTTCGAGCGGGCCGACAAGGGCAGCATCTTTCTCGACGAGGTTGCCGAGCTGCCGCCGTCCATTCAGGTCAGGCTGCTGCGGGTATTGCAGAACGGGGAAATCGAGCGGGTGGGAGGGGCGGAAACCATCCCGGTGGATATCCGCGTCATCGCCGCCACCCATCGCAACCTGGAGGAGATGGTGCGCGCCGGCAGCTTCCGGGAGGATCTCTGGTTTCGCCTCAATATCTTTCCCATCCTGATCCCTCCCCTGCGGAACCGCCAGGGGGACATCCCGAACCTGATCCGCCATTTCATGGAGAAGAAGGCCCGGGAGCTGAAGATCCACACCCCGCCGCCCATGTCTGTCCGGGCCCTGGAAAGACTCAAGGAGTATCGCTGGCCGGGAAATGTCCGGGAGTTGGAGAATCTCGTCGAGCGGGAACTGATCAAGAGCAGGGGCGCCAACGGCAACCGTTTCATGACCTTCGAGCATTTCCGGTGGCCCCTCTGTTCCGGGCCGGCCTGGGGGACGCCGGAGGGGAACGGGCGCTTCCCCACCCTGGACGAGGCGATGTCCCATCATATCCAACTGGCCCTGGAGCTTTCCCGGGGCAAGATTTACGGTCCCGACGGCGCGGCCGTTTTGCTGGGAATAAACCCCAATACCCTCCGCAGCCGGATGAAGAAGCTGGGGATCTTTCCGCCCGGCACGAGAAAGCGGCGCCGCCTACCGGAAGGAGAGCGGGGACAGGGTAAATTTGTTCTCGATGTAAGTAGTTGATCTTGAATGATCTACTAAAGCTGAGGCACGTCCTGTTTTCAGCCACTCAGAGATAGAACAAATTTACCGTGAGAGCGGGGAGGTTATATATTGACAGCGTGGGGAAAATAGCCGAAAATGTCCCTCCCGTGGAGATGCGGGGTTTTGGATAGCCGGATCGAATCAACCTCCTGTTGGCCATGAAACTGATTTATGCCACCGACGTCCACGGCTCCTTCGAGCGGGTGCGGGAACTGCTCCGTCTTGTCCCGGCCGATGTTTACATCGTCGCGGGCGATCTGGTCGATATCCCTTTCTATACGGTGCGGACGGCGCGACGCTACCACGATCTCCAGACCTATTTTCACTCTCTGAGAAGGGACCGGGGAAAGATGGCCGCCAGTCTCGACGATTTCGTCGCGACCCTCCTGGAGGAGCCCGATCTGCCCGGCGAGGTTTGGGAGAAAGGGGCCCGGTTTCGTTACGAGACGATGCGGGCCCGGCAGATCTTCCAGAAACACTACCGGCTGCTGGAGAACATTCTCTCCCTGGCCCCCGTGGGGAGGACCTTCACCCTGCCGGGCAATCACGACATGGACCTCCGCCAAACGCGACTCCGGCGCCGGGACCTCCATCTCCAGTGTCATGAAACCGGTGGGATAAGAATCGCCGGCTACGGGGGAGCGGCGGGAAATACCCCGGGCATTCCGGAGCGTCTCGGGGTGGCCTATCGGGAAGGCCCGGGCGGCGAGGGCGATGAAATGTACCGTTTCTTCGCATCCGCGCAACCTCATATCGTCGTCGTCCATCAGCCTCCTTACGGGATACTCGACTTTGCCCCGCCCATGGGCGAAACGGGCTCCCATGCCCTCCGCCGGTATTGTGATCGCCATCCCGTGCTTCTCTGCCTTACGGGGCATCTCCACGACCAGTGGGGTCTGGAGGAAGTGGAGGACACGGTGTATCTGAACCCCTCCCATTTCGGGGAAATCGTCCAGGAGAACGGGACGATTGCCGAAGGAGGCTTTTTCCATGAGGTGGAGATCGTAAACGAGAAGATCGGCCTGGTCCGGCACCGGAAACTGGCGGGGGGTGCGATCCACGATCTGGCGTGGTATGAACTCCGGGAAGGGGCATGGCTTAAGGTGGTTGTGGACCGGGAACGTTACGGGGCGCTCCTGCGGGGGGTTAATTGCGAGCCGCCGGAAGAGGCTTAGCGCGCCGCCGGATGGGAAGGGCGAAAGAGATGGCCAAGAGAATCGAAACGGATGTGCTATTGTTGGGGAGGATGACGAATCTGGCAATTTCCTGTCTCACCGAGGAAGAGGTCGTCGCCGTGGCGGCCCGTTTCCTCCCACGGCTTTTTCCCGGAGAATCCGGGGCGCTTTTTCTTCGCCCCGCCGCTGGCAAGGAGTACGAGCCGGCGGCTTCCTGGGGCGGGGAATGGACATGGCGTCCCTTTCCCGGCGACGATTGCTGGTCCCTGCGCCGCCGTCGCCTCCATAGCGTCCGCCAGGGGAAGGAACAGCCCCTCTGCCCCCACGCCGATCACGATCCGGAACGGTGGATTTCCCTATGCATTCCCATGACGGCCCGGGAAGATGTCCTGGGAGTTTTCCACCTCCTGATCCCGGTGGAAGAGGGGCCGGCCCGGAGCGGCGAAAGGACGGGGGCACCGCCGCTTCCGGATGACCCTTCCCGGCCGGTCCCGGGTTCGGAGGCAGGGGAGACCGGCGCCCTTCCGGACGAGGGGATGGACAGAAGGAGGCTGGCGGCCCTGACGGCGGACATCCTGGCCGTGATTTTCGTCAATCTCCGGCTGCGTCGGCAGATCGACGATCTCTCCGTCCGGGACGCCCTCACGGGATGCTTCAACCGCCGCTATCTGGAGGACAGCCTTGCCCGGGAACTCAAGGTCGTCGGGAGGACCGGCCGACCCCTGGCGGTGGTCCTTATGGATATCGACCATTTCGGACAGTTCACCGAAGCCTTCGGTCATGGCGCGAGCAGCCTGGTGCTCCGGGAGCTGGGGGAATTTCTCCGGAAGAACGTCCGGGATGCGGATCTGGTCTGTCGTTACGGTGCCGACGAATTCGCCCTCCTGTTTCCCGAAACGGATCTGACGGGGGCCCGACGCCGGGCGGAACATCTCCACGCCATGCTCCGGGAGGTCTCCCTTCATGGCGCCGGCGCCCATCTGCGTCGGATCACCCTGTCCATGGGCGTTGCGGCCCATCCTGATCACGGAGAGACCTGGGGGGATCTCATGGAGACGGCGAAGGCCTCCCTGAAAAGGGCCAAGCAGAGCGGCCGGAATCGGGTTGACAGCGGCGATTAGGGGACAGGCCCCGGGGGGGGCGGACCGCACATTACCGCCAACAAACAGCCCGCCATGCCGACAGGCCCCCGGGGGGGCGGACCCATCGCGACTTCATGGGACAGATAGAGATAGAGAGCCACAGGCCCCCGCGGGGGGCGGACCCATTCCCTCCCGATGGGAGGCGATGAAGGTCCTTTTCAGGCAACCTGCCAGATATGGCCTCTGGGAAGGGAGGGAAGATGGGCAAGCGGATCCTCATGTTCGGGTGGGAGTTCCCCCCCCTGGTCAGCGGCGGCCTGGGCACGGCCTGCCATGGCATCACCCGGGCGCTTGCGGAACTCGGCCACCGGTTGATCTTTGTCATGCCCCACGGCGAAGGCCTGGCGGCCTTTCCAGGGTTGACCATCGTTTCGGCCTCGGCGGTCTTGGCCGCGTCGGCCACGGCCCGGTCTATCGGGCCGGCGGCGGGCGAGGGCCGCGACCCTTGCCCCACCCGCCTCTTTCTCCATCCCTACCTGACGGTTCGCCCCCCGAAGGACGACGCCCCGATTTTCCGGGAGTGGCCGGCCGACAGTCTGCTGGCCCACGCCGGTGGCTACGGCGTCGATCTGTTCGCCGAGGTCGGCCGCTACGCCAGGGCAGGGGAGATCCTGGCCGCCCGGACGAGCTTCGACGTCATTCACGGCCACGACTGGATGGCCGTTCCCGCCTGTCTGGCGGCCCGCCGCGTCTCCGGGCGACCCTTTGTCCTCCATGTCCATTCCCTCGAATACGACCGGAGCGGAGAAGGGCTAAACGACGAAATCCGCGCCTGGGAACGCCGGGGCTTGGAGGGGGCCGACCGGGTCATCGCGGTGAGCAATTACACGAAGGAGATGATCGTCCGGCACTACGGGATTGCCCGGGAAAAGATCGCCGTGGCGCATAACGCCGTGTCGGCGGCGGAGGGGAGAAGGGTCTATCGCGTCCCCGCCGCCGACGGTGAAAAACGGGTTCTTTTTCTGGGGCGCATCACTTACCAGAAGGGGCCGGAGTACTTTGTCGAGGCCGCGGCCCGGGTCCTCGAGGAAATGCCCGAGACCGTCTTCATCATGGCCGGTTCGGGAGATATGATGGCGGAGATGGTGGAAAAGGTCGCCGCGCTGAAGATCGGCAGGCGCTTTCACTTCACCGGCTTCCTTCAGGGCCGGCAGGTGGAGGAGGCCTTCGCCGCCGCCGATCTCTATGTCATGCCCAGCGTCTCCGAGCCCTTCGGACTCACCCCCCTGGAGGCGATGATGTATGACGTTCCCGTGATCGTCTCCCGCCAGTCCGGGGTGGCGGAGATTTTGAAGCACGCCGTGAAAGTCGATTTCTGGGATGTGGCGGCCCTGGCCGAGAAGATGATCTCCATCCTCAAATATCCGCCGATGGCGGGGGAGCTGGCCGCCCGGGGCCGGGAGGAACTCCGGGGGCTGAGTTGGCAGACGACGGCCCGAAAGATTGTCGCCGTTTATGATTCGTTGTGAATGGTCATGATCGCCCGGGGCCTGCGAACGATGAAGATGAACGATGAAGATGATTTAAGGGGGCGGCGCGGATCCGTGAGTGAAGGCGGAGACAAAGACCGCCCGGCCAGCCCGGGGGGGCGGACGCCTCTTCCGGCGGCGGGACCATGGCGGCCCGGCGGCGTCACGCCGCGCCGCCGGGGGCATCCGGCGGGGACGAACACATGAGCGCCGTTTGTCTTTACTTTCAGGTCCATCAGCCCCGGCGCCTGCGGCGCTATCCGGTGTTTGCCATCGGGAAGGAGCATGATTACGAAGACGAGGCCGGCAACAGGAAGATTTTGGACAAAGTGGCGGAGAAGTGCTATCTTCCCGCAAATGACATCCTTTTAGATCTGATCGATCGGCACGGAGGGGAATTCCGTTTGTCCTTCTCCATAACGGGGGTGCTTCTCGATCAACTGGAGCGTTTTCGTCCGGAGGTCATCGTCGGCTTCCAAGCCCTCGCCGGGACGGGATGCGTGGAATTTCTCAACGAGACCTATCATCATTCCCTGGCCTTTCTCTACAGTGGGAAAGAATTCCGCGGCCAGGTGGACCGGCACCGCCGGCGGATCGCCGAACTCTTCGGCCTGGAGGGAGAGACCTTTCGCGCCACGGAGCTGATCTACAGCGATGCCCTGGCGGCCGCCGCGGCGGATATGGGGTATAGGACAATCCTTGCCGAAGGAGCGACGGCCGTCCTGGGTACGAGGGACCCGAACCGGGTTTACGAGGCGGCAGGCGGCGGGGGAATCAGGGTGCTGCCGCGCAACTATCGGCTTTCCGACGATATTTCTTTCCGTTTTTCCCGGCGCGACTGGGAGGGCCATCCCCTGACCGCGGCCAGGTACGCCCGCTGGCTCCATGAGTTGCAAGGTCCGGAGACAGTGGTCAGCCTGTTTATGGATTACGAAACCTGGGGGGAGCATCAATGGGCGGAGTCGGGCATCTTCTCCTTTCTGAAGGCGCTGCCGGGGGAAATCCTCGCCCGTTCGGATTTTTCCTTCGTGACGCCCCGGGAGGCGGCGCTCCGGCAGCCGGCGGGAGAGTTGTCCGTGCCCGAGTTCCGCTCCTGGGCCGACACGGAACGGGACCTTACGGCCTGGCGGGGCAACGCCCTGCAACGGGACGCCCTGGAGGCCCTTTACGGGCTGGAGGAGGCGGTGGCGGCAACGGGGGATCGGGACCTGACAGAGCAGTGGCGGCGGCTCCAGACCTCGGATCATTTCTATTACATGTGCGCCAAGGGGCGCGCCGACGGGGATGTGCACAGGTATTTCAATCCTTATCCGTCCCCCTATGACGCCTACATCAATTACATGAATATCCTGGACGATTTTTCCAGGAGGGTGGGAAAGGAAAAGAGAGCATGACGGGAGTCCGGGACGGTTATCTGTTCGAGGTGAGCTGGGAGGTATGCAACAAGGTGGGGGGCATCTACACCGTCATCGCCAGCAAACTGCGGGAGGCGTTGAAGGTCTATGGGGACCGCTATATCCTTTTGGGCCCCGATTTGAAGACCAATGTGGATTTCGAGGAGACCGACGAGGCCTGCTGGACGAAGATACGGGAGGGGACGGCGATCAAGGACCTACCCTGCCGCTTCGGCCGATGGAAGATAGACGGGGAGCCCAAGGCGATTCTGGTGAGCGCCGGCAAGAAATACGATAAAGACCAGCTCCTGTATCGTCTCTGGGAGGCCTTCGGGGTCGATTCCATCGCCGGCGGCTGGGATTACGAAGAACCCGTCATGTTCAGCTTCGCCTGCGGGGAGGTGATCGAAACGATCTACAACGTCGCCGTCCGACCCTACCATCTTACCGCTGTCGCTCACTTTCACGAGTGGATGACCGGCGCCGGCCTCCTGTATCTGAAGAAGCGCGTCCCCGAGGTGGGCACGGTATTTACGACCCATGCCACGATCCTCGGCCGATCCCTTGCCGGGGCCGGGGTGGACATCTATGGGATGATGGAGCATATCGCCCCCCAGCGGGAGGCGAGCGTCCATAACATTACCGCCAAATACTCCATGGAAACCGTCACGGCCCGGGAGGCCGACTGCTTCACCACGGTAAGCGAGATCACCGCCGCCGAGGCGAAGAATTTCCTCTCCCGGACCCCTGATTTCATCACCCCCAACGCCCTGGATATGGATAACATCCCCGATTATGCCCTGAACCGGATGCCCGCGGAAAACGCCCGGGAGAGACTCCTGGCCGCGGCGGCCCGGTTCCTCCGCCGGGAGCTTCCCCCGGAGACGCGGATCCTGATCATCTCCGGGCGCTACGAGTATCGCAACAAGGGCATCGACCTCTTCCTCGAGGCGTTGGGGCGCCTGGAGAGGGAGGGCGACGACGGCCCCGGCGTGCTGGCCCTCCTGTTCGTCCTGGGGGGATACACAGACCTGATTCCCCCCCTGCGGGACGATGCGGCGCGCTGTGAAACGGGCAAGGCGCCCCTGGCGACCCACCGCCTCCACAACGAGGGGGCGGATCCCATCCTGCAGGCCTGCAACCGCCTGGGGTTGGCCAACCAGCCGGGCGGCAGGGTGCAGATCATCTTCAACCCCGCGTACCTCAACGGTCATGACGGCCTCATCAACATGTCCTATTACGAGGCCCTGTCCGGCTGCGACCTGGGCGTCTTCCCGTCTTATTACGAGCCCTGGGGATACACGCCCCTGGAAAGCGTCGCCTATGGGGTCCCCACCGTAACCACCGATCAGGCGGGTTTCGGTATCTGGTGCGAACGGACCCACGGCGATAGCGGAGGGGTGATGCTGCTACGACGGCGGGGTCAGCCGCGCCAGTCCATCGAGGATCATCTCTTCCGGATCATCGTCGATTTCCTTGGCTGGACGCCCGAGGAGACGGCGGCCCGCCGCCGGAACGCCCGCGAGGTTGCCCTGCGGGCCAATTGGGGCGATTTCTTCGGCTGTTATCTGCGGGCCTATAACCGGGCGGAAAGCAGCGCCCGAAGCCGGGCGGAGCAGGCGGCGGCAAAGGCGGAGCGGACGGAGGCCCGGCATGTGTACGCCGGCGCCGTTTCCTCCCAGCCCCACTTCCGCGCCTTCACCGCCGTGGCGAATCTTCCTAAGCGGATCGTCCGGCTCCGGGAGATGGCCTACAATCTCTGGTGGACCTGGAACCCCTGGGCCCTGGATCTGTATGCCACCCTCGATTTGAAGCTCTGGGCGGAGATGGGCAACAACCCCGTGCGCATGCTGGAGTCGGTTTCCCCGGAAATCCTCCGGGAAGCGGCGGCCAACGCCACTTACCTGGGCCTTTATGATCGGGTCATCCAGCAGTTCGACGAGTATCTGGGCGAGAAGGGCCCCCGGCGTCGTATCTCCGCCAAGGCAGGCCTCCGCTGGGCCTCTCCGGTGGCCTATTTTTCCGCCGAATACGGACTCCACGAATGCCTTCCCATCTATTCGGGGGGATTGGGAACCCTCTCGGGGGATCATCTCAAGACGGCAAGCGACCTGAATCTGCCCCTGGTGGCCGTGGGCCTCCTCTACAGGAACGGCTATTTCCGCCAGGCGATCGACGAACATGGCCGCCAGACGGAGACATACCCGGAAAACGATTTCTCCACCATGCCCGTCCGGATCGTCCAGGACGACAGGGGGAAGGAGGTGCAGATCGCCATCGATCTGCCCGGACGGACCCTCTTTGCCAACATCTGGGAGGTAAAGGTGGGCAAGGTATCCCTCTATCTCCTGGACGCCGATGTGCCGCGCAACACCCCGCAGGATCGGACCATCACCGCCCGATTGTACAACGCCGATCAGAAGACGCGGATCGAACAGGAGATCCTCCTCGGGGTGGGGGGGGTGCGGCTCCTCAAAAAGCTGGGGATCCGGCCCCGGGTCTATCATATCAACGAGGGTCATTCGGCCTTTCTCGTCTTAGAACGGATCGAGTCCCTCATGCAAGAAGAGAATCTGACCTTCGAAGAGGCGGCGGAGGTGGTGCGGGCCAGCAGCGTCTTTACGACCCATACCCCCGTGGAAGCGGGCAACGAACGCTTTTCCCGGGAACTCATGGAACATTACTTCTCCGGCTTCATCAAGCGCTCGGGACTCTCGTGGGCGCGGTTTTGGGAGCTGGGACGCCGGCGCGACGGAGAGGAGACGGATTTCTTCATGAATATCCTCGCCTTCAAGATGACCATCCGGAGCAATGCCGTGAGCCTGGTCCACGGACAGGTGTCCCGACGCATGTGGCGGGAGGTCTGGAAAGGCTTCGACGATGCGGACATCCCTATCCGACACATCACCAACGGCGTCCATGTCCTCTCCTATCTCGCCCCCCGGATGCGCAATCTCCTCGACGCCTATCTGGGGATGGATTGGGAAAGGAATCTTCACGACCCCGAACGGTGGCGTCGCGTCCAGGATATCCCCGACGCCCTCCTCTGGCGGGTGCGTTACGAACTGAAACAGAAGACCATCGACCTGATCCGGGAGGACATCACCAGAAGGGGGGCGAAATACGGCCCGGCTCATGTCAGGCGGGAGGAACTCTTCTCCCGATTGAATTCCGGGGCGCTGATGATCGGCATTGCCCGGCGTTTCGCCCCTTACAAGCGGGCGGACATGATCCTTGCCGACCTGGATCGTCTGGACCGGATCGTCAACCATCCCCACCGGCCCGTTCATCTGGTGTTTGCCGGCAAGGCCCACCCCAACGACGGCGTCGGCAAGCATCTGGTGGAAAAGGTCATGGGGGTCTGCCGGGACGACCGCTTCCGGGGACGGGTCTTTTTCCTGGAGAATTACGACATTCGGGTTGCCCGTCATCTCGTCCAGGGCGTCGATCTGTGGCTCAACAATCCCCGTCGCCCTCTCGAGGCCAGCGGGACCAGCGGCATGAAGGTGGTGATCAACGGCGTCCTCAACCTGAGCGTTTCCGACGGCTGGTGGGTGGAGGGATACAACGGCGCCAACGGCTGGACGATCGGGCCGGCGCTGAAGGGCTATGAGGAACCGCCCGCCGATGCCGATGCGGAGGATGGTCAGTCGTTATACAATATTTTGGAAAACATCGTGATCCCGACATTTTACGACCGAGATGCCGCGGGCATGCCGGTCAAGTGGCTCACGACGGTCAAGCAATCGATGCAGAGCCTGGCCCCTCGCTTCAACACCGACCGGATGCTTCAGGAGTATCTCCAGGATATGTACGGACCGGCGTCGCAACGGGAGTGCGAGCTTGCCGCCGAGGGACATGCCCTCGCCCGGCGGCTGGCCGATTGGAAAGGAAAATTGCCCATGCGTTTTTCCTCCCTCAGGCTCGTGGATGTGAGCGTCGAGGGGATCCACGGCGATACGATCATGGTGGATCAGCCCCTGAAGGTCAGCGCTCGGATCGATCCCGGCAAGCTCGCGCCGGAGGAGATCCTGGTGGAGATCATGATCGGCCGCCGGAACGGCCACGATTTTGTCCAGCCGCCGGAATGCGTCCCCCTGGAGATCGTCGGAAGATCGCCGGAGGGTATCCTCACCTTTTCCACGGATTATGTCGTCCGGGAAAACGGACTGTATAATTACGGCCTCCGGGTTATCCCCCGGCACGAGAGCCTGGCCTCGAAACTGGAGACGGGGCTGATTCTCTGGGGATGACCGGACGGTGAACGGACAAGGCACCGACGCCGGCAGCAAACCGCGGGTCGTCCCGCGCTTCTCCTCCGCCATCCAGAGAGGCAGGGGCGGATGGCGCGCCGGTTCCGCCCGTTTCGTTACCGGCGCCTCAGGATCCCCCCCGCGGCGCCGACCACCGCCTCTTCTCCGGAGATATGTCTGTTGGCCTCGGCCATTCCCTTTTTTACGATCATGGGCAGTCCCGAGCAGCACGGAACCTCCATGATAACCGTGGTGACGCTCCGGATGTCCGCGATGCGGAAGATATCGGCAAACTTCTCCGTATAACCCTGGACGTCGTCGAATTTCGGACACCCCATCAGCGCCACCTTGCCCTTTATCAGATCGCGGTGAAGGGTCGGCATGGCCAGGGCCGCGCAGTCCGCAAGGACGAGGAGATCGGCGCCCTTCAGAAAAGGGGCGTGGGGAGGGACAAGCCGGATCTTTACCGGCCAGTGGGTGAGGGCCGATTCCCCTCTCCAGGCATGGACCTCCCCATCCCTGCCGCCTTCCCCCTCGTGAGTCGCGCCCTTGCCCCCCAGGATCTCCCTGGGTCGGTTTGCCTCCGCACAGGAAGCGGCCGGATCGAGGATCATTATATGGGCGGAGGGGCATCCGCGGGGTAGGGAGAGGGAATCTCCGGCCGCCGGATGGCGCCGCGCCACCGCTTCTTCGTCGAAAGGCGCCGCTTCCCGCTCGACGAGGCGCAGCGCCCCGGTGGGGCAGTCGCCGATGCAGGCCCCCAGGCCGTCGCAGTAGCTTTCGGCCACGACCCGCGCCTTGCCGGCGACGATTTGCAGCGCCCCCTCCGCGCATCCCGGGACGCAGTTCCCACAGCCGTTGCAGAGTTCCGCGTCGATTTCGATTATCTTGCGCAATACCTTCATGTCCTCTCCTCTCCGGTTTTTCACCTGAAAATGCGCTCCTATATGCCTGCATTCATTCACTAATCATTTTCCTCCCCTGCAAGGTGAGGATCAAGGCGGGGATGGGTCTCACATTTTCATCCCCCTTTGTGACGGCTCGCCGTCATGAGCGTTTCATATGAATCGCCACGATTCAATCGCCAAACTCATCGAATCCGCCGCGCCAATGCAAGGCCGATCCAAGAACCAATTGAATTTACCGTTCGCCCCGATATAATCCGGGGTCGGGAACACCTCGAGAACAGGGCATTCCGGCTTCCGCCGGCAAGACGACAGGGCCTCCGAGGCGGCGTTTTTCAAAGGCCTCCCCCAGAGACGGTTGATCCTGCCGGGGCCGGGCATGCTCATCTCCTGGTGATGAGCCAGAGGATGAGGGTAAGGACAATGCTCGCGATGACGCTGGTGGCAAGGGGGAAGTAAAAGGTGAATCTTTCTCCCCGGTAGAAGATATCCCCCGGCAGCCTGCCCAGCCAGGGGAGCTTGCCGCCCAGCATGACGAGGAGGCCCATGCCGGCGATGGCCAGGCCGGCGATCAGCAATATCCTTCCTAACTGTGAGAAATCGTTCATCATCTGCACGCAGCCACGTCGTGTCCGTCCAGCGGCGTTGGTTGGCGGACCGGGGGCCGCCGTAAAAGGACGTCTTTACAGGGCCTCCCGATATGTCACCGTTTCGCCGGTCAGGGGGGCCGTGAACAGATAGACGCCGGCGGCGCGCCGACGCCTGCCCTGGCCGGCCAGGACGATCTTGCCTTTTCCGTCCGGGATGTCGAGGATCAGTCGGGGTACCAGGTAGCCGGGAAGCCGTCCCGGAAGCGCCTGGACCAGTCGCATGGCGCTCTCCAGGGGGATCCGGAAGTGGGAGATCCCCGGCGCCAGATCGGGGTAATGGAGATAGTAGGGGAGGATCCCCGCTTCTCCGAGGGCGACCGACAACCCCACCAATTCTTCCTCCGTATCGTTTACGCCTTTGAGCAGCACGCTCTGATTCAGCAGGAATCGCGCCGGCCGCAACGCCCGAACCGCCCGCAGGAATTCTGGCGTGATTTCCAGTCGATGGTTCACATGAACGACGATGGCGTCCAGTTGCGCCGCCACGGGGCCGAAACCCTCGCATCGGGCGGGGTCATAGACGGGATACCGGGTGTGCAGGCGCACGGAGCGCGCCCCCGCCTTCCTGACGGCGCCGATGACGGCCGTGAGGTCTTCATCGGCCAGCGACAGGGGATCGCCGCCGGAGAGGATGACCTCATGGATTTCCCCGTGGGCGGCAAGGTAAGCGCAGGCCTCCGTCAATTCCTCCGTCGTGAGATCGGGAGAAGGGCGGCTCAGCCTGTGTCTTCTGAAACAGAAACGGCAATGGGCGGCGCAGCGGTCCGTGACCAAGAGGAGGGCGCGGCCGGGATAATGGTGGATCAATCTCCCGTTGGCGCCGCGCTGCCAGCGTCCATCTCCGGTGGGATCAGCCCTTTCTTCCGGCCGGATTTGCCGTTCCCGATCGGAATGACGCACCATCGAGGCCAGGGGCCCGTCCGGGCAGATCCGGTCGATCAGATTCCGATAGTAAGGGGTGATCTTTTCGGCAAACATGGCTTTCCGTTGGCGCCTCTTCAAACGGCATGATTATTGGCGGAAAAGCCGTCATAAGTCAAGAGGTCCAAAGCCGACCGCACGGGGCCGCCGCACAATCGGACATCCCGACGGACACCCCGACGGTCAAACAGGCGGTCAAGCAGGCGGCGCCTCTCCGAGGTTGTTCCGGACAGAACTACCGTGGGGGGGCGCATGGAACCACGCCCCGTATTGCCGCTGGCGAATATGTCCTCCCCTCGGCCCTTGGCCGTCATACTAAGCCCCGTATTGGCCGGCGACGCCATTCCTCCCCGCCGGCCGGCGGCGGATAAAAGAACAATCCGGCGGCCACGGTCGGCGGCCGCCGGATTGAATCATCTGTCGATCATCTGAAAATTTCCGCAACTATTTGGACATAGTCGCCTCTCGTTGCGCCTGCCCCCGGCATGAGATTCGGTCCGCGCTTACCTTTGCAGTCCCGCCACCCCCTGGAGGATATATAATACCTCGGCCAGGCCCACCTTATTGTCTCCGTTCACATCGGTGCCGGAAGCGACATAATCGCTGCGGATGACGGGCGTCTTCCCGGCCAGCGCCTGTAGGGCCAGGATGGCGTCAACCAGATCGATCTTTCCGTCGTCGTTGATGTCTCCCTTCAGGAGGGTCCCCGCCTGTCCGACCGTGAAGGTCTGATCCCCGATGGTGATCGTGCCCGTTCTTGACCCACTGCCCGGGTTTGCCAACACGTTGTAGGTGACGACTCCATTCCCGGCGCCCGTCGTCGCGCAACTGATCCACGGAACGTTGCTCATCGCCACCCAGACCGTCCCCGGCGTGGCCGTCACGTTTATCGTTCCCGTGGCCGCGACGGCGGAGCCGAAGTGCTTGCTGCTCGTTTCCAGGGTGACCGTGCCGCCGGCCGGCTGGGAGAGGGCAAAGAAGTAAACATTGCCTACCGTATCATCCGCCCCGAAGGTCAGCGGCGCGGCCCGGGAAACGTCGATGGCGTTGGGCCACCACCGCGGGATGACGTTGGTACTTTTCGGCGCGAAGAGGAGCTTATAGGTCCCGGGGGGAATGTTGCCGACCAGGACGGGGCCCACGCCAGCATGCATCGGGAATATATCCCGGGAAAACTTCAACTGGTTGTCCTCGCCGAAGAAGTGCAGCGTGATCATACCCTGGATGGGGGTCTGATCGACGTTCTTGATCTGAAAGGCCAGGAGAGACGTCCCGGGGGCGTTGATCGTCTTCAGGGGCACAACGGCCTTGGCCTTTCCGTCCTCGGTCGCGGCGTAAAAGATCGCCGTCCCTATGTCCACCGGCGGATTCTGCAGGTTGAAGGTCGAGGTAGCCGACTTTCCATCGCTGGAACGAACCAACTTATCCAGAAAATCCGTCTGGAAATTCATCATTCCAGAGGTTTCACAGCCGATCCATCTCAGCTCGGTGGTGCCGACGGCGGACCAGATGATGGGTGCTGTCCGATTGTTGTGGACCGGGGAGACGTCAAAGCCGATGTAGGATACCCAGGATGTCTTCGGGAAGTTCACGGTAATCGGCAGTTCCCGCTCCGTTCCATCGGGAGCGGTTGCCCGGAGCCCTACGGTCCCATTGTCCTGGGCGTAGATGTCGTATCCCCAAAAGCGCTTGTACACGCCCAGGATCGGAGATGTGGCGCTGAGCGCAATGTCCGCGTCGCCGGAAAATATCTCGTTGTCCGATCCGGTCACCTCCGTAAGCAGGCCGACGAGCTGACCCTGGGCGGTGACGTTCTTGCTGATCAGGTAGGTTTTTGTATCGTTGTTGAATTCATAGAACTGAATGTCCTTCACGGTTACCACCTGGAGGGTGAACGTTCCCGCCGGGAAAGGCACTCCCCCATGGAGTGCCTGGATGTCGGCGGTATAGACGCCCGCACTCAAACTCTTCGTATCGATTGCGAGGACGACGCCCCCCGGGCTCAGAAGCGGTGCGGGAATAAAGGCGTCCTTGCCGGACAGGGCGGCGGCATCGCCCCCCTGAAGACTCAGGGTGATCCCTGCCGTGGTGAAGCCGTTATAAAAGCCGGCCTTCAGTATAAATTCCGCCTTCTGGCCCTTGATGACCTTGATCGTCGGATTCATGACATCGATCGTGAAGTAGGGCGACGTCACCTGGAAGCTCTGAGCGGAGGGACTGCTGGATACCCCTCCCGCAACCACCACGACGTTTCCGCTCCTGGCGGCGGTGACGGTAATGGAGGTATTCGTCCAGTTCTTGATGGCAATGCCGGTGTCAGATCCGCCGATCAGAACCCTCCCGGGGACGTCGCCGAAATTGACGCCTGTAATCGTCAAATCGCTGCCGTAGGCCCCGGAGGTGGCGGAAAGGCCGGCAATGGTCGGGGCGGTCGAAGCAACGCCGAAGAAGGATTCTTCGGAGATGAAGCCCGCTTGGGTAGGCACGATGGCGCCGTTGGACTCGAAGGTATGGCCGGCCAGGGTTGCCGTGAGGCGTACCTGCTTCCCGTTGGGGATGTTCTTGACCATGTAAATGCCGTCGGTTCCGGTGGCCGATCCGCTGGTGTAGGCCACCGGGTAAGTCGCGCCAAGAACCGGCGGATCGCCTGGTGTCCATTCCCGCGCCTCGATGGTCGCCCCGGCAAGGAAAGTGGTCGGGCTGTCCTTCCGTGCCACCCGGCCGACGATCAACCCGGTTCCCGGCGTGTTGCCAAACGCGGAGGGGTACTGTCCAGTCGGGCCCGCGGTAAAGAGGCTGAAGGGCAGCAGGGCCTGAATGTTCTTGTCCCAGTTGAAGTACTTGCTCAGCACGGGCGCATAGGCGGACCCCGGCGGCTGCGTCAGCAGATAAAAGGTCGTGGACTTCGGGATCCCCGTCAGGGAGAATGCGCCGGTGGCGCCGTCTGTTGGGACGGTTTCGATCAAGATCGGCGGCGTCCCCGGTTGGTACGCGGAAACCGTCGTTCCCTGCAAAGCCGTCATGCCGTCCGTCGAGGGCCAGTTGGGAGCGGTCTTTGCCCAGCCGTTGAAAGCGATCGTTTCGCCGGGCGTCCCAAGGTAGGTGAAGTCGCCTCCGGCAAAGGAGGTGTTTCCTATCCCGTTGACGACGATGGTGGAGACGATGTGGTAGTGGTAAGTCTGACCGCTCACCAGGGCCGGTCCGGCGTAGGGCGTGCTCGTGGTTGTCGGGGGGATGTTGTACCGATTCCAGATGCGATTGCCGTCGGCGTCCGAAACCTCAATGCCGTAATGCGTCGCGCCGGCGATGCCGGTCCAGGAGAAGGTCGGCGTGGCGATGCTCACATTGCCCTTCGGTTGGAGATTGGTCGCAAATTCCGTAACGTAGCCTGTGATGGCCCGGGTGGCGGTTTCGGTACCCCCGCCCTTTTTGGTTGCGGTGAAATTGAAGACCACATCGCCGGTGGGCGGAGAGTTGGCGCTTAAAAAGACGGCTCCCCCCACCCATGGCTGGGATACCGACAGGTCATCAAAGTAATAATATGGCCCCGCCACCCCCCAACTGAACGATTCCATCATGACATCCATATACTTTGCCGTCGGAGGCAGAGGGCCGATGTTGGCGGTCGCCTTCTGTATGCCATCGATCCAGAGTTCCGCCACACCCGTCGTGGGGTTGTAAACGATTCTTTCGAGGAATGGGACATCCCAGATGGCCGTCGTTTTCACACTGGGGGGAGCATTCATGTAACTGGCCATGCCGCTGTCCAGATAGAAATCGGAATCACCCCGATCTTTATAATACATATGGGAAACGTAGGCGGACTTCACAATGGTGCCGCCGGCAACATCCGGCGTCTCCCAGAAACGCAGCCCGAAGGCGCCTCGGAAGAAATCTTTGCCCCCATGGCCGGCCGTTATTTTGGATTGTAAAACGATTGGCGCGTATGGATTGATGATAACGAATCGGCTCCGGGCATACCCGGCGGCGTCGGTCGTCCGCGCCACCTTGAGCATCCCATCGCTTTCCGTCACCTGTAAGGCCGGCCCTCCCCCCGGGGTCCACTTGGCGGGGTCGAGGCTATTGTCATTGAAGTCGTCGTCAAAAAGGGTCCCCGGGAGCGACCAGTAACCGCCGGCGCTGTTGTAGGTCAGGGGCGTCTCCGCCAGATAGCCCTGACTGTGCATGGAAACACCGCTGTAGAGGGTCTGTCCGGGGTCTTCCACTCGGGCCCAGGCGTAATAGGCATTGCCCCGGCTGTCGTCCCAGTGATGGGAGTTAACCACGAAGGGGCTTTGGGGCGCCTCCTCTTCCATGTATAAATACGGGAATCGCATCGGCAGACTGTTGAAGACGATACCGGCGGCGATGGCGTAAACCCCCGGCATGTTCGTCCAGCCCGCGCCGTCCTTGTTGTAGGAAAAAGTGACATTTGTGCCGTCGTTTATGATTTTCAACTCCAGGACGGTGGTGGTGGGCGTCAAACCGGTGAAAACCACGGGGTTCGTTCCCGACCACAGGGTCGTCCCTTGCCCTGCGTCGTCATGGATAGCGGTACTCAACTCCAGCCGCCCCGAGGCATTCCAGACCCCCCGGAAGCGGGGCTGGGGCCCGGCGTTGTGAGGGGCCGCGGCGCCGATCTCGAACCGGTAACTCTTTGTCGGGTCGGCAATGCCGACAAAATTCTGTAGTTTCAAGGAGAAGGTCCAGGATGTGGCCGCCTGGGGCGGGGGCCCGGACGAGGCGCCTTGCAGGATCGCCCCTCCCCCGGTCGTGGTGATCCTGCCGACCTGCTCCGTGGCCTCCAGGGTGACTGTCGCGGCGCCCACCTCGGGAATATTGCCGAAGCGAAAGGCTCTATCCGCGGCGTGTTTCCGCAGGATAGGCGGATTGGTCATGGGAATCTCGATATTATTGGGCGGGGTTTGAGGAGGAGCGGCGCCTGCCGCCGAAAAGTCGTAATCGATTTCCCTTGGTCCCGATGGATCGTAATAGTACAGATGCTTTACATCCACGGAGAAGGCCGCGGCCTGGGTGATCCATCCCGCGGACAGGATGGAGAAAATCAGGCCGATGACGATCAGTCTGCGCTGTGTTTGCAACATAACTACCTCCTGAGTGCTATCAAACGAGTTTGTTTCTTTCGTCCACCAATGAAGGCCTTTCCGACGCCGCCATGAATCGGGCCGATAGCCTTTGCCGAAAAAGCCCGCTTGGGCAACGCATTCCCCGCCGAAGGCGGCCGTATGCATCACTAAAAAATGCCATGCGTCACACCCAGTATGCCCTTTTTTGAAATACGGGAGAGGATGTTGCCGCAGAACACGGCCTAAACACGAAAAATGAAAGGAGCTATCCTGATTTGGCAAGAACTTGCCTCTTCTGGAGTGGTATTTTAAGGACTGGAAATAGGCGTGTCAAGCCTTTTCTTTGCGGTCGCACGGTAAATTTGTTCTATCTCTAAGTGGCTGAAAACAGGGCGTGCCTCAGTTTTAGTAGATCATTCAAGATCAACTACTTACATAGAGAACAAATTTACCCTGTTTGCGGACGCCGGGCAAATTCGTTCTTCCCGCAAGCGCTCGATTTCTCGTGACTGCAAAACATGGAAAAGCCGCTATTTTTCGCTTCTTTCGAGGAGAACCGATTGGCCCTGCTGGCGGGCACAATCATCGTTGACAATTTTTTTTGCGCCGGATTATAGGGGTGGCGTCCATGAGCGCAAAACGGAGAATAAGCTTATGATCGCAAGAATTATCCTTGCCGCCCTGATAATTTCCTTTTTTGCCGCCGCGGCGCAGGCGGCGGACGCCGTCGTCGGCTATGTAAAAACGGCCAAGGGGGAGGCGTTCATTGAAAGGGGAGAGACCGTTATCCCGGCGCGAATCAACGAAAAGATATCTAAAAACGACATCCTGAAAACAGGGGCGAACAGCTCTCTCGGGGTGACGCTCAAGGATGACACCCTGATTGCCTTGGGCTCGAACAGCGCGGTGACCGTCAGCGAATTCAATTTTTCCCCCGGGGAGGGAAACTTGAGCCTGGTGGCAAGGATGCTGAAGGGTTGCGTGGAGTTCGCTTCCGGAATCATCGGGAAGCTATCCCCCGAGTCAGTGAAATTTTCGACTCCCGTGGGCGATATCGCCATTCGCGGCACACGGTTCGCCGTTCGGATCGCGGAGTGATAGGGGTCGAGGGGCCGGCGCGATATCCACGCCGACCCTAGATCGGACGACTGCCGAGGAATCCTCATGAATTCTTTTCTTGTCCGGCTTTTTCTCGTAATCTCCATCGTCGCGCTGTTGGGCGCCTGCGCCCGGAAGAGCGTTGTCGTCCTTTTGCCTGATCGGGATGGGAAAACGGGCGTCATCGAAGTAGCCAATCAGGGAGGGGCGCAACTGCTGGACGCGCCGAACCAGGCAACGGCGATACGTTCGTCGCGGACGGCGCCGGAGTCACCTGCCCTCATGCCAGAGGAGCGGATCAAGAATATGTTCGGAGAGGCCATGGAGGCCATGCCCCCGGCCCCCAGGCATTATATTCTCTACTTTCTCAGCGATTCGACGCAGTTGACCTCGGAGTCCATCCGCGTCATGGAAGAGCTTATGATGTCGATTAGCGGGACAAGGCCGGCGGAGGTCTCCATAGTGGGACATACGGACCGGGTGGGCGACAGAAGCAGAAATTTTCGATTGGGCCTTGAGCGGGCGGCCCAGGTGAGGCAGCTCCTTATACAGAAAGGGGTAGATGCGGGGATTGTCGAGATAACGTCCCACGGGGAAGACAATCCGTTGATCAAGACCGATGATGGAGTGGCGGCGCCCGAAAATCGCCGGGTCGAGATTGTAATCAGATAACCGCCGGCCGTTCCTGAAGATGCCCCATGCGCGGTTATGCCGCCGTGCTTGGCCGTTTGCCATAGGCGAGACGAAAAGTCCCCGGAACCTACAAGGATGCCGTTACTCCCGACGAATCCCTGGAAAGCCCTGAGAAGTGATTTTCAGTTGTTTTTGTTGGGAATCGTGGTGACGTCTCTGTTCTCTCTCCTTTATATCTTCGAACCCCCTTTTTTCCGTTTTCTCGAATTACGCTTCTACGACACGATCCTCAGGGAAAACCCCAGCGGCAGACCCGCGACGGACGTCCTCATCGTCGATATCGATGAAGGCAGCCTTAAAGAGTTTGGTCAATGGCCCTGGCCTCGCTATCTGGTTGCGCGTCTGCTGAAGGCGATCCAGGAGCGCGGTCCCTCCGCCATCGGGGTGGACATGCTTTTTGCCGAGGAGGACCGGACATCGTTGGACGTCGTTCTCCGGCGGATCAGGAAAACCTACGGGGTCGCTCCGCCCATGGAGAATATGCCGCCGGTGGGCATGAATAACGACCGCCTGCTCTCGGAAACCCTGCGGAACGGCCCTTTCGTCCTCGCACGGAAATTCCTTTTCGATGACGGCATGGCATCTTCCGAGGAATGTGTCCTTCACCCGATTCCGCTCGCGATTCTCGGCGCACGGGGGGCCGATCCGAAAGATATGCCCTTTCACCCGGCGTCAGGGGTCGTCTGCAACCTGCCGATGTTCGACGCCGCGGTCGCCGCAAGCGGATTTATCAACGCGCCTTTCGATATTGATGGCCTGGTGAGGAGAATCCCCCTGATCATTCGGTACAATCCGGGCCATCGGGAGCCGGCGTTTTTTCCCAGCCTCGCTCTGGCCACGGTCATGAAGCGGAAGAACATCCGGCAGGCATCCGTCAGGATGAGCGCCGGCAAACCGTCCGAGATTCTCCTTGGGGATGTCGTCATCCCGGTGGACGGCATCGGCAACATGCTCATTCGTTATCTGGACAAGGAAAGGGCGTTCCCCTATATTTCCGCGGCGGACCTCCTTGCCGGACGCCTTCCCGAAGCGTCCATGAAGGGCAAGATCGTTTTCGTCGGCGCCTCCGCAACGGGCCTGGGAGAGAAGCGAACAACGCCCGTGCATCCGTTTTTGCCCGGGGTGGAAATCCACGCCACGGTCGCTCAGAATATCCTTCAGTCGCACTTTGTTCGACGGCCGTCATGGATTTCGGGCCTGGAATTCTTTTTCATCCTTTTCGCCGGCCTTCTGACGACGATTCTGTTCATCAGGACACACGCGAAGTGGAGCCTTCTGCTCCTGCTGGCGCTATCCATCGGGCTGTGGTCCGTTTCGTGCTGGTCCTTCCGCGGCGAAGGGATCATCCTTTCCCCCCTGATTCCCCTTCTGACCGTTGCGACGATCTTCTCTCTCTCGAGCCTATTGAAGTTCTGGAAATCGGAACGGGAGTTGCGTCGCAGTGAAAGTCAATATCGGTCCATCTTCGACAATGCCATTGAGGGGATCTGCCAGATTACGCCCGAGGGCGGAATTGTCGCGGCTAACCCGGCCTTTGCGCGCATAATGGGATATGACTCAACGACGGATATGTTCGCGGCGATCACCCATATTCAATCCCTTCGCTTCAAGAATCCGGATACGCCGGCGTATTTGTTTGGCGTGCTTGCCGACAATGGGGTCATCCGGGCCTTCGAGACGGAAATCTATACGGGAAAGGGCAACAAGGTCTGGGTCTCCATTAATGCCAGTGCCACGAGGAGCAAGGAGAATCTGCCCCTGTACGAGGCGTCTATCGAGGACATCTCCGACAGGAAACGATCGGAAGAGGCGTTGAAGGAATCACGGCAACGACTTGCGGACATTATCGATTTTCTCCCCGACGCCACTCTGGTCATCGACAGGGACGGCAGGGTGATCGCCTGGAACCGGGCCATGGAAACCCTCACGGGCGTCAGGAAAGAGGAGATGCTCGGGAAGGGGGACATGGAGTATGCCCTTCCCCTTCATGGCGAAAGGAGACCCCTCCTGATCGACCTGGCCCTTCATCCCGATCCGGAGATTGAAAGACAGTACGCCGCTGTCCGACAGGCGGGGGATCTCCTCTTCGGCGAGGCCCATGCCCTGGCTCTGTCTCACGACGACGTTCATCTGTCCTCCCTGGCCTCCGTATTGCGCAACTCCCAGGGCGAGGTTATCGGCGCCATCGAGTGCCTCCGCAACGATACGGAGCGCAAGCGCCTGGAAGAGCGCCTCGCGCGGGCTGAAAAGATGGAGGCCTTGGGCGCCATGGCGGGGGGGGTGGCCCACGACCTGAACAATGTGTTGGGGGTATTGGTCGGCTATTCCGAGCTGATGCTCCTGAAGATACCGGAGGGAGATCCCCTGCGGCGGTATGCCGCCAACATTCTTCAGTCCGGCGAGAGAGGCGCCGCGATCATTCAGGATCTGCTCACCTTGGCCCGGAGAGGCGTGACGGTGGCGGATGTCGTCAATCTTAACCATGTGCTGTCCGCCTATTTCGAGACCCCCGATTTCGCAAAGCTGCGGGACGACCATCCTCAGGTGGCATTCATAAAGGACTTGGGCGACGATTTGATGAACATCAAGGGGTCTTCCGTCCATCTGTCCAAAACGGTGATGAACCTCGTCGTCAATGCGGCGGAAGCGATGGCCGGACCGGGAGAGGTTGTCGTAAAAACCGAGAATTGTTATCTGGACGTCCCCATCCGGGGATATGACGACGTGAAGGAAGGGGATTACGTTGTCCTCTCCGTCTCCGACACCGGCCAGGGGATAGCGCCCCGGGACCTCGAAAAGATCTTCGAGCCCTTCTATACGAAAAAGACCATGGGAAAAAGCGGCACGGGACTGGGATTGGCGGTTGTCTGGGGGACCGTCAAGGACCATGCGGGCTACATCGACGTGCGCAGCCAGGAGGGCGCGGGAAGCGTCTTCACGCTATATTTCCCGGCGACAAGGGAGGGACTGCCGGAAGACAAGCCGCGGGCCTCGATCGAGCAGTACCTGGGCGCGGGGGAGACGATACTGGTAGTGGACGACATGGAAGGACAAAGAGAACTTGCCGTCAGCATGTTGACCAGACTGAATTACCGGGCCGTCGCCGTGTCCAGCGGCGAGGAAGCGGTTTCCTACCTGGCCTCCCACCCGGCGGATCTGATGCTCCTGGATATGATCATGGCGCCGGGAATGGACGGCCTGGAGACTTACCGGCGCGTCATGGCGATCAATCCCCATCAGAAGGCGGTTATTATCAGCGGCTACACGGAAACTGAGCGGGTTCGGGAGGTCCAGGCATTGGGCGCCGGAGGTTTCGTCAGGAAGCCCTATGCGCTGGAAAATCTTGGTCTGGCGATTCAAAAGGAGCTTTCCAAGGCATCGTGAGCCTCCGGCAAAAACCCGAAAACATTTATCGTCCCGGACGTGCATGGGCCTCCTGGCTCATAGCTCGTAGTTCGTGGCAGGAGGCCCATGGATTCCATCCACGAGCTACGAGCTACGAGCTAACACGATGATCCGGACTCCGGTGAAAAGGCCTGCCGACGACGGCATGGCCGGGCGCATGGGGGAATCCCGGCAATGGCGACCCGGGTGTCTCGATCCAGGGGCGATATTTCTTGACAAGCAAAAACAACCGATCTATATTCTCGCATCGAAAAGCGATGTCTATCCGTATAGCTCCATCTTCCATAAGCAGCAAGGGCAGCCCATTGCGGACGGCGCCACAGCTTCGGCAAACATCACATGAATCGTCATGATTGTCCGGCGTACGCGAACGATCAAAAAGGTTTAGGACCTTTGAAAAACGCCGTTTCGAGGAGCGCGAGCGACGAGAAATCCTAATCTTTGAAAAATGTCATTTCTAAGGAGCGAAGCAACCGAGAAATCCTAAGATCCCTCATTACATTCGGGGCATGGATTTCTCCCTTCAGTCGAAATGACAAAAATGGCGGTTATTCAAAGCTCTCATCGGACTTTGGACCTTGGACCTTATCCCAGTGGAAGCCGGAATACTGCTATTTCAAGGCGTTCCCGACCCCGGTATTTGCCGGGGCGACGAGAAGGCGTGGATATTCGAAGGGTTCGGTTTAGGGAAGTCGTGCGGGTGTAATTTCGCCAGGTAATGCAAAAACTTGCCAGAAAGGAGACGATGAAAATGTTTGCGCCAAGAAAGATCCTCGTACCGACAGATTATTCAGCATACGCCGATAAGGCCCTGAGGCAGGCATTGGAGTTGGCAAAACAGTTCAATTCAAAGGTCTATCTGCTCCATGTGAATGATGTCATCCGGGAATGCGTCGCGGATTACTGCGTCGATTATGCATCCTTGCAAAGAGTGAAAGAGGAGGTAGTGGAGGGAACCAAGCAGAGTATGCAGAAAGAGCTTGCAAAATTTGCGGAGTATAAGGATCTGGATGTGACCTTTGATATTAGGGAGGGCGACCCGGGCGGTGAGATACTGAAGGAGCAGCAAGACAAGGACATAGACCTGATCGTGCTGGGCGCCCACGGCAAAACCGGCTTTATCAAACACTTGGTGATGGGGAATGTGGCAGAGAAGGTCGTCAGGGGCGCAAAATGTTCCGTTTTGCTCGTAAGGGAGTAGCGAAGGCGTGATGCCTTAGGGGGGGCGATTTTATATCTCCCCCCTTTTGTCTTTGTGACCGTCATTCTCGCCGCGGCGACCGGGGAGCGCCGGCGCTCGCGTCGTCATTCCCAGGCAAAGGGGTCGTCCCGGTGGAAATCGGGAATTAGGTGGCGGTTGTCCACCTCCTGAACGAAGAGCTGGGAGAAGCCCAGCGCCAGGGCGTAATCCACGACCCGCCGGTATTCGTCCCGGCGAATCCGCCGGCCCAGCAGGGGATGGTGGCGGGCCTGGGCCGCCGGCGTATATTGGGACATGATGCTCAGCGGCATACGGTTGGAGACGGCGGCGCGGATGTCGTCCAGGACGGTGAAACTGTTTTCCAGGCATCCGGGGAGCACGAGATGGCGGATGAGGAGCCCCCGGACGGCGACCCCCTCCCGCAGTTCGAGGTCGTCCCCCACCTGTCGTGCCATCTCCGTCAGGGCCGCCCGGGCATGGCGGCGATATTCCTCCGCCCCGGAAAAGACCCTGGCGAGGTCGTCGTCGCCATATTTCATGTCCGGCATATAGATCTCCACCCGCCCTTCCAGATTGCGTATCGCCTCCAGAGACTCGTAGCCGCCGCAGTTATGGATATAGGGGATCGCAAGCCCCCGGCGACGGGCGATGTCCAGGGCGGCCATGATGGGGGGCGTCTGGTGGGTCGGCGTCACGGCGTCGATATTGTGGCATCCCCGGTCTTGGAGGTTAAGCATGACCTCCGCCAGTTCCTCCGGGGTCAGGACGCTGCCGGTGGTCTTCCGGCTGATCTGGTGATTCTGGCAGAAGATGCAGCGGAGATTGCAGGAGGAGAAGAAGACCGTCCCGGCGCCCCGACGCCCCGAAAGAGGAGGCTCCTCGCCGTAGTGGGGCATGGCGTCGCTAACGACGATTTCCGTCCCGAGGCCGCAAAAACCCCTTTCCCCGGACCGACGCTCTGCCCTGCACTCCCGGGGGCAGAGGACGCAGGGGGACATGAGCCGCTCCAGGCGTTCAAGGTCGGCATTCATTTTGGCATCGTCCATCGGTCGCCTCCTCTGGCCGACTTTTGTCATTTCGACCGAAGGGAGAAATCTTTAACAAACTGCAATCTCCGGTGCATCGCGCCCCTTTGTTTCGGATCTGAGGGTCATGAGCCGAGACCCTTGAAATGCCGTCCCTTACACGATGAGACCCTTGCATAATGGCCTCGAAACCCTCCATGAAACGATTACGGTCGCCCGCCGCTGTAATCGCCAGTTTGAATATCCCCCGAAAACATCGATTCGGTGGTCCCCCCCCTTCTATCGCTTTTTTTACTTCCTTTAGTTCCTGAAAAATGGGCAAAAGATATTTCATTGTTTTTTGGCTTCTCTTAGCCCTTTGATTCCTCTGGTTTTTCTGGTTTCTTTGTCGTCACCATATCAGGGGGTGACGAGGCAAGGGAAGAGAAAAACCTGTTGTACCGTGCGTCCTGTTGGACAGAATTTGGCCTCGGGGTATGACCAAGGCGGGACTGAAGGCCGATTTGTGGCTGAAGGATGTCGCGCCCGGCACGGAGACGGAAATGGTTCAATCATGATCGTTCCCGAGGGGAGGAATTCAAGGGCCGCTATTTTCCCGAACTTGGGGAAAAGCCAGAAATGGTCAAGCGGCTCCGCGACCTTGCAGCAAGAGGACGGGTCAGCCTTCTCTATTCCGCAAGCGACAACGAATGCAATCAAGCCGTCGCCCTCAGGGAATACTTGCTCAATAGGAAGGAATAGGAGACGACCGTTACCCAGGCTGAAACGCCTCGTCGCAGCGAACCTATGCCGGCGCGCCGGCATAGGTAAAGTACCTGAAATCATAGGTGGAATCGACGACGGTCAAAAAGTTTTGCCTCCGGAAATCACCCCCCTATTTCCCTGCGGCGCCAACTGGAAATGGC
>JASGUC010000039.1 GCA_030057915.1 Pseudomonadota bacterium
TGCGATGCCCACGCCACTGCCTAAATCGCTCCTCAATATCCTCAAAACTGGGGCGGACGCTTGTTCCAAAATCGTTCTCCATCGGTCATCCTCCTTCGCGATTGATGACCAACCATACCCGCCACCAGAAAATTTTTCAAGCAGCCTTGCCGGAAGGACACGGGGGCCCTGCGGGGCGCCCGGGGGGGGGAACGGATGGGGAAAGTGAATTACTATGGTTCTAAAGAACCACAGTGGGTCCCCCGGGGGGGAACGGATGGGGACGTTACGTCTCTTCCCTCCTGTTCCCGCCGCTTCGCGCCGCTTCCCTCTCCGCGGTGACGCAGTAAATGCCCTTGCCCTCTAAGGCGGGGGCAAAACAGCGGTTGTCGGAGATGCAGGCGCTGGGACGGCGGTCCCCGGCCTCCCAGCGCCGGATCAGGTCCGCCTCCCGGATGAGGGGGCGGCTCAGGGAGATATAGTCGGCGACGCCTTCGGCCAGCAGCGCGGCGGCGACTTCATAGGAGCGGTTGCCCCCCACCAGGAGCAGCGGTGCCGGGACGTTTTCCCGCAGCCACCGGGCCTCCTCCCGGAAATAGGCCTCCTTTTCCGGGGCATTGATTCTTGGCCTGCTGGGCGAAAGATGGCCGCTCGCCAGCGTCCCGCCGCTCAACTCCAGGGCGTCCACGCCCGCATCCACCATGAGTCGGGCCGCGGAGGCCGCCTCCGGGACGGTGAGGCCGTTGTCGATGAAATCCTGGGCGTTGAGCTTGATCAACAGGGGATAATCCCTCCCCACGTTATCCCGGATGGCCCCGCAGATCTCCCGGTGAATCCGGCTGCGGTTGCGGATGTCCCCGCCGTAACCGTCCCGCCGCCGGTTGAAGGCCGGCGACAGGAACTGACTTAAAAGATAGCCGTGGGCCATATGGACCTGGACGCCGTCGAAACCCGCCAGCCGGGCCCGCCCCGCCGCCGCGGCGAAAGCGTCGATGAGTTCCTGCAATCCCGATTTGTCCAGTTCCTTCTGAGGGGAGGGATCCTTGCTCTCCTGGGGGGAAACGACCAGCCGAGGGAGGCCGGTGAGGCCGGCGGCGGCAAATAATCCCGCATGGGCCAACTGGACGACGATCTTTCCCCCGGCGGCGTGGACCGCAGCGGTTATCTCCCGCAACCCTTCCAGGCGCTCGTCGCGGTCGATGGCCAATTGCCAGGGCGTGGCCCGCCCTTCGGGGCTGACGAAGGCATGGCCCGTAACGATCAGTCCCACGCCCCCCCGGGCAAGAGCGGTCATGGTCTCCAGGTATTGCCTCCGGGGGGCGCCCTTTTCATCTGCCATGCCCTCCCAGGTGGCCGAACGGACGAAACGGTTTTTCAACTCCAGGGCGCCGATCGCGCCGCTCTCAAACGGATCCGCCATGATTTCTCCTCATCTCCGGGGCCTTGTCCCACTGTTTTGCGGCCATGACAAGCCTCTCTTTCGAGTTCAGTTATTGGGGCGATTGTCAAACGCAGGCAATGTCTTTCACAAATGACGGCCTCGACTTCGCTTTCCCCACCGGTCCGACCGTGGAAATGGTCGCGGCTACAGTTCCGGTGCCGCCGGGGGGACCAGGCAGAGCATCACGAGCTTTTCCGGCCCCGGGTTTCTGACCTGGTGCTCCACCCCCGGCGGGACGAAGACGGCGCAGCCGGCCTGGACGGGCTTCCAGGTGCCGTCGGCGAGGACCTCCCCCTGGCCGGCATGGAAGAAAATCTCATGCTCCCAGGGATGGGTGTGACGGGGCGAATAACCACCAGGCTGAAACTCGAAGAGGCGCATGCAGAAGTGATCGGCCCCGTCGGCCTTGCCGATGAGGACCCGGCCCGACAGGGCCTTCGCCGCCTCGCTATCGAAATGGGTCGCTTCTATCGCTTCGTAATGTAATATCTTCATGACGCCCTCCTCTTGAATGTCCCATAAATCCGCCGTCGTCGCCGGCGTCCCTTCGGTCGGGACGCCGCCGCCCGCCAAACCGCTTCCCCCGCTCCGTCTCGCGTTCGGGGGGGGGACTATCGGGACGCGCTACTCGATGTTGATCGCGCCCTTTGTCTTCTGCCGCCGCTTGCTTTCCTTGGCGTTATATTCCGCCATGCAGCGACTGTTATTTCCTTCCAGCAGGGAACAATCCAAATACTCGCTGATCTCGACGATACATGCCCTGATCGCCTTGCCGGTCGGTGTCTTGGCCTTATCGCCCATGGTCCCGGAGAAAAACCCGTAATTGAGGCCCAGGCGGAGTCCCGAGGAGTCGGATGTGCCCTCCACGGTCCTTACGTCGGCGATTTCACCGGACTCGGCATCGATCACCTTTAGATCCACCGCTATATATGCCTTCCCCTTGCTGCCGCCCACCGAGAGACCCATGAAGGATACCCCCTGGTCGCTGCCGGCGACGTCTTCTTCAAACGCCGATACCGTCGCCGCCACGAGGTATCTGGCCCCGGTGAGCTTGCCGATGCCCGGCGCCGTTTCCGGTCTGATCAGGCCGGAGGCCCCCAGCTTCTGTTCGCTGAGGACGGCGTCGAGTTCCTTTCTCTCCACCACGGTGAATCGTTTCGTCGCCGCCAGTTCGTTGATGAGCATATCCTGGAGGTTCTCCCCCGTGGTGCCGTGCCACCACGCGGCATGGGTGTTGTTGGTAAACCTGAGGACGCCGATCCTCGGCTTCTCGGCGGCCCAGGCATCCATGGCCGTCGTCAAGGTCAAGGCCAGCAATACTGTGAGCAGAACATTTTTCCTCATCGATTCCTCCTCGTCATGTGAGTTTGCCTGTGGCCGTCGAACGATCCTCCTCCCGGGCCATGGCGCGCCGCTTCCCGCGCCCCTTCCCAGTCGGGCCTTAAATATCATCTTTTTTGGATAAAGAAAAGAAGTTGCCGGCAGCGCCCAGGGTAGATTTGTTCTCAATGTAAGTAGTTGATCTTGAATGATTTGCTAAAACTGAGGCACGTCCTGTTTTCAGCCACTTAAGAGATAGAACAAATCTACCGTGCGGCAGCGCCAGGCGCGCCTGGAAGCGGGGTGTTATCCGGTAATGATCCCGCAGTCGCCGACGGCAGCGCCGGGCGCGCCTGGAAGCGGGAGACCGAAGTCCTCATTCCCCGTTTGACATTGCCCGGGATTTCTGATTAGAGACCACGGAAAAACGGCCCATCCTGTCCCGACGGGCTTGATCCGGCAGCCAGGAGATGCTTGAAAACGCTGGATACCCGCCAGGAGACCTTTGAAAATCCACGTTTTCCTTTCGCCCCGGAAAGATCCGGGGTCGGGAACGCCTTGAAAACACGATATTCCGGCTGCCTCGGGGATGACGAGGGGGACTCGGAAACGGAATTTTTCAAAGGTCTCGCCAGGGGATGGCGGGGATGTCGCCCCTTCTTTGTCATTCCCGAATGATTCCGCCGGGGATTGATGGCGTCTCCCATGGGTTCCCGCCAGGGGATGGCGGGGATGTCGAGAGGAGACTTTCGAAACAATTATTCAAGGATCTCGATCTGCGCGGGCATTCGCGGGAAATTGGCATATGAACAAGTGGGGAAGAGACTATTGGCGTCGGGCGGCGGTGCCTGAGAACGAATCGTCCGGGGCGGTCGCCGCGATTGCCCGCCGGGGGGCGGGGCGTTGAATCCGGAGACGATCAGGGCCATCGATATCGGGGTGGGCCGGGCGGCCTGCCTGGCCCTCACGGCGGCGCGCCGGATTCGAGACGCCATGGCGCGCCGGGATAGGGCGCCGACGCCGGTACGGAAGATCCTCTTTCTCAAGCTCATCGAGCAGGGGGCCACGGTCCTGGCCTACAGCGCCCTGGAGCGAGCCGCGTCGATGGTGGGGCGGGAAAACATCTATTTCTGCGTCTTCGAGGAGAACCGGCCGATCCTCGACATCCTGGATATGGTCCCGCCGGAGAACATCTTTTCCATCCGCCACCGGACCTTCGGGGTCTTTCTCCGGGACGTCTGGAACATGCTGGTGAAGGCGCGGCGTCTGCGGATCGACGCCACGGTGGACATGGAGTTCTTCGCCCGGGCGTCGGCCATCCTGTCCTTCCTCACCGGGGCGTCACGCCGGGTGGGCCTCCACCGCTTCACCAGCGAGGCCCCGTACCGGGGGGACCTCCTCACCCACCGGGTCCAGTACAACCCCTACCTGCATACGGCCAAATTCTATCATCTCCTCGTGGCGGCCCTGGAGTTGGACCCCGGCGATGTGCCGCTGGTCAAGCTGGACATCGGGACCCTCCGGGAGTCCGTGCCCGTCTTTGTCCCGACGGCGAAGGAAGAGAAACGGATCCAGACGCTGCTGGAGGATGAATTTCCCGGCGGGGAGACGGGTCCCCTGGTCCTGCTCAATCCCAACGCCGGCGACATGCTGCCCCTGCGGAAATGGCCGACGGAACGGTTCGTGGAGCTGGGGCGGATGATCCTGGAGCGGCATCCCCAGGCCCGGGTGGCGATTACCGGTGCCCCGTCGGAACGGCGGGAAGCCGAGGAGGTCGCGGCCCGGATCGGAGGCAGCCGGGCGGCATCCCTGGCGGGGAAAACGACGCTCCGGGAACTCCTCGCCCTGTATGTTCAGGCCGACGTCCTGGTGACCAACGACAGCGGTCCGGGCCATTTTGCCTCCCTGACGCCGATCCACGGGATCGTGATGTACGGCCCCGAGACCCCGGACCTGTTCGGCGCCATCGGCGGGAACGGCGAGACGGTCCGCGCCCCCCTGGCCTGCAGCCCCTGCGTCAACGTCTTCAACCACCGCTTTTCCCCCTGTCGGAACAACCTCTGCATGCAGTCCATCTCCGTGGGGGAGGTTTACGACCGGGTCGCGGCGGCGCTGGCAAAACGGACAAGACGGGTAAAACGGGCGGAACGGGCGGAACGGGAAGACCCCGAACCCGGGAGGAGCTGAGCTAAGAGAAGGAGGCGTCCCCGGCGAGCCGATTCCCGGGAGGAGGGCCGCCCGGGCCGCCCCCCGAGGGATGACGGCACGGGGGCCTTCCATACGATGGGCAGGCACAGGGGCCTGCCCCTACACAATGGCGGCGCCTTCCTGTCGCCCTGGCAAACCGGCGCCCGGAACATCTTGAAAATACCCTGGGCAGGCACAGGGGCCTTCCATACCCTGGGCAGGCACAGGGGCCTGCCCCTACACAATGGCGGCGCCTTCCTGTCGCCCCGGAAAACCGGCGCCCGGAACATCTTGAAAATACCCTGGGCAGGCACAGGGGCCTTCCATACCCTGGGCAGGCACAGGGGCCTGCCCCTACACAATATTCCGGCTTTCGCCGGAGCGACGAAAGGGGGGTCGGGAACACCTTGAAAACACGGTATTCCCGCTGCCGGTGGGATGACGAGGGGGACTCGGAAACGGCATTTTTCAAAGGTCTCAAACGATGAACAACCTCACGGATTCCATATCCCCACCGTCGCCGACCGGGCCGGTCCCTCCGGCCGCCACCGTCGGAAAATGGCCCGCCGTGGTCCTCTCCCCCTTTTTCGTCCTTTTGCTGCTGCCCCTGCTTCTCTACGTCCTGTCCCTTCCCGTTCTGCCCCTCATGGAGCCCGACGAGACGCGCTACGCCCTTATCCCCCAATACATGAATCTTGCTGGTGATTATGTCACGCCCCATCTCAAGGGGGTGGTCTATCTGGAGAAGCCGCCCCTGGTCTATTGGACGACGGCGGTGTTTTTCCGGCTCTTTGGGGAAAACGCCTTTGCCGCCCGGTTGGCCGCGGGGCTCTCCGCCTGGGGGTGTCTGCTGCTGGTTTATGGTATGGGACGCTACTTCCATGATCGGAAAACGGGCCTTTACGGCGCCGCCGTCCTGTCCGTGAGCCTCCTGCCCTTTGCCCTGGGCCGGATCAACATCCTCGACATGCCCCTGACCTTCTTTGTCTGCCTGGCCATCTGGTGCGGCTTCCGTTTTTTTCACGCCCCCGACGGCCCGGGGCGGAACCGCTGGCGGCTCGGATTTTACGGCGCCTGCGCCCTGGCCTTCCTGACCAAGGGGGTGATCGGGGCGCTCTTCCCCCCGGCCATCCTCCTCCTCTATCTCCTCTGGATGCGGCGGGGGTGGGCCATCTTCCGTCTCTTTTCCCCCGGCGGCCTCGTCCTGTTCGCCTTCCCCGTCGGGGCCTGGCTCTTTTTGGTCCAGCTCTCCAATCCCGAATTCCTTTGGTTTTTCTTCATCCACGAGCATTGGCTCCGCTATACGACACAGATCCATGAACGGGTCGAGCCGTTCTGGTATTATCTCCCCGTGGCGTTCTTCGGGTTCACCCCCTGGTGGGCCTTCCTCGCCCCCGCCGCCACGTCCCCGCGCCGGGTGAAAAAATCCTCCGGGAAACGGGAAGAGGCGGGGGCGGGGGAGGCCGCGGTCAAACGAGGCTATGGAGGCGTTGCGGGCGCCGCGGGCGACATGGAAGAGGCGGCTTCCCCTGGAAGTGCGGGGGATGCAGGCAGGGCCGGCGTTGCGGATGCGCCGGGGGATCACGGTTGCCCAGGAGATGCCGGCTCGACAAGCGGCGCGGACGCCGCGGGGGATAGTTTTCCCCCGCCCGCCTTACGACGCCCCGCCGGCGCCCCGCCCCTTTTTTCCCGGGAGGAGATCCGTCTATCCGCCGTTTGGTCCGGCTTCATTATCCTCTTCTTTTCCCTTTCCTCGTCCAAGCTGGCTTCCTATATCGCCCCGGCGATGCTCCCTCCGGCGGCGCTTTTGGGCCATCTCTTCCGGGTTTGCGAAGAGCGCTCGGGGTCGCGCCGGGAAGAACAAAAGACAAGCGGATTCGACTGCCTGGGCTCGGGGGCGTTGCCGCCATCCCGGCGTGGCGGGACGACGGCGGGGGAGGATGGCGGTCCGGCCTGGCCGCTTCTGCCGCCGCTTCTGCAGGCCCTGGCCCTGGCCGGGGTGACGGCTGTCCCCCTGTTCGTGGAGGAGTATCGGCGTCTGGGCCCGCCGGGGGGATGCTTGTTGTGGCTTTTCCTTCCCGTCCTCTTCGCCGCGGCCCTGGCAATCCTCCCGGAAATCCTCCGACGACGGGCAAAACCCGGGTGGTTCGCCGCGATCTATATCCTCTTCGCCCTTTACCTCGCCACCCTCCTCATGCCCCTGGCCCACTATCTCACGCCGGGGAAGTCGGCCCTGGACGTGGCGCGGGCAATCCAGGCCCATGTCCCGACGGCGGCGGTTGTGTATCAGTACCGCATGACCATGTACGGCATCGATTTCTATACGGGTCGGCAAACGCCCATTGTGGAGGATCCGGGGGAGTTGGGATTCGGGGCGGAGCAGCTCCCGCCGGGGGAGCGGGCGCGCCGCTTCCCCACCGATTCGGAGTTCGTCCGGGCCGTCAATGCCCGGCGGAGCGGGGCGGGCGGGGCGGCGGCCACGGCTGGCGAGGCCAGCACGCCCGCGGTGACTTCATCTGAAGTGAAGGCACCCCCGGAAGTGGCCGCAACGAAGGGAACGGCCCGGGGGGACGCCCACGACACATCACCGCCGGCCAACAGGGGCGCAACCGTCGTGGCGGACGCGGCGGGGGCGGGGGAGGCCTCCTTCGCCGTGACGGAGGGCCTGGGCAATGTGGCCGCCATACGACGTTCCTTTCCTGCGGCCCGGATTGTCTGGGACAACGGGAAATTCTACCTCCTGTCGCTTCCTCATAATTAACCCAAATCTTCCATCAGGAGGTTTCCGCCCTCTCTAGGCGGCGCCGCAGATGGCGGCCGCAAGGAATTCCGGATGCTGCCCCAAGGAAACCATCAGAAATTCTTCATCGCTTTCATTATGTCGCTCTCGCCATACGACCCGTTGGCCCATGACCCAGGGGCATCGCGCCATGAATCATGGACCCGTGAACCTTCCAATGGAAAATTTGGGTTTATACAGACCCGCCAGTCGGCGGGCTGGGGCGCTTTTTACGAATTCAGCAATCCTGGATCCCTGTTTTCGCGGGAATGACGATATGGAGGCTGGACAGAAGCTTTTCAGAGGTCTCTTATTGTGTCCCTTTCATTTTCGGCGTTCGTGCAATATACGATGCTTGCGTGAAGAACAACTTTGCCGTGCGGGCGGGCATTACTACCCGGTTGTGCCATATATTGCATCGTACACCCCGCCATCAGCCCCGGAAAAGGGGAAATTTCGAGGTGCCTCCGGGGCGGTTCCAGGGCGGTTTCGAGGCGGTTTCGAGGCGGACAAAGGGTCGATTTTTTGGAGGCAAAACTTTTTGACCGTCGTTTATTGTTCAATGAATTCAAATGCTTTACCTATGCCGGCGCGCCGGCATACTCGGTTGACAACTGTCGCACCCCCGCGGATTTTCATGGCTGCTTTAGGCGTCGGCAGCCTTGGTTTAAAGTCCTCCCCGCGGCCAGGACGGACAACATGCCGCCTCTCCCGGATGTTGTCAGGAAATGATTTACCACAATCCGGGCAGCGGAAAACGGCGGGCAATCTCGCGGTCTTGAGCGCCAGATTGGGGCCGCCTCAACCGGCTGTCATCTCGATCCGGCGGAAAACGACGGGCAATCTCTCGGTCTTGAGCGTGGCGCCCCCGGTGGGGGCGCCGCCGCTCGGTTGATCGAGGTGGCGCTGGCGCCGCAAGTCACTGATATTGCTCGACTCCCCGATCCCCAGTCTGACGCTGACGACCTTGACCGCCTTTGCTTCCTCGGTGTGGCGGAGGACGATCGCGAGGATGTTCCCGGTAACGGGAAGTTCATGCGCCGGGTTTGTTTCTCGGCGATTACTTGTAGTTCTTCCCATTATCCCTTGAAGATATCGGTCAAGGGAAGGGTGAGCCCTACTTCGGGTTGATAGCGCAAGAAGGCAGGGACGGGATAGCGAATTCCCCGCTCATGGGTCCTGGAAAGTCCGGTCACGAGATCTTGCAAGAGTGAGGCAGGCAAGGCATAGGCCATCTCATGGTCCTGGACCGTCGCCCATACCCGATCTCCATTGCCTGGAACGACCACTTTAGGCGCCTGGTCCAAGAAAGCGCCGATAACTCCCTCCGTGCAAGAAGCGGCCCGCCCGGAAAACGAGCAGGCAACCGGCTGGCCCGTTAGGTGGGTAGCGCCGTGCAAACAACGCATCAGTTGTGCCGGGTTTAGATACATCAATATGACATCCGGTTCGATTTTGGTCCGCTCCAGGGGCGAATAAACGACCGCTTCACATCGTCCCGGCGGCAAAGTTCGGAAGGATTGGAGAATCGTGTCGGCGGCGTCACGATCGGCGGCATAGTTCATTTTCGTTAAAAATCCGGCCGCGGCATCCGCTTCGAACCGTTCCCAACCATAGGTATGACCGGAAATCGCACATCCTAAATCATCTTTAGTCATTGCAATCGTCCAGCCATATCTACGGGCGACTGCCTGGACCTGGCAGTGGGCCATCCGGACTTTGAGATCTTTCAACGGAGTCCTGACGCCAGGCGGGATGTCTTCTTTACGCGATAAGAATTTTACCGCTATGGGCATCGTTTCAGTTTTAATGTAAAGACTCAGTTCCCTGCCGAGATCTTGCCATGTTTTCATTTGCTATGCCCCCCTGTACAACGATCGTCAAGTTCCCCATTAAAAATGCATCCGCCATTGCCGCCGGAGGCATTACGATGCCGTCTTTATCATCATCATCGTTGCCTGCATGATGGCAACAAGACGCCCTTTCCCGTCTTGAAAGGCCCTTGCTTCACCGGAGCAGACGGTAATCGAGCGGCCAGCTCTGATTACCTTGCCGATCCCGACAATCTTCTCCCCCTTGGCAGGGGCCAGAAAGTTTACCTTATATTCAACGGTAAGCACTTCCGAATGAGCGGGCATAAGACTGTATGCCGCATACCCGCAGGCCGAATCGACGATAGTGGTTACAATGCCGCCATGAAAGTAACCGTGCTGTTGCGTCACGGCCTGGCCGAAGGGAAGATCGATGCGTACCTCGCCAGGTGTGACGGACGTCAGCGTTGCCCCTATCGCCTTCATAATTCCCTGTTGCTCGAAACTGGATCGAACGCGGGACTCATAATCCGCGAAAGCCGACGGTAAATGTGACATCTGCTCACCTCTCTTGACATTGAACTATTGAGCCGGTTTATTCAACGCTTCCCGTATTTATCCAATATGCCGCTGAGAACCTTCTTGAAGGCATTTAACTCCTCCGGTGAATAGTCCTCCTTGATCTCCTTGTTGATGCGCTTGATTACGGTAAGCGCGGCGGTTGCTTCCTGGCGACCCGCCGGTGTCAGAAGGATCGAGATCGCCCGGCGGTTTTCCGGGTCAATCCGTCGTTTGACCAATCCAGCCTTCTCAAGCCGATCCACCAAGCGCGTCATCGCTGAGCTGTCCACGCCAATGACTTGTCCCAGCTCGGACATGTATTGCCCATCCTTCTTGTTAAGAAGGAACAGGATGCCCGCCTGGGCAAGGGTCACTGTTCCGCCCTTGTTGGCAAGCATTCTGTTTGTATAATCCTTCAGGGCCTGCTGCGTGATGGAAAGAAGATAGATCAATCTCTCATCGTTGCTCATGTTTTCTCCATAAAGGTCATGCTTGCGAACAATATAGTTGATTAGTCAACTATCTGTCAAGCTTTTTTTTAAGCGTTTTTTTGAATCGCGGGATTGCTCGCCCCTTCACACTCTTTGCCCCTTGTGAAAGAAATGGAGCGATCGCGGGTCGAAGTCCAGGTCCAGGGCCGCGCCCAGGGGGGAGGAAAAATCCGCCGCCTCCCGGGCGATAAGCCGCGCCGTTCCCAGGCGCAGGTAGAGGATTGTATCGGCGCCCGTATGTTCCAGGTGTTCCAGGACCCCCCGGAGGGGGCCCGTCCCGATCCGGACGGCCTCGGGCCTGATCCCCACGGTCACCATCTCCCCCGCGGCAGCGACGGTGTCTATCTCCCACCCCAGATCGATGGGGGGATCGGTCAGCCGGACGGTCCTGGCGGCGCCGGTCCCGGTCACGACGCCGGTAAAGAGGTTGATGGGCGGCGCCCCCAGGAAGGAAGCGGCGAATAGGTTCGCCGGCCGTTCGTATAGCTCCCGGGGCGCGCCGATCTGCCGTACCACCCCGCGATCCATGAGGACGATCTTCTGCCCCAGGGTCATCGCCTCCACCTGATCGTGGGTAACGTAGAGGGTGGTGGCCCGGAGACGGCGGTGTAGCGCCGCCAGCTCTACCCGCATGGCCGCCCGGAGCTTGGCGTCGAGATTGGAAAGGGGTTCGTCGAAGAGGAACAGCCGCGGGTTGCGGACTATGGCCCGGCCGATGGCTACTCGCTGCCGTTGCCCCCCGGAGATCTCCCGGGGCCGGCGGGGGAGCAGATCGGCGATCTCCAGAAGGGCGGCGGCTTCCCTGACCCGGCGGTCCACTTCCCCGGCAGGGGTTTTCCGGACCCGCAGGGGGAAGGCGATGTTCTCATAGACGTTGAGATGGGGATAGAGGGCATAGCTCTGAAAGACCATGGCCACGTCCCGATCCCGGGGGTTCAGCGCCCCGATGTCCCGGTCGCCGATCATGATCCTTCCCCCTTCCTGCTCCTCCAGCCCGGCGATGAGGCGCAGGATCGTGCTTTTCCCGCAACCCGAGGGTCCCAACAGGATGCAGAATTCCCCCGGCGCCACCGTGAAGGAGACCTTGTCCACCACGGCGACGCCGTGGTAGCTCTTCGTGAGATTCTCTATCGTGAGCCCGGCCATGGCTTATCCCTTGACGGCCCCGGCGGAGAGGCCGCGGACGATCCGCCGCTGGAAGAGGAGGACGAGAAGGACGAGCGGGATGGTGGCGATGGTGGAGGCGGCGGCGATCTCCCCCCAGGGGATGGTGTATTGCCCCTGGAAAAGGGCGATCCCCACGGGGAGGGTCTGGTAGGGTTGCTGGGTCATGATGAGGAGGGCGAAGAAGAACTCGTTCCAGGCATAGATGAAGACGAGGATTGCGGCGGTGAACACCCCCGGCGCCGCCAGGGGGACGATGACCCGGAAGAGGGTCTGCAGATGGCCGCAGCCGTCCACCCGGGCCGCGTCTTCCAGCTCCCGGGGCAGTTCCCTGAAAAAGCCCGTCATGATCCACACCCCCAGGGGCAGCGACAGGGTTATGTAGGGTAGGATCAGCCCCTGATAGGAGTTCAGCCAGCCTAGGGCGTCGAGGATCTGCCAGACCGGTCCGGCGATGGAAATCTGGGGGAACATGGCGACCAGGAGCAGGCTGCCCATGATGAGGGGTTTGCGCCGGAGGGGGAGACGGGCCAGGGCGTAGCCGGCGAAAAGGGAGATACCGATGGTCCCCGCGGTGGCCGCGCCGGCGACGATAACGCTGTTTTTCAGATAGTGGAGGAGGTGGTATTCCTCCAGAGCGGAGCGGTAAAAGGCCAGGGAGAAGGACGGGATGAGGGTGGGGGGAATGGCGGTTGCCTCCATCTGGGTCTTCAGCGACGTGGCAACGAACCAGAGAAAGGGCAGGACGCTGAAGGCCGCGATAAGGACGATGGCCAGAAAGAAGAGGAGGCGTCGGGGGCGTGACGTCATGGTCTTTCCTCCATGAGTCCCCGGCCGAGAAACCGGACATAGATGAGGGAGAGGGTGAGGACGACGAGGAAAACGAGGACCGAGACCGTCGCCCCGTAGCCCAGGAGACCTTCGGCGAACATCTTCTTGTAGCCGTAGAATTGCAGGACGTTGGTGGCGTCCGCCGGGCCGCCCTGGGTCATGACGAAGACGAGGTCGAAGACGCGAAAGGCGTCCATGGTCCGGAAGAGGAGGGCGATGAGGAGGGCAGGCTTGAGCAGTGGCAGGGTGATCCGGGTGAACCGCTGCCAGGCCGTGGCCCCGTCCAGGCGGGCCGCCTCGTGGAGTTCGTCGGGGATCGTCTGCAGCCCCGCCAGGATAATGAGGGCGGCGAAGGCGGAGGTCTTCCAGACATCGGCGACCACGACGGCGACCATGGCGAAGGTTGGATCGGCCAGCCAGGCCCGGTAAGAGGCCAGGTCGCTTCCGAAGAGGAGGTAGTTAAGAAGGCCGTAGTGGTCGTTGTTGATGAAGCGCCACATCTGGGAGGCCACCACCGTGGGGATGGCCCAGGGGATCAGTACGGCGGCCCGGATCAGTCCCCGGCCCCGGAAACCGCGGTTGATCGCCAGGGCCATGGCGAGGCCCAGCAACATCTCGCAGGCCGTGGAGACGGCCACGAAGAGGAAGGTATTGGTCAGGGCGTGGCGGGCCACGGCGTCACCCCACAACTGGAGGTAGTTTTCCAGATAGACGAAGGGTTGGGTCAGCCCGGGCAGGCCGAGGACGATCCGGTGCAGGCTGAGGTAGAGGGAATGGATGATGGGATAGAAGGCGAAGATGGCGATAAAGGCGAAACAGGGGAAGAGGAGCGCCGCCGCGAAGAGGCCCTCCCGGCGCCGCCGGGGTGAGGGGTAATGAATCCTTCGGGTGAGAATCGCCATGATGAAATGTCGTCCGCTCAGGGTGCGAGGGTCAAAAGTCGCGCCATTTCCGCCGCCGCGGCCAGTGACTCGCCCTCGGGATCGACGGCGACGCCAGAGACGGCCCGGCTGAAATACCGCTGCATGACGTTCGACAGGGCCGGGTACAGGGGGCTCACGGGCCGGGGCGCCGCGGAGACGAACACCCTCTTCATTGCCCCGAACTGGGGGCAGGCGGCCAGTATCTCCCGGTCTTCGTAGAGATCCTTTCGCGTCGGGGCCAGGGAGGCCTTCAAGGCCAGGAGCTTCTGGATCCTCGGGCTGGAGAGAAACTCGATGAACGTCCAGGCGAGTTCCTTGTTTTCCGAATAGCGGCTGATTCCCAACTGCCAGCCCCCCAGGGCGGCGTGGCTTTCTCCGCCGGGGAAACGGGGCAGGGGAGCGATGCCGATCTTGCCGGCCACGCGGGAGCGGGCGGGATCGTTGGCGGTCTCCCAGGCGTAGGGCCAGTTGCGATGGAATACCGCCTTGCCCTGGACGAAGAGGGCCAGGGACTCCGGTTCCTCGTAGGCCAGGACCCCCGCCGGGGCCGTCCTGCCGATGATCCGCTCCCGGACGAACTGGACGGCCTCCCGGGCCGGTCGTTCCGCCAGACCCGACTTGCCGGTTTCGGGATGGATGAGGTGACCCCGGTTGGCCATGATGTATTCGAGCATATTGCAGACCAGTCCCTCATATTGCTTGAACTGTGCGGAAAGGCCGTACATGCCCGGTTCCGCGGCGGTGATGATCCCCGCCTGTCTTACCATCTCCGGCCATGTCTCCGGCGGCTTGAAACCGTGCCTCTCGAGAAGGTCTCGACGGTAATAGAGCATGCCCGTGTCGATATACAGGGGGACGCCGTAGATCTTGCCGCCGTAGGTGTTGGCCTGGATGACGTTGGCGAAATAACGGGAACGCTCGGACTCGGGGAATCGCTCGTCCAGGGGCAGGGCCCAACCGGCGGCGGCGAATTCCGCCGGCCATACCACGTCCATGAGGAAGACGTCCAGATCCTTGCTGCGATTCTTGAGCTTCTGCGTCAACAGATCATGGAAGGAGGTGGAGGAATGAGGGCCGATCTCGCGGTGGACCTTCACTTCCGGGTGTTCCACCTCGAACGTCCTGACGATCTCGTCCCATACCTCCGGATGATTCGGTTTCCAGGTGTAGAAACGCAGGATTTGGCGCTCTTCCTTCTTGGTTCCCTCTCCACATCCGGCGAAGACGAGACATAGGGCCAGGATAACAAGGAGAAACAGCGCCGCCCGTCCGGGCCGCATGCCCGCCGAAACCGGAGCAGTCATGTTATCCATGGGCGTCCCCAGTCTGCCGTGACGATGCGACCGGCGCATAAGCCTTCTTTTCCGTTATGGTTTCCCATTTGCTCCTGCCGCCCCGTCGTTTCTGCTTTTCCGCCCCGATTTCCCGGTACAGGAGGGGCCGCCGGTGGTCGTAAATGTTTTCCTCTTCCCGCCAGCTCCGGATCTCTTCGAGATCGATCTCCACCTGCAAGACCTCTTCCCCATTCCCGGCATGGACCAGGATGTCCCCCCGGGGATCGAAAACGGCGCTGGCCCCGGAGAAAAAGGGACCGGGCCTGTTGACATAAACGACAAAAACCTGGTTGTTGAGGGCCAGGGCCACCAGGCGCCGCCGCATGTACTTTACGGGGAAACTCCTGGGTACGGCGGAGATGTTGACGATGACCTGGGCGCCGCGGAGGGCCAGGATCCGGCCGATTTCACAGAAGGCGGAATCGAAGCAGACGGTCATCCCCAGTCGGCCCGCGGGGGTTGACAGGACGGTGAAATCGCGGCCGGGAATGAACCGCTCCGTCCAATGGACATGGACCTTGGCGTAGCTCTGGACCGTGGTGTAGTCCATATAGGTGGCCAGATTGTAAAACGCATCCCCCTTGCGCCGGATCTCTCCGATAACGATCCGGGCGTCCAGTTCACGGACATAGGCGGCCATGTCTTCCGAAAGACGTCGTTCCCGTCCCTCGATCCGACGGAAAAGGAAGCCTTCCGGCCGCTCCCGGGAAGGGTGACCGTGAAGGATCAATTCGGGGAAGACGATGAGATCAGAAGCGCGGTATTGGGCGATGATGGCCTTTATCCGTTCGATATGGCTATGGAAGCCCTGGGCGTCACAGCTTATCTGGGCCAGGGTGATGAGCTTTTTCATGTCATAACATCCGTTTCATTTGAGGATGGTCGGTCTGTATGAATTCTGTATTTCCCGATGGAGGCGCTGGATATAGTTCCGGGCCACCGCTTCCCCATAAACCCCCCGTCCGTAACGGTATAGGCTGCCTTTGTCGATCTTGATGTTTTCCGTGACCAACTCCGTATCCAGGGCGACGTTCTGAGTCCGGGCGATGTTTTCGATGATCTGATGGATCCCCGAACCGGATTGGGCGGGGTCCTTGACGCGGAAAGCCAGGAAGGGAGGAACCCCCAGCTCCACGGCGGCCTGACGATGGACCCGCTTGCGAAGCTCGTCGGCGCAGCCCTGGATCTTCAGCCGCGGGGAGATGCGCATGGATGTCCTGATGACGTCCCGGTCGAGATAGGGGGCCCGCAACTCGATGGAGTGGGACATGGTCAGTTTGTCCTCCCGCTCCAGGGTGTCGTCGTAGAGGTAGTTAAGGTCCTCCCAAAGCTGCTCGTGGAGGCGCAGATAGCCCCATTCCTTCAAGACGTCGCTATACCACGGATACCCGGCGAAAAGCTCATCCGCCGCCTGGCCGGTGTACATGACGCGAATTCCGTCCTCCGCGGCCAACTTTGCCGCCAGGTACATGGGGATGGCCACCTCCACTTGGAGGAGGCCTCCCTCCTCCACGTTCCGGATCACCTCGGAGAGGATGCCCTGGATCAGGTCTGCGTCGATGATGGCCGTCTTGAGTTCCAGCCCGAGTTCCTCCGCCACGGTCTGGGCCGCCAGGATATCTCCCGAATCGACGGTGCCGGTGCAGTAGCAGGTGATATTCTTGCCTTCCCGCTGGAGCAGCTTGGCGATCAGGACCGAGTCTATCCCTCCGGAAAAAATCACCCCGAGACGATCTTGTCGGAGGCCGGCCAGCCGCTTTTGCATGGCCTTTACCAGGACGATTTTGTATCTTTCCACGGCGTCACGGAAATCCACGATGTCTATTTGGGGTATTTGGACCGCCACGCCGGGGTGGTTGGACCGCCCGGTTCTGTCGATGCAGACGATTTCTCCGGGGCGAAGCCGCACGGGGTCTTCCGCTCCGTTCCAGAGGGCCTTTTTTTGCGAGGCGAAGTAGGTGATGGGACCACTTTCAAGATAATAAAGAGGTTTCTTGCCGATGGGATCCCGGGCAAGGACGACGGATTCACCGTCCGTGACGGCGAAGGCGTACATGCCGTCCATGATTCCTATCACCCGCTTCACCGCTTCCAGGAGGTCGCCGCGATAAGACTCCTCGAGAAGATGGACGACTATCTCGCTGTCGCTCGCTGTCTCAAAGCGATGTTTGTATAGAAGCAGCGACTTGAGGGCCTTGTGGTTGTATATCTCCCCGCTCTTGATCAGGGTGAGTTTGCCGTCACAGGAGGTGTAGGGCTGAGGCAGATCCTCCGCGCCGACGATCCCCAGATGGGAGTACCCCAGGGCGATCCGGCATTTACGCCTCAGCAGGGGCTTGAATTCGTCGAGCGTTTTGTGCCTTGCCACGACGCCGTCCAGATAGACGCCGTGCATGTCCGGACCCCGGTGCGCCATTTTTTTCAACATGTCGTAAATGTCCGTAGCGGCGGATGGTTCCCCATGGGAAAAATGGCCGCTGATGGTACACATGGATCTTACCTCCGGATGGACTTATTGCCCCGCCGCCCCGGCCGCGGGGACGAAAACGATCCCGACCTGACCTGCCGCCCCAGGCAAACATAAGAGCTAATTGCAAAACTCATCAAATCCGCCGCTCCACTGTAAGACGGGCTCAAGAACAAATTGAATTTGCGGACTTACCTATCAGGGACGGAATGACAAAAGACAGTTTCCGGCAGTTTTGCAATTGGCTCATAAATATGCCGCCGCCCCCCGGAGAGGCCTTGCCTCCCTCATTCGCCCTCGGCGCCCAGGACATAGGCGAAGATCAGGGGGGCGACGATGGTGGCGTCGCTTTCGATTATGAAGCTGGGGGTTTCGGGCGCCAGCTTCCCCCAGGTGATCTTTTCGTTCGGGATGGCGCCGCTGTAGGAACCATAAGAGGTGGTGCTGTCGGATATCTGGCAGTAGTAGCTCCACAGGCGGCAGCTTTCATTCAGGTCTTGCTGGATCAACGGGACGACGCAGATGGAAAAATCCCCGGCGATGCCACCGCCGATCTGGAAAAAGCCGATCTCATGGTCGGCCGAATGTTCCCGGTACCAGGCCACCAGGTATAACATCGTCTCCATTCCGGTTTTCACGATTTCCAGACGAGAGATGTCCCCCTGGAGATAATTGGCGGCAAAGACATTTCCCAGGGTGGAATCCTCCCAGCCGGCAACGAAAATGGGGATATCCTTCTCCGCCGCCGCGACGAGCCAGGAGTCCCGGGGATCGATCTGGTAGCTTTCCCGGAGGACGCCACTGCGAATGATGGCATACATGTACTCATAGGGGAAATACCGCTTCCCCTCCTCTTCGGCCTGCTTCCAGAGCCGCTGGATGGATCCCTCCACCCGTCGCATGGCCGCTCCCTCGGGTATGCAGACGTCGGTGACCCGGCTTAGCTTCCTCTCGAGGAACCGCCGCTCGTCCTCCGGCGACAGCGACCGGTAGTTGGGCACGGGGACGTAGTCATCGTGGGCGACGAGATTGAAGAGGTCCTCCTCCAGATTCGCCCCGGTGCAGGAAATGGCGTGGATCTTGTCGCCTCGGATCATCTCGGCGAGGCTCAACCCCAGCTCCGCCGTGCTCATGGCCCCGGCCATGGCGAGAAACATCTTGCCGCCCCGTTGCATGAGGGATACATAGGCCTCCGCCGCCCGCTTGAGTTCCGAGGCGTTGAAGTGGCGGAAGTGATGGTTGATGAATTCTTTTACCGGTCGATAATGATTTGTCTTTTCCATGTCACCCGTGCTTTGGTTCATTCCCGGGTCGGGTTTGCCGAAGGCGGATCGAATCCGGAACAATCTTCATGTGTTCCGCCTTCTCAACTGGTAGAGGAACGGTTGGCGCCGATGCTTATGGCCAGGCGTCTGCCTCTCCGGGCTCGGCGCATGGAGCGCCGATGATCGGGAAGCGGCCTGCCGCATCGGTGTCCGGTTGATTTATCAGACTGACAAGTAGGGTGGCTATATCCCATAAATATCTCCCCATGTCAATGAGAATCGCCCCCCATGCCCCTGTCGCCCCCTCCACTCCGCCCAAAAACGCCGGCGGCGGGGGATCGCGGTTGGCAATCCACGCCCCAGGGGGCGCCTGACCCTTCCATGATCCAGGCGCGGTCCGTTCGCGACGGAGACGACGCTTCGCGACCTTTGAAAAACGCCGTCTCGGGCGCCCTGCCGTCATGCCCGCAGGCGCCGGGAGACAGTATTCTCAAGGACTTCCGATCCCGAATCCCGCCGGGGCGGCACGAAAGCGTGGATTATCAAAAGGTCTCGCTTCGCCAGGGCGGACGACCGCGGTCATCGAACGACGCATGCATTGACTTCTTTAGGGAAAGGCAGTATTGAACCACATGCATGGCGTCTCACGGCCCGACTCCCTGCCTTTTCCGATCCTTCTCATTCGTTATCGTACCCCGACGCCCGGGAGGGGGATGAAGGGGGGATGAAGGCGCCGCGTGGAGCGGACAGGAGGATCGTCAAAAGGAGAACAACGAGGGGAGAGGCGCCCATTGCAAAACTACCGGAAATTGCTTTTGTCATGCCGCGCTTGATGCGGAGGCCGGTAAATACAATTCTTTCTTGAGTTCGTCGTCCAGTGGAGCGGCAGCGTTGATGAGTTTTGCAATTGACGCGAAGGTTATGCGGGAAAGGGAAGAAAATAAATACCGCCTCCTCTTCGAGCATGCCGGCGAGGCCATCTTTATCGTTCAGGACGGCAAGGTGGTGTTCGTCAATCCCACGACGATCACGATCACCGGGTATGCCGCCGAGGAAATCGCGTCCCGGCCATTCAGCGATTTTATCCATGGCGACGACCGCGACCTGGTGGTGGGGCGCCACGCCCGACGCCTCAGGGGCGAACTTCCTCCCCCCCGCTACTCCTTCCGCATCCTTCATAAGGACGGCGGTTTCCGGTGGGTGGAGCTGAACGCCGCCCTTATCGACTGGGAAGGCAGGCCCGCCACCCTGAATTTCATGACCGACGTCACGGACCGCAGACGGGCGGAGCAGGCCCTTCGGGAGAGCGAAAACCGTTACAGCGAGCTTTTTGAGCGCATGAGCAGCGGCGTGGCGATCTACGAGGCCGTGGACGAGGGAAGGGATTTCGTCTTCCGGGGTTTCAACGCGGCGGCGGAGCGGATGGAAAGGATCAAAAGGGAAGAGGTGCTGGGGAAGCGGGTGACGGAGGTCTTTCCCGGGGTCCGTGATTTCGGGCTCCTTGCGGTCTTCAGGCGGGTCTGCAAATCCGGTCGGCCCGAGAGTCGCAACATCTCGTTTTACCAGGACAGCCGGATCGCGGGATGGCGGGAGAACCATGTCTATAAGCTGCCTTCGGGGGAGATCGTGGCGATCTACAACGATGTCACCGAGCGCAAGCAGGCGGAGGAGAGCCTCCGGCGGATGGAGGAAAACTACCGGAGCATTTTCGAGAATGCCCGGGAAGGGATTTATCGAACCACCCCCGAGGGGAAATTTCTCATGGCCAATCGGGCCATGGCGCGAATCATGGGGTACGAGACCCCGGAGGAGCTGATCGAGGGGATAACCGATATTTACCGTCAGTTCTATATCCATCCCGAGGATCGCGCCCGAACCATGGAGCTTTTGGAGCTTCAGGGTTTTTCGCGGGAAGACGAGCTGCGGCTGAAGAGAAAGGACGGCAGCGTGATCTGGGTCTATCGGACCCTGCGGGGCGTTTATGACGAACGAAAGAAGCTCCAGTACATCGATGGTTTGGTCCTGGACATCACCGACCGGAAGCACGGCGCGGACCAGCTTCGGAAGGCCCTGTGGGGAACCGTTATGGCCATCGTCTCCGTGGTGGAATCGAAAGATCCCTACACCGCGGGCCATCAACGCCGCGTGGCGGATATTTCCCGCGCTATCGCCACGGAAATGGGCCTCTCCCCGGAGCGGATCGAGGGCATCCACATGGCCGGCATGATCCATGACATCGGCAAGATTTCCATCCCCGCCGAAATCCTCAGTATGCCCAGAAGATTGACCGACCTGGAATTCAGCCTGATCAAAACCCATGCCCAATCCGGATACAACATACTCAAAGGCATAGAATTTCCCTGGCCCGTGGCCCGGATCGTCCTGGAACATCACGAACGGATCGATGGCTCCGGTTATCCAAACGGTCTGTCAGGAGACCAGATTCTTCTGGAGGCGCGGATCGTTGCGGTGGCGGACGTGGTGGAGGCCATGGCGACGCACCGGCCATATCGGCAGGCCTCGGGGCTCGACCAGGCCTTGGAGGAGATAACCCGGAACAGGGGGCGGCTCTACGATTCGGAGGCAGTGGATGCCTGCTTGCGTCTATTCCGAAGCAAGGGCTTCACGATTGAAGCATAGTCGAGGCGCGGGCCGTCGCCGGGGCGGATGGACCCGCCGTCCGCCGAGGCAAATCGTCAGGGGCCTCCCCGGCGAACCGACGACGGCGTCCGGCGAAGCGGGTATCCGGCGGGGCGCTTCATGCGGCGCCGCTCTGTGGTGGGGCGCCGGGCGGACGACGCCCCCTGGGGACATCTTTGCGAAGCCGTCATCGTTGGCGCTGGCGGAGTGGTGAAACGAATGAAGCGCATCCTGCGTCCGATGCTGCCGATCCTCTGTGCGGGCCTGCTGTGGGCCGGAAGCGCGGGGGCGCCCGTGCGGGCCGCCGGCATCGAGGCGTGCGTGGACGGCGGGCGCTACAGCCTCGAGGCGACTGATGCCGATCTGAAGGACGTGCTGCGGGTCCTGGCCGACAAGACGGGCGTCCGCATCGACGCCGCGCCGGGGGTGGAGGGGCGCCTGACCGTGAAGCTCGTCGATCTCCCCCTCGAGGAACTGCTCAAACGACTCTGCGCCAACCGAACCATCGTTTACCGGTATGAGCCGCAAACGGGTAGGTATGCGATCCTCCAGGCCAAGGCCTACGCGACCTCAGCGGAGACGCCGGGGGGAAAGCCCGAAGGGACGTCCGCCCCCGCATCCCGGCGCGGGGAGGGCCCCGACGCCGCCGGACCGGAGGGGCCGCGGGTGGGCGGCGGGGACGAGGACGGGGATCCCCTGGATTCCCAGGGCCGTCTTCGATACAAGCCACGCGAATTGCTGGTCCATTTCAAGGAAGGAACGACGGACGCCCAGCGGGATGCCCTGCACCGTTCCGTGGGCGGCGTGCCGGTCAAGCGCCTGGCCAGGCAGCGGATCGACCGGGTCCGTCTTCCCGAAGGCATGAGCGTCTCGCAGGGACGGGAGCGTTATGCGGCCTCCGAATTCGTGGCCCATGCCGAGCGTCATGCCCTGCGCTACCCCCTGCTCACGCCGAACGACCCCCAATATGGCGGCCAGTGGGCGCCGCCGCGGCTTGGACTGCCGCAGTCCTGGGATGTCTCCACGGGGCGTCCGCGCGTCATCGTTGCCGTCATCGACACGGGGGTCGATTACAACCATCCCGATCTGACGGATAATATCTGGACTAACCCGGGCGAGATACCGGCAAACGGCAGGGACGACGACGGCAACGGCTATGTTGACGACGTGCGCGGCTGGGACTTCTCTGGCGCGACGGGGGACCAGCCCGACAACGACCCGGCGGATGTGGACGGCCACGGCACGCATGTGGCGGGGATCATCGCCGCGCGGGGCAACAACGCGACTGGCGTCGCCGGCGTCGCATGGTTTGTCAGGATCATGGCCCTCAAGGTTCAGGCGGACAACGGGACGGAAATGGCGGTGGCGGACATCATCGAGGCGATCGACTATGCCATCGCCAAAGGCGCGAGGATCGTCAACTGCAGCTTCGGGGGCGAGACGGAATCGAGCGCGGAATATCAGGCCTTTGCCAGGCTGCGCACGGCGGGCATCCTCGCCGTCTGCGCCGCGGGAAACAACGGCAGGGACATCGATCCGGGCGCGGGCAAACGGACCTATCCCGCCGGCTACAACTTGGACAACATCATCGCCGTGGCGGCGAGCGATCTGAACGACAAGCTTGCCGCCTTCTCCAACTTCGGCCGGGTCAGCGTCCATCTTATGGCCCCGGGCGTGGACGTCCTGAGCACATGCCGCAACGGCCAGTACTGTTCCAAACAGGGGACGTCCATGGCCGCCCCCCATGTGACCGGCGTTGCGGCCCTCATGTTGAGCAAGGCGCCGTCGCTTGCCTATGGCCGCCTCCGGGCCGCCATCCTGGATAACGTCGAGCCCGTCGCCGCCGCGGCGACGAAACTCGTCACGGGCGGCCGTCTCGCCGCCGCCGCCGCCCTGGCCGGCGTCCGCTCTCCGGGCGATATCGACAACGACGGGCGCATCGACCTCGTCGATGCCGTGCTGGCGCTGCGGATCCTCTCGGGACTACCCGTCGCCGTCAGCCCCGGCCCGCTTGACCGGCAGGCCGACGTCGATGGCGACGGCAAAATCGGTCTGCCCGAGGCCCTCTGGGCGTTGCAGTGGGCGGCGCAACCGCGGAGCGACAACCGGCCTCCCGTCCTGGCCGCCATCGGCGACAAAACCGTGGACGAAAGCTCGACGCTCACGTTCACGGTCCAGGCCGCGGACCCGGATAGGGACCCCCTGACCTTTACGGCAACGGGATTGCCCCCCGGCGCCCAGTTCGACGCCAGGACCCGGACCTTCCTGTGGACGCCCGGCTACTCCCAGAGCGGCGTCTATGCCGTCACGTTTCAGGTGACCGACGGTTACGGAGGAGAGGACCGGCAGACGATAACGATCACGGTGAAAGACCGGTCCCCGGTCTTCGTGACGGCCGATTACTTCCCCCTGGCCCCCGGCGACTGGTGGGACTTCGACGACGGCACGGGGATTTTGAAACGAAACGCCATTGCGGGGATCAAAACGATCGGCGCCGTCGAGACTATGGTCATGATCTACGCCGACGGCCAGAAGGACTATTTCCATATCGACGAGGCGGGACTGAAGATGTACGGCCAATATGTCCTGACTGGCTACTACGCGGGAGACGTCATCTTCGCCGCGCCCATCGTCTTTCTCCCCAACAACGCCTATCCAGGCATGACGCACGTCTCCAGGACAGATTACGACCTGTCGATCTCAGGACAGCGGTTTCATGTGGAGCTGACCTCGACGACGAATGTGACGGGCCTCGTGGACCTCCGCGTGGGCGCGACCACGCTGATCGACTGCATCGAGGTCACGAACCAGACCACGCAATTCATCAGGGAAACGGGTCAGACGCTGACCGGAGAGGTCAGGCGCTACTGGTTTGCCAAAGGCGTCGGCTGCGTCAAGAGCGATTTGGGGACGATCGTCGCCGCCAAGATCGGCGGCGCGCTCAGAACGTTTTGAGGCGTCGAGGGGGTTTTTCGATGAAGGCCGCCCGCGACGCCCTCCAAGCGGGCGCGGGCATTTCATCAAGACCGGCCTCGGAATAAGGGCGACATCGGGCAACTCGGAAGGCCTGGCGAGGGAGACGCTTCTCTCTGGACATCTCGTGACGACAACGGCGGGACGACAACGGAACGATAAGGCGGGAAGCAACCGCCGCCGGGGGGGCGGGATTGCCCTGGCGCTCTTCCTGATAACGCTGAGCGCGATGGCGGGTCCCGTCCCGGCCAGGGCGGAGACGCCGGCGAAGGAGCGGTCCCTCGTCAAGACATTCTCCGTTGCCGGACGGCTCCGCAACACCTTCCGGAGCCATACCTCCTATGAGTTCGGCAACCCCCTTGTCCCCGGTCACGCCCCGCTGAGCCGACTGGAGTTTCCCCTGAACGCCTGGTGGGCCGGCGTCGGGATCGGGGTTGGCGCCTCGAGGCTGGCTCTGGGCGTCGAAGTCCTGAGGAACGTCAGCGGAGAAGCCAGCGGCTACATGAAGGACTCCGACTGGGGGGACGAGGATAACCGCCATTCCCTGACCATATACTCCGAGTCCAACTGCCGCCTCGAACCCAGTTTCCTGGCAACCGGTGAGGTCGCTCTCAAGATCGGCGACTGGCTGGGGCTTCCTTCCGCCCTGGACCTGCGGCCGGTGGCGGGAATCCGCTGGCAGCGCTTCGTCATGGTCGCCCACGACGGGACCCAGTGGCATCCCGAGGGAGGGGGTTCGCCGCCCGCGGAGGAACTCGCCGGCGACTCCCTCCGCTTCGAGCAGGTTTACTGGCACTACTTCCTGGGGGCGCGGACCTCCTGGGACATGGGCCGCCGGGGCTTCCTCCCCCCGGTCGTCCTGTATCTCCAGGGCGATTGGGCAATGGTGGAGGGGATCAATGAGGACTGGCACATACTGCATCCAGGTAGGCGGATCACCAGGGAAAGGACCCGTGGTGACGCCTGGCATATCCTGGGCGGAATGAAAATCGGCCTTGCCAAAAACCTCCAGGCCAAGATCGAGACCGATTACCTGCGCCTCAAGACGGATGGCAGCCATCATTTGACCAACCCCCTCCTCAATATCGACTACAGTTTCGAATACGGCGTGAAGGTATGGTCGGAACAGATGGGTGTAACGTTGAGCGTGGAATGGGAATGCTATTGACCGCCGGCGTCCCGGCGTCGGCCGGGCGTCGTTCGATGGTTCGGCCTCGACGGGGGAAGGGGCGAAGATAATCGTTGACGCCGCCTTCGATCCGGTTTAGAACCCCGAAAAAAATCCCCTCCGGGAGGACCGCGGCAGCCATGAAGATACGTCCGGATTTTTTACCCCTGAGCAGACCCGCTCTGGGCGATGAGGAGATCGAAGCGGTGGCCCGGTGCCTTCGCTCGGGCTGGATCACCACCGGGCCCGTGTGTCGGGACTTTGAACAGGCCTTCCAGGAGCTGACGGGGGCGGCCCGGGCCGTTTCCTTTACCTCCGGGACGGCGGCGATGCAACTCCTCCTTGCCGCTCTGGAGATCGGGCCGGGGGACGAGGTGATCACCCCGTCAATGACCTTCGCCTCGACGGTGAACATGATCGCCCTCCGCGGCGCCCGCCCGGTGTTCATCGATGTCGATTATCCCACCCTGAACATGAATCCGGACCTCCTGGAGGGCCTGATCACCCCCCGGACCAAGGCCGTCATTCCCGTCCATTTCGCCGGCGCCCCGGCGGACATGACGCGGATCACGGCGATCGCCCGGCGTCGTCGGCTCGTGGTCATCGAGGATGCGGCCCACGCCGTGGGCGCTTACTGCCGGGGCGTCCATGCCGGCGGCGACGGCTGGCCCGCCGTCTTTTCCTTCCACCCCATCAAGAACATTACCACCGGCGAGGGGGGGATGATCACGCTCGCCGACGAAGATATGGAGCGGCGTCTGCGTCTCCTGAGGTTCCACGGGATCGAACGGGACGCCTGGAAGCGCTACGGCAAGGGAGGCAATCCGGATTACGACATTCAGGCGCCGGGCTACAAGAGCAACCTTCCCGACGTCCTGGCGGCCATCGGCGTGGCGCAGATGGCGAAATGGCCGGCGTTGAACCGACGTCGGGCGGAACTGGCGGGGCGGTATCTGGCGGGGCTCGCGGGCATCGACGGCCTGGAGTTGCCGGGAAGCCCCGCCTTTCCCCATGTCCATGCCTGGCATCTCTTCGTGGTGAAGGTGGCGGCCCTGAGCCGGGAACGTTTCCTGGCCCGTCTGTCGGATTACAACATCGGTTACGGCCTCCATTTCCCCGCGACCCACCGCCTCCGGTACGTCCGGGAGCGTTACGGTGACGGCGCGGCGGCGCTGCCGGAGACGGAGCGGGCCGCCAACCTGATCGTCTCCTTGCCCCTTTTTCCGGGCATGAGGGACGACGACGCGGACTATGTCTGCGACGCGGTGCGGGAGATCCTCCGGGGCTGAAGGACCGGGCGTCGGGACGGGGCTAAGGGGAGACCTTTGAAAAATGTCATTTCGAGGAGCGCGAGCGACGAGAAATCCTAATCATGGCAGTTTGTTAAAGATTTCTCCCATCGGTCGAAATGACAAAAATGTCGGTTATTCAAAGCCCTCAAAGGGCTTGCCTAATCGGGGGAAATGTGTCTCTATGGCGGGCATTGCGCGGCGTCTCCGCCGGGATGACATGGCGAGAGCGTTGCGAAGCCATTTTTCGAGGGTTTCATGACGACGCCGGGGGGACCGGAGGAATAGGACGCCGAGACGAACTCCATAACCGTGACGACTGGAAGATACGGTGACAAAAGCTGAATCCGTCATATCGGCGGTCATTCCCGTCTTCAACGAGGAAGACAACCTGAAGGCCCTCATCGGACGCCTGCAGCCGGTGATGAGGTCCCTGGGGCGGCCCTATGAGATCGTCATGATCGACGACGGCAGCCGGGATGGGTCGTTGGCGATCCTCAAGGACCTCGCCCGGGAGAACCCGGAATTGCGGGTGGTGGAGCTGACCCGGAACTACGGCCAGCACGCCGCCATAATGGCGGGCTTCTCCATCGTCCGGGGGGATATCGTCATTACCCTCGACGCGGATCTCCAGAACCCGCCGGAAGAGATCCCCCGCCTGGTGGCGGAGATGGAAAACGGCGGCTACGACGTCGTGGGGACGATCCGGCGTCGGCGTCGGGATTCGGCCTTCCGTCTCGGGGCCTCGCGGCTCATCAACATCGTGGCGCGGCGCATCACCGGCGTCCACATGACGGACTGGGGATGCATGCTCCGGGCGTACCGCCGCCCCGTGGTGGAGCGGATGCGGGATTGTCACGAACATGCCACCTTCATCCCCGCTCTGGCCACGGCCTTCGCCAAGCGATTGACGGAGATCGAGGTGGCCCACGAGGAACGCCACGGCGGCAAGTCCAACTACCCCCTGCGCAAGCTCATCAACCTCCAGTTCGACCTGGTGGCCTCCTTTTCCGACTTTCCCATGAAGATGCTCATGTACGGCGGCATCCTCATGTCCATCCTGGGGGTCTGCTTCGGCGCCTTTCTCGCCGTGGCGCGGCTGGCCTATGGGGCCCACTGGGCGGCCCAGGGCGTCTTTACCCTCTTTGCCGTCCTCTTCGTCTTCGTGGGCTTGCAATTCTTCGCCCTCGGCGTCATCGGCGAGTACATCGGCCGGATCTACCGGGAGGTGAGGAGGCGTCCGGAGTACGTAATCGAAAACATCCACGGCGGCCGGGACCGGAGCGGGTCGTGAGGGCCGTCGTCTTCGCCTATTCCAACATGGGCGTGACGGGCCTGGAGGCCCTGGAGCGCCACGGCTTCGACATCCGGACGGTATTCACCCATCAGGACGATCCGGTGGAAAAGCGGTGGTTTGCCTCGGTGGCGGCCTGGGCGGAGGGGAGGGGCATCCCGGTCTGGCGCCCCGAGGAAGTCAACGCCCCGGAATGGACGGCCCGGATCGTCGCCCTGGCCCCGGAGGTCATATTCTCCTTCTATTACCGGAAGATCTTGCGTCGCGAGATCCTCGCCGCGGCCCCCGCCGGGGCCTTCAATCTCCACGGTTCCCTCCTTCCCGCCTACCGGGGAAGGGTCCCCGTGAACTGGGTCCTGGTGAACGGGGAGGAACGGACCGGCGTCACCCTGCACTGGATGACCGCCCGGGCGGACGCCGGGGACATCGTGGGGCAGCGGTCCGTGGCGATAGATTTTTCCGATACGGCCTTAACCCTTTATGAAAAACTGTGCCGGGAGGCCGCGCTCCTCCTCGACGAGGCGCTGCCCCTGATCCGGTCGGGGCGGACCCCCCGGATTCCCCAGGACGACGCCCGGGCCACCTATTTCGGCGGCCGGAAGCCGGCGGACGGGCGCATCGACTGGAGACGGCCCGCCCGACAGATCTACGACCTCATTCGGGCCGTGACGGATCCCTACCCCGGGGCCTTCACCTTCCTCCCCGACGGGACGAAGATGCTGGTGTGGTGGGGTCTGCCCGAGCCGGCGACGACGCCGCCGCCGGGAGGGGGACCGCAAGCGCCGGAAGGAACGCCGGGCCCCCCGGAAGGGACGGGGGCCGACCCGCCCGGAGCGGGAGGCGACGGGGAGAGGGGGCTTTTCATCCCGTCCGTCGGCGACGCCGGATGTAAGAAACGGGGCGAGGCCGGGGAAGCCGACGGTCCGCCGGGGCGGGTCCTCCTGGACGACCGCCGGGAGGCCTCCGTGGCGGCGGGGGTGGGACGTCTCCGCCTTCTGCACGTCGAAATCGACGGAATGGGCATGAGGGGCGGTCAGATAGGGCGGTATTTCCGGGATCTGGGCGGGGCAATCGTCCTTAGATAAGCCGCCGGAGCATAAGCGACCATGGGAGTCATGAACGTATGAAGATATTGATTTTAGGGGTAAATGGTTTTATCGGCCACCATCTGACCAACCGCATCCTGGAGACGACGGACTGGCGGGTTTACGGCATGGATCTGAGCGACGACCGCCTGGGCCGCGCCCTCTGCAACCCCCGTTTCCAGTTCCTTGAGGGCGATATCGCCATCAACAAGGAGTGGATCGAATACCATGTCAAGAAGTGCGACGTCGTTATCCCCCTGGTGGCCATCGCCACGCCGAAGCTGTATGTGGAGGACCCCATCGGGGTTTACAATCTCGATTTCGAGATGAATCTCAACGTCGTCAAACAGTGCGTCAAATACCGCAAGCGGGTGGTCTTCCCCTCCACGTCGGAGGTTTACGGGGCCTGCCCCGATCCCGAGTTCAGCGAGGACGACAGCTTCCTGGTCGTCGGGCCCATCCGGAAGGAGCGCTGGATATACTCCTGCTGCAAGCAACTCCTCGACCGGGTGATTTACGCCTACGGAACCCGGGGGTGTCTGGAGTTCACCCTCTTTCGGCCCTTCAACTGGATCGGCCCCCGCCTCGATTCCCTCTATGCGGCCAAGGAGGGAAGCTCCCGGGTGGTCACCCAGTTCATCGCCGAACTCCTCCTGCGCCGCCCCATCACCCTGGTGGACGGGGGGCGTCAGAAGCGGTGCTTCACCTATGTGGACGACGGGATCACCGCCCTGATGAAGATCCTGGAGAACCCGGAGGATCGCTGTAAAAACGAGATCATCAACATCGGCAATCCGGACAACGAATGCTCCGTGGCGGAACTGGCCCACCTGATGAAGAGGATCTTCATGGACCATCCCGACCACCGGCGGGACGGGGAATATTCGGAAATCGTCGAAGTGGCGGCGGCTGAATACTACGGGAAGGGCTATCAGGACATCTACACCCGGAAGCCGAGCATCGCCAAGGCCCGGGAGCTTCTGGACTGGGAACCGGCCATCGACCTCGAAACCTCCCTGACCAGGACCATCTATTCCTTCCTGGAAGAAAATGAAACGCATCCTGGGACTGAAGATCGATGTTGACACCCACGAGGGGATGAAGAAGGGGGTGCCGCGCCTCCTGGAGGATTTGGGGAGACTCGGGGTCCGGGGGACCTTCTATCTGAGCATGGGCCCCGATGCCTCGGGGCTGGCGGTCCTGCAGCTCCTGAGGAATCCCCGTTTCCTGAAAAAGATGCTGAAGAGCAACGCCCCGGCCCTCTACGGTTTCAAGACGGCCCTCTATGGTACGCTCCTGCCCTCGCCCCTCATCGCCCTGTCCTTTCCCGATCTGGTCCGCCGGATCGTGGCGGAGGGCCACGAGGCGGAGTTTCACGCCTGGGATCACCGGCGCTGGCAGGACGGCCTTCCCCGCCGTTCCGAAGGATGGATAACGGCTTGGTTCGACAAGGGGCTGGCCGCCTTTCGCCAGACGACGGGACGGGAGGCCGCCTCCTTCGGCGCCCCCGCCTGGCTTCTCGACGACCGGGCCCTACGGATTGCCGGCGGGCGCGGCTTTGCTTACCTAAGCTGCACCCGGGCGCGGACGCCCTTCGTCCACGCGGCGATCGGCATCCCCGAACTCCCTTCCGACCTGCCCTGTTTCGAGGAACTGGGCGTCCGGGCGGCGGGGGAGGAGATCGTTTCCCGCCTGAGGGGCGGTGGCGTCCATGTCCTCCCCGTCCACGCCGAGGCGGAGGGGGGCGTCTGGAATCGGCCTTTTCTCGATCTCATGGAGACGATTCGGGGGATGGATTACGAGGTGCGGACCCTGGGGGAGATCGCCGCGGCCTTGACGCCCCGGGAACTGCCCAGGAGAAAATACGAGCTGGCCCTCCTCCCCGGGCGGGCCGCCCCCTGCGCGGTGTGATGCCGATCTGTCCGGGGGATCGCATCCCGCGGCGAGGCAAGGCCCTTGGCTAGTCCCGTCCTTTCCGTATCCCCCGTAATTAGGGCCGATGGCCTACCAAGAGAAGGGGCATGGGGCGGTTTCCCAAGGCTCTCGAAGCATACGACGCCCCCCGGGGAGAGGCGCCGGCGGCCCGAAAACGGGATCGGGACATGAAAAAGCCGCGCAGGCCCAAATAACCGCGCCCGATGGCCGCCTCCCGCCTTGGAGCCCGCGGATGGGGGCGGGGCCCCGTCTCCGCCGCCGCCCCTGGAAGCGCGACCGCCTCCGCGTCAGCCGGCCTTTTTCTGCCGCTTGGCTTCCTTTTTCTCCTTCAGCGTCTTGGCGGGTTTCTTCTTGGTTTCCTTCTTGGCCCCTTTGTCCTTGCCCATGGTTTTCCCTCCGTTGCGGCTGTTCGGTTGTTTTCCCCTGCATACCGGAAGGGGATGTTTTTCTCAACCAGAATCTGTTTCTGCCGCTCCCGGCCGGAGACCGTCTTTTCCACAAAGAGGCGACGGCCGCTGAAGGGGTTTCGTTCCGTGTAATACATGAGCGTGGAAATGGTAGCCGGGGCGGGGGTGAAGATCTGGACCTGCCAGGCGGTGGCGGGAAGCTCCTGACGGAGGAAAAGACGGAGCCCTTCGATGTCGTCCTGGGAGCATCCGGGATGGGCGGCGATGAAGTAGCAGGAGAGGAATTGCCGCTTCCCCGTCTGGGCGGTGAAGCGGCGGAAGTGGTCGCGGAAGGAGAGCAGGCTCTCGATGTCCGGCTTTCCCATTAAACGGAGGATCGGCGCCGCGGCATGTTCCGGGGCGACCTTGAGCCGTCCGGAGACGTGACGGTGGACCACGTCGCGAAGATAGGGCAGGCCCTGCTTCCCATCGGCCAGGAGGAGATCGCAGCGGATGCCCGAGGCGACGACGGCCTGTTTCACCCCGGGCAGCGCGGCGAGTTTTTGGAGGAGGGCGCGCTGGGGGCCGTGGTCGGGACGGAGGCGCGGGCAGATCTCGGGGTAGAGGCAGCGGCGGTCCGGGCAGGCCCCACGGACGAGCTTCCTTTCGCATTCGAAGCCGTACATGTTGGCCGTGGGCCCCCCAACATCGTGGAGATAACCCTTGAAATCGGGCCGGGAGGCGATGCGGGCCCCTTCCCGGATTATCGACGCCTCGCTCCGGGAACTGACGGTGCGCCCCTCATGAACGGCGATGGCGCAGAAGTTACATTCCCCGTAGCAGCCCCGATGGGTGGGAATGGAGAAGCGGATCGTCTCCAGGGCCCGAACGACGCCGGCCCGGCGGTGGCAGGGGTGGGCGTCCCGAGCGAAGTCCAGGTCATGGACCTCATCCATCTCCCTCTGCGTCAGGGGCGCCGCCGGGGGGTTGTGAATAAGCCAGCGGTCGCCGTGCCGTTGGGTGAGACCGCGGGCGGTAAGGGCGTCCTGGTTTCGGTAAAAGGCGAGGAACATCCTGGTGAAGGCCTCCGGGTTCGCCGTCGCTTCCTCCCAGGAGGGGATCTCAAGGAAACCGTCCTTCTTCTCCCCGGCCGCATAGCAGAGACCCCGCAGGTCCGTTGGGCGCCGGCCGGCCTGGAGGAGGGCGGCCAGCTCCCGGACCGTATTCTCTCCCATGCCATAGACGAGGTAATCCGCCTTGGCGTCGAACAGGATGGAACGGCGCACCCGGTCGGACCAAAAGTCGTAATGGGCGATCCGCCGGAGGCTGGCCTCGAGGCCCCCCAGGACGATGGGGCAGGTCTTCGGGAAGTGCCGCCGGATCAGGTTGGCGTAGGCGATCACCGCCCGGTCGGGGCGGCGGTTGTTGATCCCTCCGGCGGTGAAATCATCGGTGCGCCGTCTCCTTCCCGAAGCGGTGCGGTTGGCCACCAGGGAATCGATGCAGCCGCCGGTGACGCCCCAGAAGAGTCTCGGCGCCCCCAGACGGCCGATATCCTCGCCCCCGGCGAGGTCCGGCTGGGGGATGACGCCCACGCGCCAGCCGGCGGCGAGGAGGACCTTGCCGATCACGGCCACGCCCACATAGGGGCTGTCCAGATAGCTGTCCCCGGTGACGAGGATGACGTCGAGGGCGGTCCAGCCCCGAGCGCGGACCTCTTCGGGGGTGACGGGCAAAAACACGGGGGTCCCTTTCCTTTCCAGGCGTTCGCAAGCGCGGGGCGATTCAGTCGGCGCGCCCCGTCAACTGGCCGCAGGCGGCGAGGATGTCGCTGCCCCGGCTGGCGCGGATGATGCTCGTGTAGTGATGCCGCAGCAGCGTCTGCTGAAAGGCCGCCACGGCCTCCGGAGCGGGGGCGCGAAATTCCGCGCCGGGGAATTCGTTGAAGACGATCAGGTTCAGCTTGCAGCGGAGATTCTTCAGGAGGCGGGCCACCTTTTCCGCATCCGCCGGACTGTCGTTGACGCCGGCCATGAGGATGTATTCGAAGGTGAGCATCCGTCGTCCCGGCATGGGATAGTCCCGGCAGGCCGCAAGCAGCGTTGCCAGGGGGTAGCGTTTGTTGATGGGCATGAGGTAGTCCCGCCGCTCGTCGTCCGGGGCGTTGAGGGAAATCGCCAGGTTCACGCAGACGTCCTGGCCGAGGCGGACGATCCACGGCGCCAGGCCGCAGGTGGAGATCGTCACCCGGCGGTTCGACAATCCCAGGCCCGCGTCGTCGGTCAGGATCCGCACCGCCGTGACGGTGTGGTCGTAGTTGGCCAGGGGTTCCCCCATCCCCATGAGGACCACGTTTTTGACCTTGGGCCCTTCGGGGGTCCGAAACCTCAGGGCGGTGAACTGACCGGTGATCTCTCCGGGGGTGAGCTGACGCCGGAAACCCAGGGCGCCGGTGAAGCAGAAGCGGCACCCCATGGCGCAGCCTACCTGGGTGGAGAGGCAGGCCGTCCAGTGATTCCGACCGGGGATGAGGACGCTTTCGATGTGGAGACCGTCCCGGAGGCGGAGGAGAACCTTCTTCGTGCCGTCCGCCGCCGTCAGGATCTTCGCGATCTCCGGGCCGTCGAGGGAGGCGGTCTCCTCCAGATGGTGCCGGAGCTGCCGGGAAAGGGTGGTCATCTCCTGGAAGGAAGAGGCGTCGAAGTGGTAGAGCCACTTCATGAGCTGGCGGGCCCGGTATTTTTCCTTTCCCAGATGGGTGATGTAGGCCTCGATTCCCTCCGGCGACAGATCCCTGACGTTGACCTTGTCCATCAACGGCGTTTCTCTTCCAGACGTGCGGCGACCGCCTCGATAAAGGCCCGGGTTGCGACCTTTCGGTTGTGGGGAGCGGGGGTCGCCACCGCGAGGAGGTCTCCGGTCATGATTCCCGCCTCCACCGTTTCCAGGGCCGCCGCCTCGACCTGATCGGCGAAGGCCGCCACCTCCGGGGTTCCGTCCAACTCGCCCCGCTTCCGCAGGCCCCCGGTCCAGGCGAAGATCAGGGCCATGGAGTTCGTGGAGGTCTCCTTGCCGGCGAGGTGCTGATAGTAGTGCCTCTGCACCGTTCCGTGGGCGGCCTCGTATTCGAAATACCCCCGGGGCGAGACCAGGACGGAGGTCATCATGGCGAGGCTGCCGTTGGCGGCGGCGATCATGTCCGACATGACGTCGCCGTCGTAGTTCTTCAACGCCCAGAGGATGCCCCCTTCGGAACGGACGATGCGGGCCGCGGCGTCGTCGATGAGGGTGAAAAAGTATTCGATTCCCGCCGCCGCGAACCTTTCCCGCCAGTGGGTGGAGAATTCCGCGTCGAAGATCGCCCGGAACCGGGCGTCGTAGGTCTTGGAGATGGTGTCCTTGGCGCTGAACCAGAGATCCACCTTCCGGTCCAGGGCGTAGGTGAAGCAGGCCTTGGCGAAGCCGGCGATGGAGGCGTCGGTGTTGTGAATCCCCTGGATGATGCCGGGACCGGCGAAGTCGTGGATGGTGTTTCTCAGGACCGGGCCGCCGTCCTCGGGGGTGAAGACGATCTCCGCCCGCCCCGCCCCGGGGATGGGGAGTTCGGCGTTGCTGTAAACGTCGCCGTAGGCGTGTCTGCCGATGATGATGGGCCGCTTCCAGGAGGTGACGAAGGGACGGATGTTTTTCGCGAAGATGGGGGCCCGGAAGACCGTCCCGTCGAGAAGGGCGCGGATGGTTCCGTTGGGGCTCTTCCACTGTTCCTTCAGGCTGTATTCCCGGACTCGCTCCTCTGTGGGGGTGATGGTGGCGCACTTGACCCCCACGCCGTATCTCATGATCGCCCGGGCGGCATCGACCGTCACCTGATCGTTGGTGTCGTCGCGGCGCTTTACATGGAGATCGTGGTAGTCGAGTTCGATGTCCAGATAGGGCAGGATGAGAAGCTCCTTGACGATTTGCCACATGATCCGGGTCATCTCGTCGCCGTCCAATTCCACCAGCGGGGTCTTGACGGCTATTTTCTGGTTTTTTTTCATGGGTTATGGCTCCTGGTATTTTCTGGTTTTGGTTGTCCTCCCGGCGACGGGCGGGGAGGCGGCAGGGACGGTTACCTGGCGCGCAGGGCGCCGCCGGCCAGGACGAGGGCCAACTGCCGGTCTGTCAGCTCGTAAGCGGCGGCGAGGCAATCTCCCCGGGTTAGGTTGTCGATCCGGATCGGCCCCCGTTTCTCCAGGATCGTCCTGACGGCGGCGATCCGGAGGCGGTCCCCGGCCTGGAGGCGCTCGTAATCGCCCTCGTTTTCGAAAATCAAGGGAAGAATGCCGAAGTTGACGAGATTGGCCGCGTGGATCCGCTCGAAGGATTTTGCCAGCACCACCCGGACGCCAAGATACATGGGGCAAAGAGCGGCGTGTTCCCGGGATGAGCCCTGGCCGTAGGAGTGGCCCGCGACGATGATGTTCTGCCGGCCCTCGTCGCGGATTCGTATCGCCCGCGCGGGGAAGTCCTGGTCCAGGATCTCGAAGACATACCGGGCGTAGCGGGGGATGTTGGAGCGGTACTTCATGCGGGCGCCGGCGGGAATGATGTGATCCGTGGTGATCTTGTCGCCCACCTTGATGGTCGCCTCGCCGTCGATATCGGCTGGCAGGGTGGTGTTTTCGGGAGGGGCGCCGATGTTGGGCCCCCGGATGATCTCCACCCCGGCGCGCTCCCCCGGGGGAAGAGGACGGACGATCATGTTGTCGTCCAGATGAAATTTCCGCGGCTGGGGGATGAAGGGGAGGGCCATTCCCAGTTGCCGGGGGTCCGTGAGCCGCCCCCTGAGGGCCGAGGCCGCGGCGGTTTCCGGGCTTACCAGATAGACGTCGGCCTCCTTGGTTCCGGAGCGGCCGTAGAAATTGCGGTTGGACGTACGGAGCGAAACGGCGCCGGAAGGGGGGCTCTGACTGTTGCCGATACAGAAGCCGCAGGCGTTCTCCATGAGCCTGGCGCCGGCGGCGATGATGTGGGCGAGATACCCGTCCCGGGTGATATTCTCCAGGACCTGGCGGGAGCCGGGGGCGACAATGAGGCTGACCTCGGGATGAACGGTTTTGCCCTTCAGGATCTCCGCCACGGTGGCCAGGTCCTTGTAGGACGAATTGGTGCAGCTCCCGATGCAGACCTGCTGGATGGCCAGGGGACCGATTTCCCGGATCGGACGGATGCGGTCCGGGCTGTGCGGACAGGCGGCCAGCGGCTCCAGGCGGGAGAGGTCGATGATCGTCTCCCCCTCATAGACGGCGTCGGGGTCGGCGTGGAGGGGCGTCCAGTCCTTGGCGCGCCCCTGGGCCGCCAGGAAGCGGCGCGTCATGTCGTCGCTGGGAAAGATCGAGGTGGTGACGCCGCATTCCGCTCCCATGTTGGCGATGGTGGCCCGCTCCGGGACCGTCAGGGAGGCCAGTCCGCTGCCGCCGTATTCGAATATCCGGCCCACGTTGCCTTTGGTCGTGAAGATGCCGAGGATATGGAGAATGATGTCCTTGGCCGTCACCCAGGAAGGAAGTCGGCCCTGGAGTTCGATCCGGCATACCTTGGGGTTGGGAAGATAAAAGGGTCTGCCCGCCATGGCCAGGGCAACGTCCAGACCGCCGGCGCCTATGGCGAGCATGGCCAGGGCCCCCGCCGTGGGGGTATGGCTGTCGGAACCGATCAGGGTCCGGCCCGGGACGCCGAAGCGTTCCAGGTGGACCTGGTGGCAGATGCCGTTGCCCGGCCGGGAGAGGTGGATGCCGAACCGCCGGGCGACGCTCTGCAGATAGCGATGATCGTCGGCATTCTCGTAGCCGATCTGGATCGTGTTGTGATCGATGTAACTGACCGATAACTCGGTGCGTATCTCCGGGATGCCCATGGCTTCGAACTGCAGATAGGCCATGGTCCCCGTGGCATCCTGGGTTAGGGTCTGATCGATGCGGATGCCGATCTCCCCGCCGGGGCCCGTGGGGGGGATCTCCAGATGTGTTCCGATAATCTTTTCGACGATATTCTTGCCCATGATCGTAAATATCAGTCCTTCCCGGGGCCGCTAACGAAAAGGGCACGGCGTGGAACGGCCGTGCCCGCATCTGTCTTGGGTCGTCGGATTCTCTTCGTCAATCCCTGGCGGACAGGACGATGGCGATTCTCCGGTTCTTCTGTCTCCCTTCCGGGTCGTTGTTGTCCGCCACGGGCTTGTATTCCCCGCACGCCACCGCCTTCAACAGCACCGGGTCGATGCCCTGCTGCTGAAGGTACCTGGTGACGTTGATGGCCCGGGCGGCGGAGAGTTCCCAATTCGTGGGATAGACCTGCGCCAGGGCGCCGCGGATCTGGACATTGTCGGTATGACCTTCCACGATAATCGCTTTGTCCTTGAGATTCTTGAGGATATCCACCACCCGTTTCAACACCTCCAAGCCCTCCTTCTTGACCTTGGCCTCTCCGGAGGCAAAGAGGATCTTGTCCACCACGTCCAGGGTCAATTTTCCCTTGAGTTCCGTGATGGTGACCTGACCCTTGGCGATTTCTCCCTTCATCTCTCGGAGCAGATCCCGGTAGGTGTCGCTCTCCTTCTGGATGATCTCTTCTTTCTTCCGCAGGGAGGCCACCGACTCCTTGAGCCTGGCGTTTTCCGCCTGCAGGTCCGCCAGTTTCAGCCGGGCCGCGTTTTCCTCCGTTTTCAGGACCTTCTCCAGCTCCGCACGCCGGGCCAGAAGGTTCTCCCTGTCCTTGTCGCAGGCCTTCAATTCCTTTGTCCGGGCCTCCGCCTCCGCCTCCTTTTTCAGATAATCGCTCTTCGCCACGCAACCGCCGGCGCACAGCGCCGCCAGCAGGGCAATCAGGGCCAGATAAAGAATTCTGTTCATCCTTTTCCTCTCTTCAAATAAACGGATCAGATATCGTTGTCTTCTTCCAGGGACTTCAGGCGCACCGCCTTGATGAACCGCTTGTTGTAATAAGGTTTGTCCAGGCTGTCGATCCGGACATGACGGTCCTTTCTTCCCGACGAGGCGTGAACGAACTGGTTGTTGCCGATATAGATGCCCACGTGTCCAAAGGCCCTTCTGGTGTTGAAGAATACCAGGTCTCCCTCGGCGAGTTCGCCCTTGGCGACCTTCATCCCCACGTGCGCCTGTTCCCTCGCCGTCCGCGGCAGCTCGACATCGAAAAATTCATACATCTTCTTCACGAATCCGGAACAGTCCAGGCCCTTCACGCTGGAGCCGCCCAGACGATAGGGGGCGCCGAGGAAACCCTTGGCGACCTTGACCAGGAGACCGCGCTCCTCCGGGTCTCTCCACTTCCCCAAGGTGCTCTCCGAGTAGTGGATTTCGCCTTCCAATTCCGCCATTTCTTCCGCCGGGGCGACCTCGTCGCTGAGCGGATCGTCGTCCGCATCCGGTTCTGCTGCCGGGTCGTTCCGGGTCGGTTCCGCCTTCCCGGCCCTCGGTCCGGGACCGGCGACGGCCTGCCTGGTCAGCGCCAGCTTCTGGCCATTTTGCAACCTGTCGTTCTTGAGACGATTCAGATTCTTGAGTTCCGCGACGGTAAGGCCCGTTTTCTTGGCGATGCCCGTCAGGGTGTCTCCCTTTTTCACTACATGGAAACGATCTGTCTTTTGCGGTTTGGATTTGGATTGCTTGGCGAGTTTCTGGGGGTTCCCGGCGGGGATGACGATCGTTTTCCCCGCCCTGATGCGGTTGCCATCGAGACGGTTGGCGTCTCTGATGCTCTGGCTCGTTACTCCGAACTTCTTGGCGATCCGGGAAAGGCTGTCGCCTTTCTTCACCCGGTATTGCTGATCGGCAAACCCCTCGGTTCCGAAAAGCAACGAAAAGAACAGGACGCTCAGTCCCATCCACAGGAAAATCCGCCGTTCCATCATGAGTACCTCCTCATTGTTATGCGGGGGCCGCCCCATTTATTAACGGTGCACAGATTTTGACGAGGGATGACAAACTGTACACAAAAATCGATTTGCACATTTACAAAAAAAAAACGATCAAGTCAAAAAAAAAATCACGTCCGGCAAAAAAAATCTGCGGCCGCGCCCGGCCGGGACGGCGGCGCGGGGGAATTCCCGAAGGTCTGCCTGCTCCATCCCCTCCGCTGCGATCCGTTCGCTTCCGGACGTGGCGGGGGAGACGATCGCGGTCCGGCGGCGCCGGGCCGCCCATGCCCGTGGCCGGATTCGAGGGTGGCGGCGGCTTTGGCGGGACGGGATGGCGATGGCCCTCAAATCTCTTGAAAACTCCAGAGTTATGTTTTACGAGGAGACATGATGAAGAGACTGGTAATCCTGGCCATGACATTCGTCAGTGCCGCGTTGTTTCTGAATATCGGCTACTACTTCCTGTTTCCGGATGTTGCCGCCTTGGCGAAAAGGAACCCCGCAAAAACCGCATTCATGGAGTATCGGGAGCGTGAATGGCAGCGGGAGGGAAAGAAGAAAAGCATCCGGCAGCGTTGGGTATCCCTGGGTCGGATATCGCCGTATGCGATCAAGGCGGTGATCATTGCCGAAGACGACAAATTCTGGGGGCACGAGGGCTTTGATTTCGAGGCGATGCAAAAGGCCCTGAAAAAGGACATCCGGAAGGGAAGCTTCAAGGTCGGCGGCAGCACCATCAGCCAGCAGCTCGCGAAGAACCTGTATCTTTCCCCGTCCAAGAATCCCGTCCGGAAGCTCAAGGAGGCGATCCTGACCTGGCGGATCGAGAAGCGCCTGTCCAAGAAGCGCATCATTGAATTGTATCTGAATATCGCCGAGTGGGGGGATGGGATATTTGGCATCGAGATGGCCGCCCGGACCCACTTTGGGAAATCTGCCGCGGACCTGGACGCTCAGGAAGCCGCCCGCCTCGCCGCCGTGCTTCCCAACCCGAGGAAGTTCAACCCCACGGGGGCCTCCCGTTATGTGGCGTCGCGGTCCGAGCGGATCTACGGGATCATGGTCCGCAGGGGGATCGTCATCCCGGAATACGAGGACGTCATGAAAGAACAGTCGGAGATGGAGTCGTTGCCGGAGGGGCGGGCGCCCGAGGCCGGGATGGAGTCGGGCCAGCGGGGGAAGGCCCCCGAGACCGAGAAAGAATCGGGCCAGCAGGGGCGGGAGGAGAAGAAAGAGGGCGCCGCCGGGGCCGGCGGAGGGCGCCCGGCGCCTCCACAGTCACATTCTTGACTATCCTCGGGCTACCCTGTCAACTTATTGGAGGAGAGGTCGGCTTTCAACCTTCCTGCCGCGATGAATATCCCTCTCCATATGGAGACCTTTGAAAATCCATGTTTTCCTGTCACCACGGCAAATTCCGGGGGTCGGGAACACCTTGAAAATACCCTGGGCAGGCACAGGGGCCTGCCCCTACACGGTATTCCGGCTGCCACTGGGATGACGAGGGGGATTCGGAAACGGCATTTTTCAAGGGTCTCTAATAAGTGATATTCTCAAGAAGGAAATCGGCTGCTCAGGGATAGCGCCTCCCGGCCCCGGTCTTCGTTGTATGTGGGCGGGAACCTAAGCCTTGCAACATTTGCCGATGGGCGCGGTCTCGTGAAATGGTGCAATTTTTGCTTTCAGTGCCGTTTTGAGGACAGCCTTTCCTCACGGAAGGGCCAAACCTCCGGTCAAGAAGGAATTTTTTTATCAGCGTCATGCCAGGAGGCCTGGCGGGACGAAAGGTGAAGATATCCAAATAAACGCCGCATTTTCTTCTAAACTGCAACAGCATGGGAGGCAACGATATGAGAAAAAGGGGGTTATCGCTTTCAGGGAAGATTGTCGGACTGGTGGCGTTGACGGTTGTGGCCCTTGGCATTTCAACATTTGCGCTGGTGTATTATTTTATATTGTCCGAATACGACAAACAGGCGGAAAAGGAAATCGGCATGACCGCCGGGGTGGTTCAGGGGATAGTGAACGAGGCCCTGGCCAAGACCAAGCGCCAGGCGGCGGCATTTGCCGCCGATCCCCGGCTTGTCGAGGCGGTGGTCAAAAAGGATGGGTCCGCCCTTCAGGTCATAGGCAAGACGATCATGTCGGGCACCGGCGTGGATTTCGTAACCGTGGCCGACCGGGAAGGGAATGTCCTCGGCCGTGGTCATTTGGACCGCGTGGGGGACAGCATTCTCGGCCAGGCGAATGTGAAAAAGGCCCTGGCCGGGGAAACGACGGCGGGCATCGAGGCAGGAACGGAGATTAAATTCAGCCTCCGGGCCGGTGCCCCCGTCATGGCTGACGGCCAGGTGATCGGCATGGTTTCGACCGGCATAAACCTGACGACAACCAATGCCTTTGTTGACGGGATCAAGAAGACAATCGGCATCGAATGCACCATCTTCAAGGGAGACGAGCGGGTTTCAACCACCCTGGAACGAGATGGCAAGCGCCTCGTCGGGACGAGGATGGACAATCCAAAGGTCATCGAAACGGTTTTACGGAAAGGACAGCAGTTCCTCGACCGGAACAAGATTGCCGGCAGGAACTACAACACGGCCTACTGGCCGATACCGGACGATAACGGCAAGGCGGTCGGCATGGTCTTCATCGGGAAGGATCGCTCGGCCATGGAAGAGATGATCAAGGCCACGATCCTGGCGATCCTTGCCGCCGGCCTCATGATCGGCGCCTTCATGGCCCTTATGGGCTACTTCCTGACCCGCGCCATAGTCAGGCCGATCCTTGAAAATGTCGGGTATTTGAATAAAGGGGCGGGAGAAGTGTCCGCTTCCTCCGATCGGGTTTCAGAGGCCAGCCAGCGCCTTGCCGCGGGGGCGTCGGAGCAGGCCTCCACCCTGGAGGAGACCGCATCCTCCCTGGAGGAGATGTCTTCCATGACGCGGCAAAACGCCGACAATGCCGGCCAGGCCATGACCCTCATGGCCGAGGTGGATGTGATCGTGGAGAAGGTGAATCGGCATGTCAGTCAGACGGCGGCGGCGGTGGAGGAGGCTACGCGGACGAGCGAGGAGACGGGGAAGATCATCAAAACCATCGATGAGATCGCCTTTCAGACAAACCTCTTGGCTCTCAACGCGGCCGTCGAGGCGGCCCGGGCCGGGGAAGCGGGGGCGGGTTTCGCCGTCGTGGCCGAGGAGGTACGAAATCTTGCCATGCGTGCGGCGGAAGCGGCCCGCAACACCTCCACTCTCATCGAAAATACGGTGGCGGCGGTCCGGAGAAGCAGCGAGTTGACCCAGCAGACGGCGGAGGCCTTCCAGGAAAATATGGAAGTGGCGCGGAAAGTCGGCGGCCTGGTCGGAGAGATCGCCGCCGCATCCCGGGAACAGGCCCAGGGGATCGAACAGATCAACAGGGCGGTGGCGGAGATGGATAAGGTCGTCCAGGAGACGGCGGCGCGGGCCGAGGAATCAGCGGGCGTGGCGGAAGAAATGAGGGGCCAATCGGAGCGGATGGGGCGCCATATTCTGGAGCTGGCGCAATGCGTGAAGGGAGACGCAGATAATGCCCCAGGGGAAAAAGGGATCATGACCGCGGAATGGAAAAGGGCGGAACAGTCAGGCGCTGAGTGAGGATGGCGTCACAGCCGCATCGCCGCTTTGGGCCATGCCTTATCCCCGCAACGAGAGCTTTGAAAAGCCACGCTTTACCGTGGCCCCGACCAAAACCGGCTTCCAGGGCATCTTGGAAACATGGCCTTTGTCTTCCGCCGAGATGACGGCAGGGGTCCGCAACGGCGTTTTTCAAAGGTCTCGCAACGACATGGAGATTGCCGGCGCGGTTTATATGGTTTCTCAGCCAATGGACTCGCCATGCCGGCTACGAGGGCCGAAAAAAAGGCCCCTGGGCCGCTTGTGTATTCCGAAGACCCATGCTTGGCGCCGCCGGGGCCGGCGGCAAGGAAGAGGTCGATAAGGATTGACACGCTAATTGTCTAATGTTACAAACGCCGGCGATGGGAACGTCGATAAGGGAGAGAAGGCTCTCGGACATCCCGAGAGCGATGAAGGCCGCGCTCCGAATGGCGCCCCTCAAGGCGCGACGTGCCCCCACGACGGAGGGGGGGCCGCGGAAGCGGCGTGCCCAGGGAGAGGAAATCGCCCGAAAGATGAAGGAGCATAAGGAGGACCCATGAAGAACCTCAAAGGATCGATCATCTTCATATCGGTATTGTTCTTGTCGTTAACCGGGGTTTTCGCGGCCCACGGAGAAACGTATATCCCCCAGAAGGCGATCGGCGCCGGCGCGAACTGGGGCAACGGCAAGGTCTATTTCTTCAAGGGCGATCAGTACATGCGTCATTCCGCCCGTCCCGACCTCGACGAGGACCTCATGGGCTGCCGCGCCGACCCCGGCTATCCGAAAGCCATCGATGAGACCACCTGGCCGGGAATGATCTGGAAGGATATCGACGCGGTGGTCAACATGGGCAACGGCAAGGCCTGCTTTTTCAAGGGCGGTCAGTTCATCCGTTACGACATCAAGGCCGACCGGGCCGATCCGGGCTTTCCCCAGGCCATCGACGGACGGACCTGGCCGGGGCTCCCTTGGACCGACGGCATCGATGCCGCGGCGAACTGGGGCAACGGCAAGATCTTTTTCTTCAAGGGCGGTCAGTACGTGCGCTATGACGTGGAAAACAATCGCGCCGATTCAGGATACCCAAAAGCCATCGATAACCGGACTTGGCCGGGAATGATCTGGACCAGCGGCATCGACGACGTTGTCGTCTGGGGCAACGGCAAGGCCTATTTTTTCAAGGAATATGAATATATACGGTATGACATAAAGGAAGACCGGGCCGATCCCGGTTATCCGAAGCCGGTAAGCCGCCAGACCTGGCCGGGTTTGGCGAACTGGTGACGCCGGCGCGATCGGCGGGAAGACGAACGCTCCGGCAAGAAGGAGGCGCAACCGGGGCGGCTCTGGAGGCGTCCACGCCCCAGCGCCGCCACAGCGAAAGAAAAATATGGGAGAGAAGGGCACATGAAGAAATACGTATGCGACATCTGCGGCTATGTTTATGACCCGGCGGTGGGAGACGAGGAAGGGGGCATCGCCCCGGGGACGGCGTTCGAGGACCTGCCTGAGGACTGGGTCTGCCCGATTTGCGGATCCGGCAAGGATGGTTTTTCTCCGGAGTAGCAAGGGTGGCGGAGACGATGTTTGACGGTTGTTAACCTTGGACACGAGGGGTGGTCACGATGGATGAACTGAAAGATGCTCTCTACAAGGCCTATGTCGGGGAAGCGAAAGCGGCCCTGCGTTTGAAGGTGTTTGCGGACAAGGCGGAAAAGGAAGGTTACCCGCAGATCGCCAAGCTGTTTCGTGTTATCTCCTTTTCCGAGGAGATTCACGGCGCCCGGGCCCTCCGGCTGCTCAAGGAGGTGAAATCGACGGAAGAGAATCTTGCGGCCAGTTTCGAGTCGGAACAGAAGGTGGCCGGCGTCGCCTATGACGAGTTCATCCGACTGGCGGAAAGGCTGGGCAACAAGGCGGCGGTGCTGCATTTCAGTCAGAGCCGGGACGTGGAGGAGGTCCATGCCAAGCTCTACAAGGAGGCGATGACCCATTTTCTGGAGGCCCGGGAGACGACCTATTATGTCTGCAAGGTCTGCGGGTATGTATCCGACGGCATCCTCCCGGATGAATGCCCGTTCTGCGGCGCCAAAAAGGAGATGTTCGATCGTTTCGACTAAAGGGGAGGGTGTCCGTTTCGTCGCGGGACGGCGCCCCTGACCCCGGCCAATCCGTGCCTCCGGCAAGCGATCGATTTCACGCGGCGGCAAAACATGGGTGATCCGCATTTTCCCGCCAATTTCAAGCAGAATGAATACGCCCCATACACCCCGATCGCCGTCGCGTCGGCGGCGGGAGCGGCGTCTTCGTCCCGTGAGGCAATCTTTTTAAATGAGGCATCTCATCATACGGTGGTCGATATTGACCGTTGCCATCCTGGCCGCCGCCTATTTCGTCGAGGGCTTCCACGTGCGCGGTTTCTCCAGCGCCCTTTTCGCGGCGGCGTTTCTCGGGATCCTCAATGCCCTTTTCCGACCGATACTCCTCCTCCTTACCCTGCCTGTGAACATCCTTACCCTGGGGCTGTTCACCTTTGTCATCAACGCCCTGCTCCTGAAGATGACCGCCGGCGTCATCCCCGGCTTCGATCTCCAGGGATTCCAGCCCGCCTTGTTCGGGGCGTTGATCATCAGCATCGTCAACGGGCTTCTCCACCTGCTGATCTCCGATTCGGTTAAATGAGGGGCGGGGATTCCGAACGGGCGCCAGCGCCGCCGGCGAAGGACCTGACGCCTGCGATGAAGCAGTATCGGGAGCTGAAGGATCGTTATCCCGACTGCATCCTTTTCTTCCGGATGGGCGATTTCTATGAGATGTTCTTCGAAGACGCCGTCGTCGCCGCCAGGATCCTGGAGATTGCCCTCACCTCCCGCAACAAGACCAAGGAGGGGAGCGTGCCCTTCTGCGGGGTTCCCTGGCACGCCGCCTCCGGCTATATCGCCCGGCTGCTCGAAAAGGGGCGCAAGGTAGCCGTTTGCGAGCAGCTCGAAGATCCGAAACAGGCCAAGGGGATCGTAAAGAGGGATGTAGTCCGGGTGATCACCCCGGGACTCCGGTTCGATCCCGACCATCTCGAGGCCCGGGAAAACAATTTTCTCGCGGGCCTCTGTCGGCGGGAAGGGGTCTTCGGGCTGGCCTGCATGGATGTTTCCACCGGCGAATTTCGGGTGATGGAGATCCGGGACCGGGGGATCCTCCAGGCGGAATTGACGGGACTGAGCCTGCGGGAACTCATCGTCCCCGAGGATTTCGAGGAACGACAGGCCCTCTCGACCCTGGAGCAAAGTGCCGCCCCGGCGGTGATCGATGCCTTCCCGGGGGACTACTTCGACCCCGAAGCCGCCCGTGACATCCTGGCGCGCCATTTCCCCGCGGCGGAGCTGGCCGCCCTGGAAATGGAAAAGCGGCCTGCCATCGCCGGCGCCGCCGGCGCGCTCCTGCGCTACGGCGAGGAAACTCAGCGGGCGCCTCTGACCCATGTGAACCGCATTCGGGAGATGACCTGGTCGCAGGCCCTCTTCCTCGACGAAACGGCCAAGAACACCCTGGAGCTGTTCCAGACCATCCAGGAGCGGAAGAAGCAGGGAACCCTGTTTTCCGTGCTCGACCAGACCGTCACCTCCCTGGGGGCCAGACGCCTGCGCTGGTGGCTCAACCACCCCCTCCGCGATCCTGGGCAGATCAGGCGTCGGCTTGCCGCGGTGACCGAAATCAAGGAAAACCACGCGCTACGGGAAGAACTGCGCCAACTGCTGAGAGGCGTTTATGACCTGGAGCGGCTGGCCGGACGCATCGCCATGGATGCGGCCCATGCCCGGGATCTCGTTGCCCTGAAGAGGTCCCTCCAGGCCATCCCGGGGATCAAGGCGCTGATGGCCCCGTTGACTTCGCCGCTGGCGGTATCACTGCGGGAGCGGCTGGATCCCCTGCCGGCGGTGGCGGACCTCATCGAAGCGGCCATCGTCGATGAGCCTCCCCTGACGATCCGCGAGGGGGGGATGATCAAGGACGGCTTCGACGCCGAACTGGACGAGATGCTGTCCCTCTCCCGTCACGGAAAGCGGAACATTGCCGCCCTGGAAGACCGGGAGCGGCGGAAGACGGGGATCCCCGCCCTCAAGGTGGGCTTCAATCAGGTATTCGGTTATTACATCGAGGTCACCAAGGCCAACTCCCACCTGGTTCCCCCCGACTACATCCGCAAACAGACCCTGGTCAACGCCGAGCGGTATATCAACGAGGAACTGAAGGAATATGAACGGTCGGTCCTCGACGCGGAGGAGAACAGCCGCCGCCGGGAATATGAGCTGTTCCTGAGGGTCCGGGGGGACGTCGCCCGGTCCGTCCGGACGATTCAGGAGACGGCGGCCTCCCTGGCGGCCCTGGATGCCCTGGCCTCCCTGGCCGCCGTGGCGGAGAGCCACGGCTATTGCCGCCCCGTCGTCGATGACGACGACGTCATCGAAATCGCCGACGGCCGCCATCCCGTGGTGGAGCGCATGGCCCTTGGCGCGGGATTCGTGCCCAACGATGCCTGCCTGGACCTGGGGGGGAATCGTTTCCTGATCCTGACCGGACCCAATATGGCGGGGAAATCGACCTATATCCGCCAGGTGGCCCTCATCGTCATCATGGCGCAGATGGGGAGCTTCGTCCCGGCCCGGCAGGCCCGGATCGGGGTTGTGGATCGGATCTTCACCCGGATCGGGGCCGCCGACAGCCTGGCCCGGGGGCAGAGCACCTTCATGGTGGAGATGCGGGAAATGGCGAACATCCTGAACCATGCCACCCGGCGGAGCCTTGTCATCCTGGACGAGGTGGGGCGGGGCACCAGCACCTTCGACGGTCTGAGCATCGCCTGGGCCATGGCGGAATATCTCCATGACGAGCGGCATATCGGCGCCCGGACCCTCTTTGCCACCCATTACCATCAATTGACGGAACTGGCGCGGACCCATGAGGGGGTCAAGAATTATAACGTCGCCGTGCGGGAGTGGGGGGAACGGATCATCTTTCTCCACAAGATCGTGGAGGGGGGGACCAGCCGCAGCTACGGCATTCAGGTGGCCAGACTGGCCGGCGTCCCGGAGGAGGTCGTCCGGCGCTCCGGAGAGATCCTGAAAAACCTGGAACGGGAAGAACTGGATTCCGCGGGGTCGCCCCGAATCGCCCGCGGCAGGAGGGGAAGCGACAAAGGCAGGGGGCGCCGACAGTTGAGCCTTTTCCCCGATGAGCGGGAGGAGATCCTGGCCGACCTTCAGGGGTTGGACACGACCCGGCTGACGCCCCTGGCGGCCCTGAATTTGATTCAGGAATGGAAGGACCGGCTGAGAGGGGGTTCCGGTTGAAGGGTCGGGAGCGAAGGAGGAGGAGGAACGGATGGGAGGCTGTTCTCCCGGGCGCCCTGCTGTTGGCCATGACCCTGCTTATGCCTTTCCCCGCCGCCGGGGAGTGGGGCCCCCTCGAGCGGAAATTGGGCGCGGATGGCTTCGACGGGACGGAGGTGGCGGCGCTTTTCCAACGGGCGGATCTCCGGTTCGATCCGACGCCCATGAGGACAAAGATTATCGAACTCCTGGGCCGGGCCCACCGGGGGGATACCGGGCGGAGGAAGGTGGATCGGAAGACGGTTTATGGGCGGTATCTCCGTCCGGAAACCCTGCGGTCGGCCCATGCCTACCTGGAGCGGCACCAGGAGCTGCTGGGGCGGATCGGTCGAAAATACTGCGTGCCCAGGGAGATCGTGGTCGCCATCGTCCTCGTGGAGACCAATCTGGGGGCGAATACGGGCGGAAGGAGGGCCTTCGATGTCCTGGCCAGCATGGCCCTGGCTGACGATCTCGAAAAGGTCAGACCCTTCCTGCCGCCGGGGGTGGTTCATGAGGGCAACGAGGAGGAGGCCCGGCGGCGGTGCCGGGAAAAGGCGGCCTGGGCGTATCGGGAGTTGAAAGATCTGTTGAAGTACTCCCGGAGCGCCGGCGTGGATCCCCTGACCATTCCGGGCTCGATTTACGGGGCCATCGGCCTGTGCCAGTTCATGCCCTCCAATATCTTTCTCTATGGCGTTGACGGCGACGGCGACGGCGGCATAGATATCTTCACCGTCCCGGATGCCCTGCACAGTATCGGCAACTATCTCCACCGCCACGGCTGGACCTGCCGCATGGACGGATCGCGACGGCGGCGCGTCGTCATGGCCTACAACCGCAGCCAGGTTTACGCCAATACGGTCCTTGCGGTGGCGGATCGCCTGCGGGCCATGGATCACGGCAAGAAGAGAAGGCGCTGAGCCCCCTGCCCCGGGGGCGGGCGTGAAGGGAAGAGGAAGACAAATGCCGTGTTGCCAAGATGTTCTGGAAGCCGGTTTTGGTCGGGGCCCCGGTAAAGCGCCGCCATTGTGTAGGGGCAGGCCCCCGTGCCTGCCCAGGGTGTTTTCAAAGGGAAGAGGCTACTTGATGCAGACCCGGCGGACCTGCTTGAAATCCGTTACGCCCCGCAGGGCTTTCTGGATGCCGTCCTGGAGGAGGGTGGTCATCCCCTCCTTCATCGACATATCCCGGAGGACCTCGACGGGCTCGTGTTTCTGAATCATACGCTTGATGTTGTCGGAGGCGATCAGGAGTTCGTGGATCCCCATCCGGCCCTTGTATCCCGATTTGTCGCAGATGTCGCAACCCTTGGGACGGTAGAGGGTGAGGTCGTCCGTATATTTCACGTTAAGCTTCTCGAAGTCCTCCTCGCCGTAGCTCTCGACGATCTCCTCGAATTCCTTGGGTGAGGGATGGTACGCCTCCTTGCAGTTCTTGCAGAGGGTCCGGACGAGGCGCTGGGCGAGAATGCCCAGTAGGGCGTCGGCGAAATTCAGGGGGTCGATGCCCATGTCGAGGAGCCGGATGATGGTCTCCGGGGCGCTGTTGGTGTGCAGGGTGCTGAAGACGAGATGCCCGGTCAGGGACGCCTCGACGCCCGTCTTGGCGGTCTCGAAATCCCGCATCTCCCCCACCATGATGATGTCCGGATCGGCCCGGAGGAAGGCCCGCATGGCGGCGGCGAAATCGAAACCGATCTTGGGTTGGACCTGCACCTGCCGGAGGCCGTACTGGGTGATTTCCACGGGGTCCTCGGCGGTCCAGATCTTCCGGTCCGGGGTGTTGATGTGGTGCAGGGCCGCATGCAGGGTGGTTGTCTTTCCTGAACCCGTGGGCCCCACCACGAGGATCATGCCGTAGGGTTTTTCGCAGATGTCGATGAGCCCCTTGTAGTTCCGGGGGAGCATCCCCATGGCTTCCAGGGGCAGGGTTTCACCTTTGGCCAGGATGCGCATCACCACGTCCTCGACGCCGCCCTGAGTGGGGATCGTGGCCACCCGCAATTCGATCTCGTCTCCGCCGGGGCGTTTGAACTTGATCTTGCCGTCCTGGGGGATCCGCTTGATGGTGATGTCCAGATTGGACATGATCTTGATTCTCGAAACGAGGGCGGCCCGGTAGCTGTAGGGGACGGTCTGGTAGAGCCCGCAGTCCCCATCGACCCGGAAGCGCACCTCCACGTTCCTCTTGCCGACGTTGGGCTCGATGTGAATGTCCGAGGTGCGACGGTTGTACGCGTCGTTGATTATCTTGTTGACGAGCTGCATGATGGCGCTGTCGGATTCGGTGACCACTTCGTCTTCCTCCTCCAGCTCGGCGTCGTCGGCATCGGCGTCCAGCTTGCCCAGGATGTCGGATATGGAGGTCTCGTCCTCGGGGGATTGATAGAAGTAGTTGATGAACTTGATGATATCGTCCCCCAAGGCCACGTCGTAACGAATGGCCTTGGTCTTCATGAGGTTTTCGATCATGTCCCGCTTCAGGATGTTGTTTGGATCGTCCACGATGATATTGATGCTGCCGTCCTCCAGCCTGCCGATGGGGACCCACAGCTCCCGTCGTAGGTAGTCCTTCTTCAGGTTCTTGATGAGGTCTCCCGGGATGGGGAGCTTGTCGTTGAACTGGACAAACCTGCAGCGGAAGAAATCGGCGAGGGATTTGCCCATGTCTTCCTTGGAGATCTTGAATTTCTTCATCAGGAAGTTTTCCATCGTCTCCTTCTGTTCCCGCGACTCCTCCCACGAACCTTCCAGGTCTTCTTCCTTGAGCAGATCCCGGCTGATAAGATAATCGAAACGGGTCTTGCGGCGCCGGGCGAACCGTTCCTGGTTGAAGAAGGCTACGCCCAATACATTCGCGATCTCGTTGATGAACCCCTTTTCATCCTCGGAGAACCGTCCGACGAGGCCCAAGGGCTTCTTGTTGAGGAGCTGGATCACCCCCATGAGCCTGTCGTTGTGGAATATGGGCGCGGCAAGGATCTGACGGGTGCGGAAGCCCGATTTCTTGTCCCAGCTCGAGTCGAAGGAGAGTTCCTTGTCGATGGCCTGGAGTTCCTTTTCGTCGTAAGCGTCGGCGATATTGACGACATTGCCGGTATTGGCCACGTAGCCGGCGATGCTCCGGTTGTTGATGGGCACTCGGATCTCGTTCAGTTTAGAACCGGAAAGGAACATGGAGTATATCTCGTGCCGTAGGCGGTCAATTACGTAGATGGTGGCCGAGTGAACGTCGAAAAGATTGAGGATGCCATCCTTGAGATCCACGAGAATCTGCTTGATATTCTGGGCGGAGTGGATCCTGTTGGTGATATCCTGAAGCTTTTTCCGACGCTGGAGTTGTTCTTCCAGGGCGTTTATCTGCTTGGAGACGGGGTCCGTCATTTCCATCCGGCCTCAAAAATCCGTGACCAGCTTGGAGAAATCGGCGACCCTCCGAAACAGCGCCGCGATCTCCTCCAACAGGGACAAACGGTTGAATCGTATCTCGTCTTCCTTGGCCATGACCATGACGGCGTCGAAGAAGGCATCCACCGGGGCCCGAAGTCGGGCCATTTCCGTCAGCGCCGCTTCGTAGCGACGTTCGTCGAGAAGAGCCGCGGCCCGCTCCCGCGCTTCCTGGAAGACCCGGTATAGCTCCCTCTCCGCGTCCTCCCGGAAGAGGGTCGGCCGCGTCTCGCCGTGTCGAAAATCCTTGAGGATGTTGGCCACGCGCTTACAGGCCGTAACCAAGGGCTGGAAGTCGGCGTGATTCCTGAAGGCTTCCAAGGCCTCTATCTTTCTGGAGGCCTCCACGAGATCGGAGGCGTCGATGGCCAGCGCCGCATCCACGACGTCATAGGCATGACCCTGGGCGATGAGCTGATTCTCGAAGCGTGTCCGGAAAAAGTCCAGGACGTCCCGAGCGACATCCTCCTCGGGCCGTTTCAGTTTGTCACGGAGGATGTCGATGCTCGCCGCCGTCAGTTCCGCCAGGCGCAGCGGATAACCCTTGGCGAGGATGATGTTGATGATCCCCAGGGCCTGGCGTCGCAGGGCGTATGGATCGGCGGTTCCCGAGGGGATGAGGTTCACGCCGAAGAAGCCGACGATGGTGTCCATCTTGTCGGCGATGCCGACGATGGCGCCGATGTCCGACTCCGGCAGCTCCCCCCCCGCGGCGAGGGGCAGGTAATGCTCGTGGATCGCCTTGGCGATCAGGGGGTCTTCGCCGGCCAGGAGGGCGTATTCCCGCCCCATTACCCCCTGAAGTTCCGAAAACTCCCCCACCATTTGAGTGTCCAGATCCGCCTTGGCCAGGACGGCGGCGCGGTCCACCGCGGCGGCCAGGGCGGGATCGATCCGGCCGACGATAAGGGCGGCGAGTTTGCGGAACCGGAGGACCTTTTCATGGGATGTGCCCAGAAGGGAATGATAGACGACCTTGCGGAGATCCTCGAAACGGCGGTCCAGGGATATCTTTTGGTCTTCCTCGAAGAAGAAACGGGCGTCGGAGAGCCGGGCCCGGATCACCTTCTCGTTGCCCCTGGTCACCACGGCGGGATCCCGGACCGGGGTGTTGTTGATGGCGACAAAGTGGGGCAGCAGTCGGCCCGCGTCGTTGACCACGGGAAAGTACTTCTGGTGGGACATCATGGTGGTGGTCAAGACCTCCCTGGGGAGTTCCAGGTACTCGGGGTCGAAGGCGCCGCAGACCGCCGTCGGATATTCTACGAGGAAGGCGACGGTTTCCAGGAGATCGTCGGCGATCAGGGGCCGGCCGTTCACCGTGGCGGCGGACCGCCGCGCCTCATCCTGGATGATTCGCTTCCGCTCCTCCGGATCGACGATCACCCAGGCCTTCCGGGCCTTGTCCAGATAGTCCCGAAAGTCGGAAACGGCAAAGGGGGCGGGACTCATGAAACGGTGTCCCCGGGAGGCATTGCCGGCCTCGATGGTTTCGATGCGCACGGGGATGACCTCGCCGCCGTAGAGGGCCAGGAGCCAATGAATCGGCCGGGCGAAACGGATTTCCAGATCGGACCAGCGCATGGCCTTTTTGAAGGGGATGGCCAGGATGAATCGGGCGAGCAGGGCGGGCAGCATGGCCGCGACATCGCCTCCGGCGATCCTTTTCCGGGCGCGGAGGTATTCGCCCTTATCCGTGGCGATGATTTCGATTTCCCTCAGGTCCATGCCCTGTCCCCGGGCGAAGCCCTCCGCCGCCCGGGTGGGGTTGCCGTCCTTGTCGAAGGCGGCCTTGCGGGTCGGCCCGATCTTTTCGATCACCTGATCTTCCTGGGTTTCCGCCACATCCTCGACATGGAGCACGAGGCGCCGCGGCGTAGCCATGGTGGTCACCGGTCCGTACTTCACCCTTTCCCCGTCGAGGGCCTTGCGGATCAACTCTTCCATGTCGGCCATGGCCCGGGGCAAAAAGGCGGCCGGAATCTCTTCCGTGCCGATTTCGAGCAGCAATTCCTTTCCCATTCCCAGATACTCCTGTAAGCTTTCCCGGATTATCCGCCGAGGGGATAACCCATCTCTTCCCTTTGTTTGATGAACAGCTCGGCGCTGAGACGGGCCAGGTTCCGGACCCGCCCGATATAACTGGTACGTTCGGCAACGCTGATGGCCCCCCGGGCGTTGAGCATGTTGAAGGTGTGCGAACACTTGAGGCAGCAGTCGTAGGTGGGCAGGACGAGGTCCATCGCCGCCGTCCGGATCCCCTCCGCTTCATACATGTCGAAAAGCTTCCGCAGCATGGCCACGTCGGCCTTTTCAAAGTTGTACACGGACCATTCCACCTCGCCCCGATGGTGGACGTCCCCGTAGGTGACCCGGTCGTTCCATTTCAGGTCGTAGACGTTATCTATCCCCTGGATGTACATGGCGATCCTCTCGATGCCATAGGTGATTTCCGCGCAGACCGGGCGCAGATCCACGCCGCCCACCTGCTGAAAATAGGTGAACTGGGTGATCTCCATGCCGTCGAGCCACACCTCCCAACCCAGACCCCAGGCCCCTACCGTGGGCGACTCCCAGTCGTCCTCGACGAAACGGATGTCGTGCTCTCGGGGGTCGATGCCGAAGCTCTGGAGCGATTCCAGGTAAAGCTCCTGGATGTTCAGTGGCGAGGGTTTCATGATTACCTGGTACTGGTAATAGTGTTGCAGACGGTTGGGGTTGTCGCCGTAACGGCCGTCGGTGGGCCGCCGCGACGGTTCCACATAGGCCACATTCCAGGGCTCCGGCCCCAGGGAGCGCAAAAAAGTGGCCGGGTTGAAGGTCCCCGCGCCCACCTCGAGGTCGTAAGGCTGCTGGATTACACAGCCCTGGTCGGCCCAGTATCTCTCCAAAGAAAATATCAGCTCCTGAAAGGTCACGATAACCTCCTCGCTCCTTGTGAATTGAGACCCCTGAAAAACCGCCTATCATGTCATTCCGGGCTTGAGATGGCATCCAGAAGATACTTGAAAACACGGAATTCCCGCTTCCGTGGCCATGACGAAAGGAGGTTTTCGAAGCAATTGTTCAAAGATCTCGATTAATACGAGCTTGCATCGATAACACGGCTAATGGCCGGAGTCAACAGGTATCGACGTTTATGGCGTCCAACTGTCGGAGCTGCCTTAAGACCTGCCACGATTTTAGCTCCCGGCCCAGGATATGTCGGATGAACGAAACCAGCAGACGCCGGGACTCGTCGTCGGCCCGGGGGGAGAGGAGCAGGCGGGACAGATTTCGGGCCGGCAGGGCCTTGCCGTGGAGGAGGCTGCGGATCGTTCCCAGGGACAGCGCCGGCGCGGCCTCGGGAACGGAGACGCAGCGGCTGCATTGTAAACCGCCCCGGCTGTTGCTGAAATGGAAGGTCCGGCCCGCATCCAGAGGGACATGGCACCGGGAGCAGCGATCCAGAATGGGCTCGTAACCGGCCAGGCCGAGCAGGCGGATCTCGAAGAAGGAAAGAAGGCCGGTCCGGAAGGGGCCGTTTTCCATCAGGGACAGAAAATCCACGAGCAGTTGGAAGACCGCCTCGTTTCTTTTGCCCTCCACGGTGAAGGCGCCGGTGAGTTCCACCAGGTAGGAGGCCGCCACGCTCTTTTCCAGGTCGCTGCGGATCATGGGAAAATGGTCTATGATTTCACATTGGTCCACCATGGCGAGGGAGTCTCCGCCCCCCCGGCGGGAGAAGAGGACCTGGGTGAAGGAAAAGGGCTCCAGGGAATTGGCGAACCGCCGCCGGGACCGGCGCGCCCCCTTGGCGATTCCCTTCAGTTTCCCGAATTCTCGGGTGTAGAAGGTGGCGATCCGGTCCGACTCCCCGTAATCGAGGGTGTGCAGGACGATCGCCCGGGCCCTGTGGCTGTTACGGGTGTTCATGGCCCTGGGGAAGGTCGGAGTTGGTCGCCACGCCGCCCTTCATGGTCAGGACGGCCTTTCCGGTCAGCTCCCAGCCCAGGAAGGGGGTGTTCCCGCTCCGGGAGCGGAGACCTTCGGGGCTTACCGTCCAGCGGCGTTCCAGGTCGATTACGGTCAGATCGGCAGGCGCGCCGGGCGCCAGGCTGCCGCCGGGGACGCCGAGGATCGCTGCCGGTCGGACGCTCATCCTGGTCACGAGTTCCGGCAGGGTGAGGAGTCCCTCGGCGACGAGCCGGAGGCTCAAGGCCAGGGAGGTCTCCAGGCCGATCATGCCGCTGGCGGCGTACTCGAACTCCACCTCCTTGTCCGTCACGGCGTGGGGGGCGTGGTCGCTGGCAATGGCGTCGATGGTCCCGTCCCGGAGTCCTTCCCGGACGGCCTCGACGTCCCGTCGCTCCCGGAGCGGCGGATTCACCTTGGCGTTGACGTTGTAGCCCCGCAGGCAATCCGCGGTCAGGGTGAAATAATGGGGCGCCGTTTCGGCGGTCACCCTGACGCCCCGGGCCTTGGCATCCCTGATCAGGCGGACGGCGCCGACGGAGGAAACATGACAGATGTGCAGCGTCGTCCCGGTGTATTCCGCCAGCAGGAGGTCCCGGGCGACCATGACCTCCTCGGCGATCCCGGGGATGCCGGGCAGACCGAGTTCCGTGGCGGTCAGCCCCTCGTGCATGACCCCGCCGGCGGACAGGGAGAGATCCTCGCAGTGGGACGCCACGGTCATTCCGAGGGAGTGGGCGTATTCCAGCGCCCGACGCATGACGGCGCCGTCCATGACGGGCCTGCCGTCATCGGAAAAGGCGACGGCCCCCGCCTCCTTGAGGTCCCAAAACTCCGTCAGGGTTTTTCCCTGGGAACCCCGCGTAATGGCGGCGATGGGATAGACATGGACGAGATCCGCCTCGTCGGCCTTGCGGAGGATGAATTCCGTTACGGAGCGGTTGTCGTTGACGGGATCGGTGTTCGGCATACAGGCCACGGCGGTGAAGCCCCCGGCGGCGGCCGCCGCGCTCCCCGTGGCGATGGTTTCCTTGTATTCATGGCCCGGCTCCCGGAAATGGACATGCATATCCACGAGACCGGGGACGATGACCAGCCCCTCCAACTCCACGACCCGGCGGTCCTTCCCCCGCTTCTTGCCCAGATTGCGCCCGATCCCGGAGATGCGGCCATCCTCGACGAGGATATCCATCCGGTCGTCCAGGCCCCGACCGGGATCGATCACCCTTGCCCCGCGGAGCAGCCAGTTTTTCCCCGCCACCGACGATTTCATCCCTCGCTTCTCACCTACCCTCGATATTTCCTGCCCCTGTCCCTGTCCCTGTCCCTGTTTCTGTCCCTGTCGTCGTCGTCGCGGCGGCGGTTCGCCGTCGCGATAGTCTCCCCTCCGTTCCGTCATGCCTACTCAAAGCTGCTTATACAGACTCAAAGCTGACTTCCTGCTTCACTGAAGGCCGGTTTCACGGCGGGCTTGCTGCGCCCATCGCCAGAGCCTTGCCTCTCCACAGGCGGACACCGGGGAACTCACGGCCATATTTTTCAGGTTTATCGCTGCTTCACCTATGCTTACCATTCTCTCCGTATTGAATAGAATAGCACAGAATTAGTCAGATTACAAGCAAACCGTTAAAACCCCCTGCCTCCCGTGAGGAGATACAGCAGGGCCATCCGCACCGCCACGCCGTTGGTCACCTGGTCGAGGATGACGGAGAACGGGCCGTCGGCGATCTCTGGGGCGATTTCCACCCCCCGGTTGATAGGTCCCGGATGCATCACCAGGACGTCCTCCTTGGCCAGGCCGATGTTCCGGCCGTTCAAGCAGAAGCGCCGGGCGTATTCCCGGAGCGATGGAAAGAAGTTCTGCTGCTGTCGCTCGATCTGGATCCGGAGCATCATGACGACGTCCGCCCCGGTCAGGGCCTTCTCGAGCGAAGAATGCACCTCGACCCCCATAAGCGCCATGTCCCTGGGCAGCATCGTGGCCGGACCGGCGACGACTACCTGGGCCCCCATGGTCTTCAAGCCGTGGATATTGGACCGGGCCACGCGGCTGTGGGCGATGTCGCCGACGATGGCGATCCGGAGGTTTTCGAGGCGCCCCTTTTTGGACCGGATCGTCATCATGTCCAGGAGGGCCTGGGTGGGATGCTCATGGGCGCCGTCGCCGGCGTTGATGACCGGCGGCTTGACCAGCGCCGCCAGCATATGGGGGGCGCCGGCGGCGCTGTGGCGGATGACGATCACATCGGGATTCATGGCCTCGAGGTTTCTTGCCGTATCGATCAGGGTCTCCCCCTTGACGACGCTGCTGGTCGTGGAGGAGATATTGATCGTATCGGCGCTGAGCCGTTTGCCCGCGATCTCGAAAGAGGTTCTCGTCCGGGTGCTCGCCTCGTAGAAGAGGTTGACGACGGTCTTGCCGCGAAGGGTGGGAACCTTTTTGATCTCCCGGGTGGAGATCTCGATGAAGGAATCGGCGGTGTCGAGGATCAGGAGGATCTCCTCCCGGGAAAGATCCCTGATGCCCAGCATGTCCTTTCTTTCCCACCTCATCCGCTATTCTCCCGCCTCCGGTTCGATGACCACTTCGTCGGCGCCGTGTTTTTCCGTGAGATTGACGCTTACGTCCTCCCAGAGGGAGGAGGGGAGGTTCTTGCCGACAAAATCGGCGCGGATCGGCAGCTCCCGGTGACCCCGGTCGATGAGGACGGCCAGTTGGATCAGGCGCGGGCGGCCGAAATCGATGAGGGCGTCCATGGCGGCCCGGATGGTCCGGCCGGTGAAGAGCACGTCGTCCACCAGGACGACCTTCAGGTTGTCCAGGGAAAAGGCGATCTCCGTCTTGCCGATCCGGGGCTTTCTGTCGATCCGCGACAGATCGTCCCGGTACAGGGTGATGTCCAGGATGCCCATGGGGACCTCGACCCCCTCGATGGCGGCGATCTTTTCCCGCAGCCGGTTGGCCAGATAAACCCCGCCGGTGCGGATGCCGATGAGCACCAGATCGTTGAGACCCTTGTTTTTCTCCAGGATCTCGTAGGCGATGCGGGTCAGGGAGCGGTCGATCCCCTCGGCGTCCATGACGATACGTTTTTTGTTTTTCACCGCCTCCCCCGTCGAAGAACAAAAAGGCCTCCCCTCAATGCCTGGGGAGGCCCCTTCAAGACAATTCTCCTCGTTGTCCCTCTCACGCCTTTCCTTTTTCAATCTCTTCGGATTAATTTAAAAGGCCCTATATTTACAGGTGAAGCCATCTATAGAAGAACGATCCCTGTTTGTCAAGTCCAAAGCAGGATAAACCCGGATTTTCCCACGGAGGTTTCATCCCTGAAATGACATTTTTCAAAGGTCTCCAATGGAAAATCTGGGTCAAAAATGCCTTTCCGATCCGAGAGGGACTGTGTTATATACTGCCCCGCCTGGAGGTGGGAGTCATGGCGGTCAATGCTGAGCCTCAGGTTTTTTTGTTTTTGAGCGAAATCCTGGGGCAGCCGTTAATCGGGCCGGAAGGCCGTCCGGTGGGGAAAATCGTCGATCTGGTCGCGACCGTGACCGAGCCCTATCCCGTCGTCACCGAGGCCCTGATCGACCGGGATGAGAAACGGGGAGAGATGCTTTTGTGTCCCTTTCCCGAAGTCGAGGAGCTGCGGCTTCCCTTTCATGCCGGCCGGCCGGCCGCCGACGATTTCCGGACCCTGGCGTTGCGGGAAAACGAACTGCTCCTCAAAGACTCCCTGATGGACAAGCAGATCGTTGACACCCACGGCGCCAAGGTGCTTCGGGTCAACGATCTCCAGTTTCTCATGGCCCGGCGACGCCTCCATCTGGTCCATGTGGATGTGGGCTTCCGGGGTCTCATGCGACGTTCCGGACTGGAAAAACTGATGGATATCCTTCTCCACGCCTTTTTCGATTACAGCCTGCCCAACCAGTACATCTCGTGGAAATACGTGCAGCCCATTTCCACGCCCGATCTCCTCCGCCTGAAGATCACCCAGGATCGCCTGGCCCGGCTTCACCCGGCCGACCTTGCGGACATCATCGAAGACCTGGATGCGCGCCAGCGTAGCGCCGTATTCCAGTCCCTCGACGTGGAAACAGCGGCGGAGATCCTGGAAGAAACGGATCCGAAGATCCAGGTCAGTCTCATAAGGGATATGAATGTCGCCGTGGCGTCGGATATCATCGAGGAGATGTCGCTGAGCGAAGCAGCGGACCTCCTGGGCGATCTCCCCAGGGACAAGGCCGAGGGGATCCTCAAGGAGATGGAGCAGGATATCGCCGAAGACGTCAAGGAACTCCTGGCCCATCCGGAGGAGGAGGCAGGGGGGTTGATGACCTCGGCGGTCCTCCAGTTTCCGCCGGAGACGACGGTGGAGATGGCGCTAACGACGATCCGCGGCGAAGCGGAGGATATGGACTTCATCTACTATGTATATGTGGTGAACGAGGAGGAGCGGCTCCTGGGGATGGTCAGCCTCCGGGAACTCTTGGCGGCCCCCATGGAGGCCCGCCTGGCGGACCTCATGGATGACCGGGTGATTTCGGTGCATCTTGAGGAAGACAAGGACGAGATCGCCGAGCTGTTTGCCAAATACGGCCTCATGGCGATCCCGGTGGTCGATGGCGAAGGAAGGATCAAGGGCGTGATTCCCTTCAAGAATCTCCTTGAGGTCGTGGCGCCGCATCTGGGAAAGAAATAATCATGGACGAAGGCGAGGGTCAAAGGTGCCGGAACGGAGCGAGAAAGGGAAAAGAGTCAATATCTTTCGCCGTCTGTTCCAGAAGAGATTCTGGCGCTCCCTGGGGCTGCTGTTTGCCCTTATCGGACCGGGAATCATTACCTCCAACGTCGATAACGATGCCGGCGGCATAACCACCTATTCCCTGGCCGGCGCCCAGTACGGCCTCTCCCTCCTGTGGACCCTCATCCCCATCTTCGTGGCCCTGATCGTCATCCAGGAGATGTGCGCCCGGATGGGGGTGGTTTCGGGCAAGGGTCTGTCCGATCTCATCAGGGAACGGTTCGGCGCCAAGATTACCGTTTACCTCATGATGGTCCTCTTCCTGGCCAATCTGGGCAACACCATCTCCGAATTCGCGGGCATCGCCGCCAGCCTGGAGATCTTCGGTGTCAGCAAGCACCTTTCCGTTCCCCTTGGGGCCTTCCTCGTCTGGTGGCTTGTCGTCAAGGGAAACTACAAATCGGTGGAAAAGGTCTTCCTCGTGGCCTGCCTGTTCTATGTTTCCTATATCATCTCGGGATTCATGGGGAAACCGAACTGGAGCGAGATCGGGGTCGCCCTGGTCACCCCGACCCTCCGTGCGGACCCCGCCTTTCTCACCATGGCCGTGGGCGTGGTCGGCACGACCATTGCCCCGTGGATGCAGTTCTATCTCCAGTCCTCCGTGGTGGACAAGGGCCTGAAGGTGGCGGACTATGCCTATACCCGGGTGGACATCATCGCCGGTTCCCTGATGGTCAATATCGTGGCCTTTTTCATCATCATGCTCTGCGCCGTCACGCTCTTTCAACAGGGGGTCCAGATCGAGACCGCCAAGGACGCGGCCCAGGCCCTGGCCCCCATGGCCGGGGCCTACTGCGCCCATCTCTTCGCCTTCGGCCTCCTGAACGCCTCCCTCTTTGCCGCCTCGATCCTGCCGCTGTCCACGGCCTACACGATCTGTGAGGCCTTCGGGTGGGAGTCCAGCCTCAATCTCAAGTTTACCGAGGCCCCGCAGTTCTATGGCCTCTATTCCCTCATGATCGTCCTGGGCGCCGCCATCATTCTCCTCCCCAACATGCCCCTGATCGGGATCATGTACTATTCTCAGGTCATAAACGGTCTGCTGCTGCCCTTTGTCCTGATCTTCATGCTGATCCTCGTCAATGACCGCCGGATCATGGGCGAGCATGTGAACGGCCGGACCATGAATATCATCGCCTGGTTCACCGTGGGCGTCCTGATCCTCCTCTCCCTGGCCATCGTCATCACTTCCCTTCTGCCGGCCTGAGCCGTCGTGGAGGGGGGGCAAAGGTCTTCTTAATCTCCATCACTTTTTGTGGCAAACCGTCCCTCGCCTATCGTGGCAGCTCTCAATGGTGGTTTCATGTCTCCATCAAACATCAGTTCCCAATAGGGCAGGCAGCGCAGGCGTGTTTCGTCCACCGATGTTTCATCGTTAACCCAAGTTCATGATTTTTCCCCTCAAAAAGTGGTAATTTGGCAGTTTTTGAAAATATGAAGTTAGTTATATCAATAGGTTACGCTATCTCAGAGGCCAAAAAGCCGTTTGTAGTACCAAAATATTT
>JASGUC010000040.1 GCA_030057915.1 Pseudomonadota bacterium
AAAGCGAAGCGAAAAAAGGTGATTGGAGTTGTGTGCTGTGGGACAGTCACGGCATCACGAAAAATCTATCAATACGTTATTGGCTCGCCGCCGTCTTGCAGTGATACCTAAACTGGTACATGCCTAAGGCAACCAAGGAGTCCTGCAAGGACGCATTTTTGCCTTGACAGCATGAAGGGCAGTGTGGCATATGCATGTCGCTTTTTGAGGAACACGATTTGAGGAAGGAGTTGGAAGGAGTAGCTTTAGGAGTAGCGACCGGCTTGAGCTATTAAAAATTATCTTATTTCCAGTAAGTTATAGCAACTTTCCAATTCCAGTACCGCCTACCATGAAAATCAAGGGGCTACGGATTATTTCGTAGCCTCTTTTTTTTTACGTGGCGCTTGGCCGGGGCAAATCGTCACTTCTAAGTAAGTCGCACGTAACTAATTGGATTCTTTAGGTATATTTTTGTCAGTTTCGGGCCGGTTTCATGGCGCGGACTCGACTTGCCTCTTTTATACAGGCCCGCCAGTCGGTGGGTTGGGGCGCTTTTAACGTAAATTTTCCCTCATTGCCGTTCGGAGACGGAATATTTCAAAGGTCTTGGGGCAAACCCGGATTCAGACCGCCTCGATGGTGGAGGGCGGCTTCGGCGCGATGTTGTAGGTCACGCTCACCACTTCGGGCAGCCTGGCAATAATCTGTCCGGCCATTTTTTCCAGGGTTTCCCAGGGAAGGCGGGTAGGCGTGGCGATCCGGGCGTCATGGCTCTCCCAGCAGCGCACCTCGATCTGCATCCCAAAGGCCCTTTTGCCATCCCGCACCCCCGTAACCCGGTCTTCATGGAGAATGGCCAGATACTGGAAACTTCCGGTCCCGGACAGGTTCTTCTCCACGATGGCCGTGGCCTTCCGGACGATGCGGACCCGCTCCGGCGTCACCTCGCCCAGGACACGGGCCGCCAGGGCCGGTCCGGGGAAGGGGATGCGGTTGAAGAGGGCCTCTGGAAGACCCAGGGCCTGTCCCACCTTCCGGACGCCGTCCTTGCGCAGCTCCACCAGGGGCTCGATGATCCTGTAGCCGAACTCCTTCTGGGGATCGATGCCGATCTGGGCGAAGATGTTGTGCTGGCGCTTGATGCCGGCCACCGTTTCGTCGATGTCCGTAAGGATCGTTCCATGGAAGAGGAATTTGGCGCCGCTGTCCATGATCAGCTTCTTGAAGGCCCGCCGATAGAACGTCTGGGTGATGGCCTCCCGCTTCAGCTCCGGATCTGTTATCCCCTTCAGGGCGCGAAAAAATTCCCTGCCCGCCGGGACGATCCGCGCCTCGATCCCCAGAGGGGCAAAGAGATCGACGACCTGTTTGCCCTCGCCCTGACGCATGAGTCCGGTATCGATGTAATAGGAACGTAGCCGGTCCCCCAGGGCCCGATGGCCCAGGGCCGTAACCACGGAGGAATCGACGCCGCCGGACAGGGCGTTGATGGCGATGCCGCTGCCGACGATCCGGCGGATCTCCTCTACCTTCTCGTCAATGAAACTATTCACGTTTAAGTCTTGAATCTTGATCTCCCCGCCCATCTTTTCTCTCCCTGTTCATCCTTCAGTGAAATTCATGAAAATTTCTTCAGCGCTCTGCCGAATCCGGCCATGGCATTCTCTATCGTGGCGTCATCGACGCAATAGGCGATCCGGATGTATCCCGGGCCGCCAAAGCCGCTGCCCGGAACGGCGAGGATCCGCTCCTCCTGAAGGGCCCTGACAAAGGCCACGTCGTCGGCGATGGGCGTCTTCTGGAAGAGATAGAAGGCGCCCTCGGGCCTGACGACTCGATAGCCCACGGAGGCCAGGCCGTCGCAGAGGAGATCGCGTTTGCGTTTATATATCCCCACGTCAACATTGAGTCCCTGGAGACGGGCGATGACCCGCTGCATCAGGGCCGGGGCGTTGACGAAGCCCAGCATGCGGTTGCACAGGACCAGACCGCCCATCAGATCGGCCACGCCGTCGCATTCCGGATGGACGGCGATGTAACCGATCCGCTCCCCGGACAGGGAAAGGCTCTTGGAATAAGAAAAGACCAGGATGCCGTGGCGGTAGATTCTCAGGACGCCGGGAACCGGAACGCCGTCATACACGATATCTCTATAGGGTTCGTCGGATACGAGATAAATCGTCCGGCCGTAATCCCGGGATTTACGACGCAACACGGCGGCCAGATCCTCCAGGGAGGCCTCGTCATAAACCCGTCCGGTGGGGTTGTTCGGCGAATTGATCAGCACCGCCTTGGTCTTCTCCCCGATGGCCGCCTCGATGGCGGGCAGATCCAGGGAAAAGTCTTCCCTCGTGGGGACGGTGACGGCGACGCCGCCGCCGTTGTCCACGTAGAAACGGTACTCGACGAAAAAGGGGGTGGGGATGAGGACCTCGTCACCGGGATCGAGGATGGTTTTAAAGACGACGTTGAGGGCCCCTCCGGCGCCGACGGTCATGACGACCTGTTCCGCCGTCACGGCCACTCCCTGTTCCCGGGAAAGGTAATCCGCTACGGCCCGCCGCGTCTCGGGATACCCGGCATTGGGCATATAGCCATGTTTCCCCGGAATATCCGCCGCGGCCACCTCCCGGAGCGTCCGGGAGAACTCCTCCGGCGGTGCCACGTTGGGGTTGCCAAGGCTGAAATCATAGACATTCCCGGCCCCGAATTCCTGCTTGAGTCGGATCCCCTCCTCGAACATCTTCCTGATCCACGAGGATTGCGCGATAAACCCCTCGATCTTCTTGGCGATGGCCATGGTTGGCCTCCTTTGCATGACCCGAGAACTCTGCAATACGTCTCTTCCCGTCATTACGGGCTTGGCCCGAAGTTCGGGAAATCGTTGAAAACACTGGATTCCCGCTTTCGCGGGAATGACAATATCGAGACATGACGATGGGGGCTTGGAAGCGGCGTTTTCAAAGGTCGCGCCCCGTCTTTATCCGGCCGGAATCGATGCGACGCCCTTCTTTCCCCAAGCGGCGCGGAGTATAAAGGGAGCGCCGGGGGAAGTCAATGAAAAAGCGCCAATGGGGAGGGGCGGGGGCGCGGCGGGACGGATTACACCCCTCGTGTTAGCATCGGTGAGATTGTCCCCCTTTTTCATCGGTTGTAGATGCCCCCCATGGAGCATATACAACAGGTTTTTCTCTTCCCTTGCATAGTCACCCCCCTGACATGCTGACGACAAAGAAACCAGAAAAACCAGAGGAATCAAAAGACTAAGAGAAACCAAACAACAATGAAATATCTTTTGTCCATTTTTCAGGAACTAAAGGAAGTAAAAAAAGCGCTCCAAGGGGGGGGCACCGAATCGATGTTTTCGGGGATGTCCAAACTGGTGATTACACCCCGCGGTCGAAATGACAAGAAAGAGGTCGAAATGACAAAAATGTCCCGTGAAAAAGGGCCAATGGGGAGGGGCGGGGACGCGGCGGGAGGCCCTAATCGCGATGGGTGGCCTTCGAAATGCCGCGCTTCCCCGACGCTTCGGCAAAATCCGGGGGCCGGAACCTCTTGAAAGCGCCGCGGTCCGGCTTCCGCCGCCGTGACGACAGGGCCGCCGGGACGGCCTTGTTCAAAGGTCGTGGCGGATGACAAAATCGACGAACTCCCCGCGATAGGCTTCCTCCCGAACGGCGAGGTCCGTCACCTTCGCCAGGAGCGGGCCGACGGCGCACCGGCGGACCATGAGTTCCACCTCCTCGTCCGGCCCTTCGAAGACCGCCTCCACGCTGCCGTCGGGGAGATTGCGCACCCAACCCGTCAGATGCAGCGACAGGGCCGTCTTTCTTGTCCAGGCGCGGAAGGCGACCCCCTGAACCCGGCCGACCGCGATTACGTGCCGGCGTTTCATTTCTCCGGCGGCGGGAAGCCTTCCCCGCGGATGCCCGTCCGGATCGGACGCACGAAAAACCAGGGGAGGGTGAAAACGTAGTTGATCATATCCCGGGGTTGTCCTGGGCAAACCTCACGGTGCCTCCAATAGCGCCAGAAAGGCGGGTTCGTCGAGGATGGGGATTCCCAGGGCTTGCGCCTTTTTCAGCTTGGATCCCGGTGAAGCGCCGACGACGACATAATGGGTCCTTGACGAAACCGACTCCGTGGTCTTGCCGCCCCGGGCTTCGATGCGGCTTTTGGCCTCTTCCCGGGTCATTCCTTCGAGGACGCCGGTGATGACGAAGGCCTTGCCGGCCAGGCTTTCCGCCGCCGGGGAGGCGGGGGAGAGGAGTCTGTTTACGGACACGACGCCGGCGGCTTCCAGTTTGGCGAGAAAACGGCGGTTTGCCGGTTCCCGGAAGAAACGGGTGATACTCCCGGAGACCTCGGGACCGAGATCGCGGATGGTGGTCAATTCCTCGCCGCCGGCGTCCGCGAGTTCCTTTAACCCGGCATAGCGGCGGGCCAGGGCCTTGGCCGTGCTTGCCCCCACCAGGCGGATGCCCAGGGCGAAGATGAGCTTTTCCAGCGGCGGGTTTTTCGAGGCGGCGATGGCCTGGAGGAGGTTCTCCGTCGATTTTTTCCCCGTCCGGTCCAGGGAGAGCAATTCGGCGGCGGTGAGGGAGTAGATGTCCGCCGGGTCCGTGATCAGCGCCGCATCCACCAGCCGGGAGACCATCTTCTCCCCCAGCCCTTCGATGTCCATGCCGCCCCGGGAGGCGAAGTGGACGATCCGCTCCTTGACTTGAGCGGGGCAGGCGATATTGACGCAGCGGTGGGCCGCTTCTCCCGGCAGGCGGACCACCTCGGCGCCGCAGGCCGGGCACGAGGTGGGCATCGAAAACGGGAGTTCCCGGCCGGTGCGGCGGCCCGGCACGACCTTGACGACCTCGGGGATGACGTCTCCGGCCCGCTGGACGACCACGGCGTCCCCGATCCGGATGTCCTTCCGGTCGATTTCGTCCTGGTTGTGGAGGCTGGCCCGGCCGACCATGACGCCGCCGATCCGGACGGGCCTCATGATCGCCACGGGGGTGAGGACCCCCGTCCGGCCCACCTGCACATCGATCCTTTCGATGACCGTGGTCTCCTGACGGGCGGGGAACTTACAGGCCAACGCCCACCTGGGGTGCCGGGAGACGGCCCCCAACTCCGCCTGGAGGGCCAGTTCGTTTACCTTGAGCACCATCCCGTCGATCTCGTGGCTCAGTTCTTCCCGCTGCGCGAGGAGGAGACGATAACCCGCCAGGCTCTCTTCGATACCCTGGACAAGGCGGGCGAAGGGATGCACCGGGAAACCCCAGGTTTTCAAGGCGGTGAGGATCTCCCACTGGGTTTTCAACTCCGCCCCGCCCTCCTTGATGCCGAGGGCATAGGCGAAGAAATCCAGAGGGCGGCGGGCGGTGATGCGGGAATCCAACTGGCGCAGGGAACCGGCCGCGGCGTTGCGGGGATTGGCGAACGAGGCCTCGCCCGCCTCTTCCCTTTCCCGGTTGAGGCGCCGGAAGGCCGCGGTGGCGATAACCACCTCGCCGCGGATCTCGACGCGGGTGGGGATGCCCTCCGTTGGACCGCCGGCGATGGCCGAGGGGACGCCGGCGATGGCGCGGATATTGAGGGTGACATCCTCGCCGACGGTGCCGTCCCCCCGGGTGCCCCCGGAAACGAGGGCGCCGTCTTCGTAGAGGAGGTTGACCGCCACCCCGTCCAGTTTTGGTTCGAGGACGTAGGCGATGGCGTCGTTGCCGGCGAGGAGACGCTGAAGACGGTCGTTGAAGTCGCGGATGTCTTCCTCGGTGATGGCGTTGGCCAGGCTGAGCATGGGGGAGGGATGGGAAAAGGGGACAAATTTTTCCAGCGGCGCCGCCCCCACGCGCTGGGTGGGGGAGGCGGCGGTGACCAGTTCGGGATACCGGTTTTCCCAGTCCCGGAGTTCGTTGAGGAGGCGGTCATACGCGGCGTCGGAGATCTCCGGATCGTCGAGGCGGTAATAGCGACGGTTGTGATAGGCGATGAGCCCCCGCAGTTCTTCTATCCGGGCGACCGCTATCAAGAGGTCCGGATCGTTTTCCGCCGCCATCATGCCTTGCCCGACTCGATCAGTCTCAGGACCGGCTTCTTCCGTCTACCGGCTTTCGGTTTTTGTGGTGGAAGGGTTGTGGCGGCGTTTTGCCGTCCGCGGATCTCATCGTTGAAGATCTGATTTTTCGCCCGAACCGCGTTGATGACGAAAAAGGCAATGACGGCCCGCTCCCAGTCCCGGGAGGCGTCGAAGTTATCCATCCGCTCTTTGTACTTACTCCACAGGGAGGCCAGGGAGGCCTCGTCTAAGCAGAGAATCCTTTCGGCAATCCTTTCCAGGGTTTTTTCCAGCATGGCCGTCCTCCCGGTGGGTTTAATTCCGGGCCATCCTAAACGATAACCGGGGTCAAAGTCAATGAGCATATCCAAATAACACTTGTATTCCTTGCGGCGGTCATGATAATCCCTCGTCAGTCATGAAAGCGATCGGCGCCCCCTGGAGAATGGCCTATATCCGCGGCGAGAAGGTGAAAGAGTGCATCTTCTGCGTCGATGGGGAGGTCTGTCCCGGTGGCGATCTCCGGCTGCTGGAGGGTGAGAGCGCCTTTGTCATGATGAATCGTTACCCCTACACCAGCGGCCATATCATGGTCGTTCCCCGTCGTCATGTGAGCAACCTGGAGGAACTCACGACGGCGGAACGGGCGGAGATCTTCGACCTGGTAGCCCTGTCGGTCCAGGCCCTCAAGGAGAGCGTCCAACCCGACGGTTTCAACATCGGGATGAACCTGGGGAAGGCGGCGGGGGCTGGCATCGAAGACCATCTCCATGTCCATGTGGTTCCCCGGTGGAACGGCGACACGAATTTCGTCAGCGTGGTGGGCGACGTCCGGGTCATTCCCGAGGATGTGGTCCAGACCTGGGAGCGCTTGCGGCCCTATTTCAGGAGATCGGTGCGTTGAACCGGTTTCGATCGTAAAAATCGTCAGGAGGCTTGATTATGAAGATCGTCTATACCGTGATTGTGGTGGTCCTCATCATGTTTCTCGTCACCTTCTCCCTCGCCAACACCTTTCCGGTGCAGTTGCGGTATCTGGATGTAATCAACGTCACCCTCCCCGCCTACATGTTGATATTTGTCTGCTTTCTCGTCGGGGTCGTCTTTACCGGCTTCATGGGCATCGTCGAGCGTTTTCGCCTCAACCGGACCATCTCCCAGCTCAATCGTACCATCCGGGAACTGCGGCGGGAGATAAGGGCCAGCGAACCCCCCCCGATCATCGAGGGACAGAACCCCCCCACGCCCTGACGGTCGGCGCGCCGACGGCGGGATAGACGCCCCGCCGTTTCTTATCCAGGATTCTCCGGTGAGGAAGCGCGGCCTCATAGGATTTCTCATCGCTTGCACTCCTCGAAACGGCGTTTTTCAAGTGAAGAAAAGGACCCTAATCAGCGCGGCCATCCTCGTCCTCGTCGTCGGAATCTCGATCCTGGCGGCGGCCCTGATCGTCCTCGCACGCTCCCCCCGGGCCGTCAATGCCCTGGCGGCGGCCCTGGAGCCGATGACGGGGATCCGTCTGCAAGTCCGCGACCTCTCCTTCGATCACCGTCTCCGTGGTTATGTACAGGATCTCCAGATCCACGACAGTCGTGAACGGGGCTTTGCGGTTTCCCTTGCCAGGGCGGAGATCGACGGCGGTATCGCCCCCGGGTTCAAACTCCGGGTGGAAAGGCTCGTTCTGGAAGGGCCAAAATTCACCTTCCACCTGAAAGACGAGGAATCGAAAAGCGATCCCTTCGCCGCGCTGGGCAGGATCCCCCCGGTCAAGCGCCTGGTGGTCAAGGACGGGCTTCTGGAGCTGAAGACCCCCCAAGCGGTCTATTCCATCCCGGGTCTGGAGATGACAATCGACGGGTTCGATCCGGCGGGGCGCGGCAAGCTCTTCGGTCGGAGCGGCTTCCGCCTCCGCGCCGGAGATGCGGAAGCCCGGGGCGAGGGCGAGGTCGCCCTGGAATTTCGACGTTTTTCCCCGCGCCCCTCCGCCTTCGGTTCCCTGCGGCTTTCCCTCGCCGAGGGCGCCAAGGGCGGTCTGAGGCTTGCGGGGGCCGCGCTGACGTCGGCAATCCGGCTGGATGACGGTCTGCTCACCCTGAATGACGTCCATGTCGAGGTGGGATCGCTGTTCAGGGGGGAGGGGAGGTCCTCCGTCATCCGCAAGGGGCTTCAGGTGGTTTTCCAGGCCTCCTACGATCAGCGCGCCGCACGTTTTTCGCTCGCCGATCTCAAGGCGACCGGAGCGGGGCTGGGGACCCTGACCGGGGGCGTCTCGGGGACGGTCAAGCCGCTCTCCTGGGAGGCCTGTCTCCGATCCCCGGCGCTGGACTTAGCCGGGGTCCTCGCCCTGGCCGAACCGCTGCTCCCCGGGGAGTACCGTGGCTGGACCTGCAAGGGCCGCGGCGGACTGGAGGTGGAAAGCCGGGGTAAAACCCAGGATGGGACCACGGTCTGGGAGGCCGACGTCACGGTGGATTTCCGGGACGGGGGATTCGCATCGGCGGACGGGACGAAAGCCGGGGAGAGGATCTCCGGACGGGTCGAACTCAAACTGGGGGGGCCGGAAAAAGGCCGCCCCGGCAACTTTCGCCTCTCCCTGGAGGGCGGCGGCGGCGAATTGCTCTGGGAGTCATACTACAATGACTTTCGCGGGGAAAAGGCGAGGATCGTTTCCCGGGGGGATTTTGCCCCGAACCCCTTTTCCCTTGTCGCTGACGGAACCGGCGACATCTTCCGGAGCGGCGACTACGGCTTTTCGGTTCGCCTTTCCCCGGAGCGGCGGATCCTTTCCCTTCAGGCCCGGCGCATCTCGCTTCCCCGTCTTTTCTCCGTGGCGGCCCGGGATTTCCTCCGGCAGAACTATCCGGACCTCCAGGACCTGCGGGTGGAAGGGGAGGCGGATCTGGAATTGACGGCTACGGCCTCGCCGGAACAAACAACCGTCGCCGGCGAATTCGGCCTCCGCGGCGGATCGCTGCGGTCGCCCTCCCACCGGCTTGTCCTGGAGGGGGTCGAGATCGCCCTGCCCTACGATCTCGTGCTGGCCGGCAAGGCGCCCCCTCGGGACGCGACGGAGGCCCGCCGGGGATCCATGGCCTTTTCGGGATTCGAGAAGGGCGATCTGCGCATCGGGGGTTTCGCCGCGCCGGTGATCCTCTCCGGCAATCGGTTTTCCCTGCCGGAGTCGGTTGCCCTGTCGATTTTCGGTGGGGAGGTCCGCCTGGCGGACCTGGAGGCCCAGGATATTTTGCGGCCGGAGAGGCGGGTCAAGATGTTCCTGGAGGTCAGGGGTGTCGATCTCGCGGCAGTGACGGGCCGGGCGCTGCCCATTCCTCTCTCCGGGGTCGTCAATGGCGTCTTTTCCCCCCTGGCCTTTCAGGACGGCCTCTGGACCTCCCGCGGGGCGATTGTCGTGGAGGCCTTTGGGGGACGCATTGCGGCGGAAAATCTTTTCGGCGGCCGTCTCCTCTCCCACGCCCGTTTTTTCGGCGGTGACGCCGTCTTCGAGGGCATCGACCTGGAGGCGCTCACGTATCGCATCGAGATCGGGCGGATGACCGGAATCGTCCGGGGGGCGCTGAAGGAATTCCGGATGGAATACGGACAGCCATCCCGTTTCGAGCTGACAATCCTGTCCGACGATGTCCGGGATGCGCCTCGACGGATAAGCGTGGAGGCCATCGAGAACCTCTCCATCATCAGCACCGGTTCCGGGGCGGCGGCGTCGGTGATGAGCAGCGGCCTGAACATGTTTTTCAAAGACTACCCCTACAGCCGGATCGGCATCCGCTGCGCCCTGGCGGACGATATCTTTTCCCTCCGGGGGCTCGTTCACGAAGGGGGGACGGAATACCTCGTGCGTCGGGCCTGGCTCCGGGGGATTGACATTATAAACCAGAATCCGGATAATTCCATCGGCTTCAAGGACATGGCGGAGCGGGTGGGTCGCATCCGGCAGTCCCGGCAGGAGGGGAAAGGGGCGTCGTAAGCGCCCGGGGGAAAGGGGCGTCGTAAACGACCGGGGGAAAGGGGCGTCGTAAACGCCTGGATGTGTCATGAATACGGATCAATTTATCCTGAATCCAGCCGGTGCATAAAGACTCTTCCGCTTTTACATAACGATCCAAAATTGAGTCTGGTAATTATGCCAACATACAGCCTTAGTCGGTCTCGAAAATCTTCTTGAACCATTTTACAGTGGTGTCAGCAAGCAGCTTTACTTCTGTTTCGCGCCGGTCTTTGTCATACCCCATAGTTGCCAGTCCGCCTTCGATTCTTTTTGAAACGGATGCCGAATCAAAGCCTTCAAACGGCGGGCAATGGATCTGCCGAACCATCATGTCATCGACGAAATACGCGGAAAGATCGAAAGCGGCGCAGTAATCAAACTTTCTCTTATCCTGCTTTTGAAGGGCTCTCTGATAACACTTGTAAACCCTGTCCCGCATCAGGCTCATACCAGTTGCATTATAGGATCTCCTGCAATCCTGGACCGCCTTTTTGATATTTTCATCATAGTCTCCGCCTAGAACCGGCGAGGTCATCATCATGCAGGCGACCAGCGAGAAGATCAAAATTAGCCGGCGTTTCTCTGCCATAAGTGAAATCTCCTCATTTTTCTTCATAATATTCAAGTTTCAGATTCAGATCTCTCAAGTCTTTCACTTGCTCCGAATCTATCGTGTACTTGAATTTCATCGGCAGTCCATCTTCCGGAATAATTTTCGACTTTCTGATTGCATATTTATCCCATTTTTCGTCAATCTTTGCTTCCCTGTCATTATATCTTGCCCAAACTGCTTTAGGAAACAATTGGACAAAGGCTCTAGTGAAAGCTACTGGATCCAAGACCACGAGCAGATTATCTCGCAGTCTATAAAACTTATCGCCGACTTTTTCGTCATTGATTGTGACATATACTTTGAGTTCATCACGAACTTTTGCTTGTCTCGTAATGAAGTAGGTGTCACTTTTCAATTTGCCAGATTCAATTCTATAATTCGTCCCGATCTGCCAAACATCTCGAGAATAGCCGGTTGGATCGGAAAGATGCCGAAGGATTTCCCTGTTCGCCCTCATAAAGAACGGGTTGGCATAAAGCTTTGCGTGGATTTCTACATTCACTTTATCCGGCATGATCCGTTTGATTTCGTAGCCGGTGTAGATGATGGAATATCTTTCGCTCAAGGGTCGGTCAGACAGGATCTTCAGCATTGCCATCAGCTTTTTCATCTGGTCCTGACGCTGGGTCACATTGTTGTAGTCGCGCAGAACATCCTCGACAGTCATCAAATCAACATTGTCCCGCAGAATCCGGTCGATCTTGTCTTCCGAAAGCGTAACATCCATCACCACATGGATCAGATCATCCACCCGGGACGTCCGGATGATCCGGTATTGCTTCACATATCCCAGGGAAGATGCCACGATCTGATCCTTCTGAAGCGTGTAGTTTTCAACATCCGTCACCCCATAAACCAGGGTGCCGGTGTACATTTCGACCGCATCCCGAAGACCGTTTTCGATCGCTTCCTCTCTGGTTGTGCCCGAACCGGTAATGACTACCGCCTGTGCGTTTGCCGCCGCCAGACAGATAACCGCCAGCAACAGGATAAAGACTTTTTTTATTTCCCGAAACCTCGCTCGAGCCGTGATGATGCAGGCAGGATACACAAATTTCGTCTTTCCGGCAAGACCCTCCCCCCCCGTTCGTCATTCATCGAAGTCGAACCCGCTACGTCATTCCGGCAATTTTTTAGCCGAAATCCGGAAAAAATCTTTGCGAATTTTTTGCTTTTCACTTTTGGCCGTCATCTATATAAAAACTAAATATATCAAAGCCTTCGGCATCACTTTTTGATATTTGGCCGGTTTCACATAGAAATTGTCAATTCTATATGAAAACTCATTAAACCTATTGAATATATTGATAAATTAGCTTGACACGCCCCCTTTTTTATGGTTGATATAGCCGCCAGAGGGAGGTTCAAAATATGTCTATCATCACACGTGAAATAAAATTACTGCTTTTGTTTCTGGCACTGGCCATGCTCTTTGTCTGTCTTGTTTTCGGGCCGGAAGCTCTGAACCCAAGTTCATGATCGTAAAAAATATTATTAGCATTATCGAGTGCTTACGAGCGGCGAAACGGTCGTTTGGGTACTACATATTTTTGGGAGGGGGCTCAGATGGTCGCTTTTATTGTCTGGCCTGGCCGATGAGAAAGATGCAGGGCATCATAAATGACCACATGCCGCCTCACTATAACAGAAAAGCACCCATGTCAAACCGTTAATAAATATTTTGGTACTACAAACGGCTTTTTGGCCTCTGAGATAGCGTAACCTATTGATATAACTAACTTCATATTTTCAAAAACTGCCAAATTACCACTTTTTGAGGGGAAAAATCATGAACTTGGGT
>JASGUC010000041.1 GCA_030057915.1 Pseudomonadota bacterium
GGCCAGACAATAAAAACGATCATCTGAGCCCCCTCACAAAAATATGTAGTACCCAAACGACCGTTTCGCCGCTCGTAAGCACTCGATAATGCTAATAATATTTTTTACGATCATGAACTTGGGCTAAGTGGCTGAAAACAGGACTTGCCTAAGTTTTAGTAGCTCATTCAAGATCAACTACCTACATTGAGAACAAATTTACCCTGATTGGCGCCCCTGTCATGGTTTTGGAGGCTTTTGGTTCTCCGCCCCCCGTAAGCGACGCCAGAATTCCAGCCGCTCCCCGATGGTCTTCTCGTAACCCCGGTCGGTGGGGATGTAGAAACGGGGCGGGGCCTTCATCAGCTCCTCGGGGAAATAATCCTGGGATATGTAGGCGTCTGGGTAGTCGTGGGCATACTTGTAATCCCGCCCGTATGCCAACTCCTTCATCAGTTTGGTCGGGGCGTTGCGGATGTGCAGGGGCACGGGAAGGGAACCGGTTTGACGGACCGTCTCTCGCGCCCGCCCCCAAGCGGCATACAGGGCATTGCTTTTCGGGGCCGTGGCCAGATACACGGCGGCCTGGACCAGGGCCAACTCCCCCTCCGGCGGGCCGATAAAATGAAAGGCCCCCATGGCGTCCATGGCCACCGTCAGGGCCCGGGGATCGGCGTTGCCCACGTCCTCCGAGGCGAAGCGGACCATGCGGCGGGCGATATAGAGGGGGTCCTCGCCGGCGGACAGCATCCGGGCCAGCCAGTAGAGCGCGGCGTCGGGATCGCTGCCCCGAAGGCTTTTATGAAAGGCGGAGATCAGGTTGTAATGTTCCTCGCCGTCCTTGTCGTACCTCAGTCCCTGCCTCTGGATGGCGGCGGCGACGATTTCCCCGGAAACGATCCGCCGCTCCCCGTCCCTATCCATGACCAGGGAGGAGGCGGCCTCCAGGTTGTTCAGCAGCATCCGGGCGTCGCCATCGGCGGCCCGGACCATGAGCCCCCGGGCCTCCGGCGTCAGGACCAGTTGGAGGCCCCCCAGGCCCCGCTCCTCGTCCCGCAGCGCGTTGTCCATCATCAGGGCCAGTTCTTCCTCCGTAAAGGGCTTGAGGACCATGACCCGGCAACGAGACAGGAGCGGGGCGATAACCTCAAAGGAGGGGTTTTCCGTCGTGGCGCCGATGAGGGTGATGAGGCCGCTCTCCACATGGGGGAGGAGGGCATCCTGCTGGGCCTTGTTGAAACGATGGATCTCGTCCACGAACAGGATGGTCTTTTGCCCCTGCCCCTCCCTCAGGGCAACCGCCTCCTCGACCACGGCCCGTATCTCCTTGACCCCGGACAATACGGCGGAAAAACTTGCGAAATGCGACGTTGTCTCCCGGGCGACGATCCGCGCCAGGGTTGTCTTCCCCGACCCGGGCGGCCCCCAGAGGATCATGGAAAACAGGCGGTCGTCCTCGATGGACCGGCGAAGCAGCCCATCCCCGCCCAGAAGTTGCGTCTGGCCGACATATTCGGCAAGACGCCGGGGCCGCATCCGGTCCGCCAGGGGTTGGAATTCTCTCTTGGGCAGTCCTCGTTTCACGGTCCGTCCTCCGGGGTCTGGGGAGAAAAGCCGCCGCCGGGCGAATCTCGTCCTCCGACGGTCCCTGGCTCGAGATCTTTATAAAGCGCCCCATCCTCGTCGATGCGATCCAACGGCATCTTAAAGGACAACAACCAGCTTTGTCCTGGATCGCTCATCCCGGAACGTGGATACCCTGTGATCGGTTACAAACGCCGTCTCCGGGCCCCGTCGCCCTCCCGAGGGAGGGCGGAATACAGGGTTCCCAAGGCGAGGCCTTTGAAAATCTACCCTTTCCTGTTGCCCAGGCAAAATCCGAGGGACACAACGGCTTGAAAAGATGTATTCCTGCCTCCTCTTGTCTAACGATCAGGGGCCTGAAACGGCGCTTTTCAAAGCTCCCAAGGTGCCCCGGGCGCCGTGGCCGCCCTTGTCGCCCTTATCGCCATATGGGGTCTTGATCTTGTGTCTTCCAGGCGTCCCGGGAGGCGCGTTTCCCAGGCGTCCCCGGGCGTCGTAGTCCGCCGGTTGGCCACGGCCACGGCCTCCTCCGACCGGGCCGGGGCGTCGGCGCCTCACGCCCGCCCCCAGCTTACCCTCCCCGCCGCTTCCGCGCCTTTGCCGCCAGGTCGAGAAGGCTGGCGAGCTTGTCCGGCGGGGTCTGGCCCTGGAAAGCCGCCCAGGCTTCCGGGGACAGGATATCCCGAAGAAAGCTCTCCACGGGGAAGAAGTCCTCCCAGCAACGGATCACCCGCTGGCAGGGCAGCTCCCCCCCCTCCCGGCGGCAGTAGGCGAAGGCAACTTCGTTCCCCAGCTTGGGACAGCGGATCTCCCTGTCATCATAGCGTGTTATATCGATCATGCCGCAACTTGCCCCCCGATGTCTGTCGAATGACGACCTTACCTCAAAAACGATCCATTGTCTGTAAAAAAACGCCGGTGGGAGGGGGCAAAAAAAAGCGGGGGACAGGCCATCGTCCGTCCCCCGCCGATTCTCCGGCTCATGGCGTCAGGAGGCGCCGGTAAGCCATGGTCATGGCTTCGGGAACCCCTCGATGGCCCGCAGCGCCCGGGCGATCTCCTCGTCCGGCAGCTCATGGGGGATGAGCTTGCCCGTCAGGTAGGCCTCGTAGGAGGCCAGGTCCACCAGTCCGTGACCGCTCCAGTTGAAGAGGATCACCCTCTCCTTTCCCTCCTCCTTGGCGCGCCGGGCCTCATCCACCACGGCGGCGATGACATGGTTGGTCTCCGGTGCGGGGATGAACCCCTCGCTCCGGGCCCACATGATGCCGGCCTGAAAGGTGTCGAGTTGATGATAGGCCCGGGCCTCGATGAGATTCTCCTTGAGCAGGTGACTCACGATGGGGGCCATGCCATGATAACGCAGGCCGCCGGCATGGATGGGGGCCGGGACGTAGTCGTGACCCAGGGTGTACATGGGAAGAAGCGGAGTCTTTTTCGCCAGATCGCCGAAGTCGTAGGCGAAGGGTCCCCGGGTCAGGGTAGGACAGGCGGTGGGTTCGGCGCCGACGATCCGCACCTCCTTCCCATGGATCCGGTCGCGTACATACGGCAGCGATACCCCCGCGAAATTGCTGCCGCCGCCGGCGCAGCCCAGGACGACATCGGGATAAAGACCGATTTTGGCGAACTGTTTCTGGGACTCCAGACCGATGATGGTCTGGTGCAGAAGGACGTGATTCAGGACGCTGCCCAGGGAATAGCGGGATCCGGGATGGGTCACCGCGTCTTCAATGGCCTCGCTGATCGCTATGCCCAGACTCCCCGGGGAATCGGGATGCTCCGCCAGGACATTCCGCCCGGCCTCGGTGATGTCGCTGGGGCTGGGGATGCATTCCGCCCCCCAGACGCTCATCATCATCCGCCGATAGGGCTTCTGGTCGTAGCTGACCCGGACCATGAAGACCCGGCACTCCAGGCCGAACATCTGGCAGGCCATGGACAGCGCGCTTCCCCACTGTCCCGCGCCGGTCTCCGTGGAGAGGCGCTCGACCCCGAAGGCCTTGTTGTAATAGGCCTGGGGGACGGCGGTGTTGGGCTTGTGAGAACCCGCCGGGCTGACGCCCTCGTTCTTGTAGAATATCTTCACCGGGGCGTCGAGGAGCTTCTCGAAATTCCGGGCCCGGTACAGGGGCGAGGGGCGCCAGAGGAGATATTTTTCCAGGACGGCCTCCGGGATGTCGATCCAGCGCTGGGTGGAGACCTCCTGCTCAATGAGATTCATGGGAAAGATCGGCGCCAGATCGTCCGGTCGGACGGGCTCTCCGGTGGCCGGGTGGAGCGGCGGACGCATGGGCGTGGGCAGATCCGCCTGGATATTGTACCACTGCCGCGGAATCTCTTGATCTTCCAGCAATACCTTTATGGGTTCCATAATCTGCTTTCTCCTTTACAAAAGATTGTCCATTCAAACCCCGTCGCGGCTCGTCGCCGCCAGGGGGGGAAAACAAAAAAGCCATGAGTCGTTCCCATGGCTTTCATTTCCGCTTTCGTCATGGGAAGGCCTCTCCCTGCCCATGACCACGATAACCGGCTCAGTCCGGGCAGACTTTGTAAGCCCGCCACCACCAGCAAAGATTCCCGCCCGTTTTTCCCGTCATCGTCGTCTCCGTTTCGAGACCTTTGAAAAAGGCCGTTTCCGAGTCCCTATCCGCATCCCGGCGGCAACCGGAATACCGTGTTTTCAAGGCGTTACCGACCCCGGCTTTTGCCGGGGCGAAAGGAAACATGATTTTTCAGAAGCCTCCGTTTCATCTCTCCCGAGATTGTTGCCTGCCTATCACGCATGTCAAAAAAAAGTCAAGGGAAAACCACGGTAAATTTGTTCTATCTCTAAGTAGCCGAAAACAGGACGTGCCTGAGTTTTAGTAGCTCATTCAAGATCAACTACTTGCATTGAGAACAAATTTACCCTGAAGGGAAAACATGAAAGAGCCGCTGCCCTTCCCCATGGTCGCCTCCCTGGCGAGGAAAGGACCACGCCCCGGGTTCAGACATCCCAGTTGGACATCAGCCCCTTGTGACGGCGATACCAGAGATTGGGGATCAACCGGTAGAAAAAGCGCGATACGGGGCCGATGAATTCCTTCGCCCGCTTGTCGAACTGGCAGGCCTGAATGATCATTTCCTTGATATCCCGGCGGGTCCCCCCTTCGTTGAATATCTTGTAGGCGCAATGGAAAAGGGGACTGTACATGTTTTTCTTTTCCAGATAGCGATGGACATTGCGAATGGTATTGGGCCCCTCGGGCGTCCCGTCGATCCGCGCCAGGACCTTCAGGTTCGTTTCGATGGGATTGCCGCTGTATAGTTCATAGAAATAATTGCCGTAGCGGTAGTTCTTGCTGGCCATGGAGGACACGGTGACGTACATGTCTCCCACCCCGGCCTGACTTTGAAAGGCCTGGAAACTGCCTCCCAGAAGCATGGACAGGGAACGGATCTCGACCCCCGACCGGGCGAAGATGGTGCCGGGAATCGAATCCCCCAGGTCCAGGGAATCGGCGACCCCCTTGATGTTGGCCACGATGTTCTTCAGGGAACCGCAGGCCTCGACGCCGACGATGTCGAAATTGTAATAAGACGTCAGTTCCCGGCGGTTTTGACGGATAAGCTCCTCCCGGATGAGCTTCGCCGGCCCCCTCTTTCCCGCCACGGTGACGCATACGGGGTTCCCCAGGGCGATATCGACATCGAAGAACGGCCCGCCGATGCAGACGATTTCGTACTTGTGGTCGAGGTTCCCAAGATTGCTGTGGATCAATTGCGAGGGGGTGATGAGTTCCTTGGTCATTTCATCCGAGGCCAGCCCTTTTATGGGCGAGACGAGGCAGGTGTCCCCGGATTTTCTTTCTATCAACGGCTTCAGATAATTGAGGAATTCCGGAAGCTTGTTCATGGTGAGGCACAGGACGATGATGTCGTTGTCCTCGACGACCCGCTCCAGATTGTTGGTGGCATATACCTTCGGCGCCAGGCGTGGCACCTGATCCATGCCGCCGAGACGCCTTGCCAGATCTTCCGTCAGATGTTTGGGATTGAGATGGTCGCGGTTGATGGCCCGGCAGACATCGGCGTCATGGTAGTAGATGGTGACCCGCTTGTTGTCCCGGCCGAACTTGTAGGCGAAGGACGTCCCCAGGCGTCCGGGCCCGATGATGGCGATTCTCGTGGTGTCAAAATCCATAAGCACAACGGCTACTTTTCCCCTCACAGGTAAAACGGCGGCGATTATAGGGGAAAAACGGTATGGCGTCAAATAATATTCAGTATTATCAACAAAATTCGTTTTGACTTCTCCGTCCTTGCCGTTTATATTGCGCTTTCCCATGATGTCCGCGGTTGGCGACCTCGGGATAGACGAGAAAAGGACCCAAGGGGGGCGGCGGGGGAGGATTTCCCCAGGCGGGGCGTGGGCTGACAAGAAACGATTTCTGCCGGTTTTGCAATTGGCGCAAGGCGGCAAGGAAAGGAGAATGGACATGCCTGAGAGGCATCTAGCCCTGATAGTTCCCAAGCAGGCAAAGAAATACGGAGACCGCGCCGCCCTGCGCTATCGCGCCGGCGGTGTCTGGCGGGACATTTCCTGGCGGGAGGTGGAGAACCGGGTCCGCGGCGTCGCCAAGGGGTTGCTGGAATTGGGCGTTCCCGAAGGAGGCAGGGTGGGGATCTTCGCCCAGAATTGTCCGGAATGGACCATCGCCGATTTCGCCATCCTCGGCATCCGCGGTGTTTCCGTGCCCATCTACGCCACCAACACGGCGAAACAGGCCGACTACATCATCCGCGAGGCGGAGATTGCCGTCCTCTTCGTGGGGGGCGCCGAACAGTACGAAAAGGCTGCATCTATCGGGGACGACTCCACATTTCTCAAGAAAATCATCGTCTTCGACAGCAGCGTTCCCCTGGCGGACCCCGGCGGCCGGGATGTGCGCTTCTCGGACTTCCTGGCGGCGGGCAGCCAAGCGGCCCCGGACCGGGAACGGGAATTGGACGCACGGCTGAGAAGGGCCGATATGAACGACCTGGCCACCCTGATCTACACCTCCGGAACCACCGGGGAGCCCAAGGGGGTCATGCTCCATCACTCCCACTTCTATTTCTCCTTTCAGGCCCACAACAAACGCCTGTCCGTGAGCGACCGGGATGTCTCCATGTGCTTCCTCCCCTTGAGCCACGTCTTCGAGCGGGCCTGGACCTATTTCGCCCTGGGGTCGGGTATGATGGTCAATTATTGTGACGATACGGGCAAGATCGTGGAGTATCTCCAGGAGACGCAGCCGACGATCATGTGCGCGGTGCCGCGGTTTTACGAAAAGATCTACGGGGCGATCTTCGAAAAACTGGAAAAGGCCCCGGCATCCAGAAGGAATCTCTTTATGTGGGCGGTCCAACTGGGAGAGAAGGTCTATCTCCGCGTCAAGGAAAGACAGCCCGTCCCCTGGGATCTGAAGCTCAAGCACCGCATCGCCGAAAAGCTGGTGCTGGAGAAGCTCCGCGGCATCGTGGGGGGCAGGATTCGCTTTTTCCCCTGCGCCGGCGCCCCCCTCTCGCGGCATATCGAGGAGTTCTTCCACTCGGTGGGGATACCCATCAAGTACGGCTACGGTCTCACGGAGACGACGGCGACGGTTACCTGCCATGAGGAGTATCACTACCGCCCCGGCACGGTGGGGAAGCCGATTTACGGCGTGGACGTGAAGATCGCCCCGGACGGCGAGATCCTCGTCCGGGGGGAAACGGTCACGAAGGGCTACTACAAGAAACCGGAGGCCACGGCGGAGGCGTTCAGGGACAACTGGTTCCGGACGGGCGATGCGGGGATCCTGGAGGACGGCTATCTCACCATTACCGACCGGATCAAGGACCTCATGAAGACCTCGGGGGGAAAGTACATCGCCCCGCAGCTTATCGAAACGACCGTCGGCAAGGACCATTTCATCGAACAGATCTCCATCGTCGGCGACGGGCGGAAATACGTCTCCGCCCTTATCGTCCCGGCCTTTGCCGCCCTGGAGGATTACGCCCGGGGCCGCAATATCGACTTTACGTCCCGAGAGGAGCTGATCGGGCATCCCGAGATCACGCAATTCTATCGTGACCGGATCGAAACGAGCCAGAAGGAGTTGGCGGGATACGAAAAGATAAGGAAATTCAGGTTGTTGGCGAGTCCCTTCACCCAGGAAAACGGTGAGATGACCCCCACCATGAAGCTCAAGCGCAAGGTCATCAACGAGAAATACCGGGACATTATCGACGAGATCTACCGGGAGTGAGGAGAAGATTCCGGCGGTCTCTACAACCGTCTCGTCGGCCCTCGCGAAGATCGCAATCCGGCGGCGGGTCCCATCGTCCAAGGGCAAAACACCGCCGATTCGCCGCCGGCAAACCGTTTTCCCGCGGTTGCGCGGACTCCTCGCCGGTTATTTCAGAAACGGCCAACGGATCGTTCGTCGTCGGGAGTATCATCCGTAACGTAGCCTTTGATCGCCCGGGCATAGAGGGCCCTCACCGTGTCCCCCAGCTCCTCCATTACGACGTTCGTAAAACCGGCCAGCCGGAGCAGGGAGGTCAACTGTCGGGGGGAATAGTTGTTCAGCCCCCCCGGGGGCGGCCAGCCGAATCGCTCGAAATATCTCTTTCCGATCTCAATCCTCTCCAGGGCGCTGGCGTGATAATCCGTATAGGCAATGGCGATCAGCACGCCGCCGTATTTCAGGACGTGGTGGGCCTCGCAAAGAACGGGAAGCGGCGCCGAGAGGTTATTGAGGATGTTGGCCATCAAAACGGTGTCGAAACTCGTCGGATGAAAGGTCCGCCGCCGACAATCGGCCTGAAGGAAGGAGACGTGGGGCGTCCCGGCGAGTCGCGCTTTCGCCGCGGCCAGCATCTCTCCCGATAGATCCATGGCCACGATGCGCTTCGCTTGCAGGACCGCCACGCCGGTATAGTATCCCGTCCCGCAACCGTATTCAAGCAGGACCCCCAGTCCCGTCTCCCGGCGCAAACGGGCGCGCAGGCCTCGCCGCAGGTCCCTACCGACGACGTAATCCGCATCCCCGTCATAGGTTTGGGCATAACGGCCCCAATAGGTGTCATCCGGGTTGTTCATGGGCCTCGCCGCTCCGGGAAAAGGCGATTGGTCAAAGGTCTCCTTTTGTCATTCCGCGCTTGATGCGTTAGTCCGTAAAATTAGTTCATTCTTGAGCCCGCCTCACATGGGAACGGCGGAATTGATGAGTTTTACGGTGGCGCCCGACCATCCAAAACTTGGCAGCGGCGCCCAGGCCATGCGGGACGCCCCCGGGGTGCCCCGACCGCGATCCTCATCCTATATCGGGGAAATCTCGCTTCCCGTCAAGGCCAAAACACGGTAAATTTGTTCTATCTCTAAGTGGCTAAAACAGGACGGGCCTCAGTTTTAGTAGATCATTCAAGATCAACTACTTACACTGAGAACAGATTTACCCTGGCAAATATCGTTTGCCTTTAGCGACGACCCTGGAGTATAAAGGGCGACAGAGGAGGGCGTCATGGGGAAGCGGAATGGTTTGACGATTTCAGTCTTGCTGATCCTTTTCCTTATCCCCCTCCCGGCCGCAACCCAGGAATTCAAGGAAATCCCCCTGGTCAAGCCTCAGATGGACAGCGGCCGGCTTCTCATGCACGTCCTTAAGGACCGTCGCTCATCCCGGGAATTCAGCAACCGGACGCTCCCCATCCGGGTAATCTCCAACCTCCTCTGGAGCGCCTGCGGCGTCAATCGCCCGGAATCGGGAAAGCGGACCGTTCCCTCGGCCGGAAACTGGCAGGAAATCGACATCTATGTGGCAACGGCCAAGGGATTGTACGTTTACGACGCCCGCCGCCACCGCCTGCTCCCCGTCCTGGATCGGGACATTCGGGCCCTGACGGGCTCGCAGTCCTATGTCAAGGACGCCCCCATCGATCTGATCTACGTGGCGGATTACACGCGGGCGGGAAAGGCGCCCCCGGAGACGAAGGATCTCTATACGGCCATCGACACGGGCTTCATAAGTCAGAATGTCTATCTGTACTGCGCCTCCGAGGGTCTGGCGACGGTGGCGCGGGGGACCATGGACCGGGCGGCCCTCGGTCAGGCCATGCAGCTCCGGCCGGAACAACGGATCATCCTGACCCAGACGGTAGGCTATCCGAAGAAGTGAAGCTCTAAAGGGTTTTAACGGTTCGCTTGTAATCTGACTAATTCTGTGCTATTCTACACAATATGGGAGACAGGAAATCAGCTTTGAGTCTGTATAAGCATATTTGAGTAGGTATGACGGAACGGTCATGGCCTTTGCCCTCCTCGCCGATCTTGTCGTCGTCGTCCATCTCCTTTTCATCCTCTTTGTCGTTGCCGGCGGCCTTCTGGCCCTGAGGGACCTGAGATGGGCCTGGCTGCATGTCCCTGCCGCGGCCTGGGGCGCGCTGGTGGAGTGTACCGGCTGGATATGCCCCCTGACGCCCCTGGAAGACCGCCTGCGCCGTCTGGGCGGGGAGACGGCTTACGGCACCGATTTCGTCCAGCGATACATCGTCTCCCTGATCTATCCGGAGGAGCTGACCCGCAACGAACAGGTCCTGCTCGGGCTGGCCGTGCTCGTGATCAACGGCGGCATCTACGGCTGGCTGGCGGTCCGGAGGCGGAGGCCCCGGAGGAGGAGTTGAAGCGGAAGCGGGGATACAGTGTCTTCAAGGCATTCCGGCCCCTGTCTTTCGCCGGGGCGCCAGGAAGGCGTGGATTAAGACCTTTGAAAAACGCCGTTGCCGCCCCCCTGTCGTCATTACGGTGGAAGACAAAGGCCTTACCTCCAAGAGGTTCTGGAAGCCGACTTTGGTCGGGGCCTCGGGAAGGCGTAGATTTTCAAAGCTCTCGGATTATCAAGGGTCGCGATGATATGGCCCCGAAGAAATAGAAAAGGGAAAAGGAGTCTGTTTTTAGTGCCCCTTTTCCCTTTTCGATGATAACGATAAGGATATGTATGTCCGTTTATCCGCCGATGCCCGCAAACTTGAGCAGCGGATTCGCGTACAGGATGACGAGGGAAACAACGAGGGCGTAGATCGCCACCGATTCCGTCATGGCCATACCGACCATCATGGTAAGCATGATTTTACCCTGGGCTTCGGGGTTTCTGCCCACGGCATTGTTGGCGCCGCTGGTCGCCTGACCAAGGCCGAGACCTGCCCCCACCGCTCCGATTCCCATCGCCAAGCCGGCGGCCAGGACAGAGCAGCCAAGAATGATCGCCTTGGTGTAATCAACGGCCCCGCCCGGCGCCGCCGCTTCGGCAGCCAACGCCAGAGGAACGGCAACCAACGTGAAGGCAACCGCCAAAAGACCCCTTACCAAACCTTTTTTCATTTCTTTCCTCCTTCGATTGTTTTTTTCCGACTCCCAAAACTTTAACTTAACTTACGTTTCTCCTTGCCCGCCTCTCACCTCCCTTCCGTTTGTCGGTGAGGACAACGCCGCCACCAGTGTAACATTTCTGCCGCTCCCTTAGCGGAGCGCGCTCCGGTTGTCAAGAAATATTTGGCCTCCCGTGGGGCGATTGTGCTATAGAACCGCTCCACAAAGTGAGGAAAGGGGATCGACGCCGTGTTTTCGGAATGGGAAAAGGCTCTCGCCCGCCGCCTCCAGGACGACATCCCCCTCGTCGGCCAACCCTTTCAGGAGATAGGAGCGGCGGAGGGGCGGACGGAAGAGGAGGTCCGGGCCTTCATCGACCGATTGCTCCTTCAGGGGGCGATGCGTAGATTCGGGGCCGTGGTCCGGCATCGGGAGGTAGGTTATACCCACAACGCCCTTGTCGTCTGGTCGGTGCCGGCGGAGCGCGTCGAGGAGGCGGGGGGCTATCTGGCGGCGCGGCGGGAGGTCACCCATTGCTATGAGAGGACGCCTCCCTTTCTGGGCAGGTACAATCTTTTCTCCATGGTCCACCGCCGCGAGGAGGATCTGGCGGCCCTAGTCGGACGACTCGCCCGGGATATGAAGATCGAGGGCTACCTGATCCTGAAAAGCGAAGAGGAACTGAAAAAGACGTCTAAGGAGTATTTTGCATGAGAAAAAGCTCTGAAACCCTGTTTGCCCGGGCGGCGGAACTTATCCCCGGGGGGGTCAACAGTCCGGTGCGGGCCTTCCAGGCCGTGGGCGGAGCGCCGGTTTTCATGAACGCCGGACGGGGCGCACGGATTTACGATGTGGACGGCAATGAATACATCGATTATGTCATGTCCTGGGGTCCCCTGATTCTCGGCCACGCCCACCCGACGGTCGTGGCGGCGATCTCGGCGCAGGCGGAAAAGGGGACCGGCTTCGGCGCCCCGACATCCCTGGAGGTGGAGCTGGCCGGGACTATCATCGAGGCCTTCCCCGGCATGGAAATGGTCCGGATGATGAGTTCCGGAACGGAGGCGGTGATGACCGCCGTCCGCCTGGCGCGTGCGTTCACCGGCCGGGACAGGATCGTCAAATTCGCTGGCTGTTATCACGGTCACAGCGATGCCCTCCTGGCCAGGGCCGGTTCCGGCGTGGCGACCCTGGGCCTGCCCGACAGCCCCGGGGTGCCGGGAAGGCTCGCCGAACTGACCACGACCCTGCCCTACAACGATCCGGGGGCGGTGGCGGCCCTCTTTGCCAAGCATGGCCCGGAAATCGCCGCCGTCATCGTCGAGCCCGCCGCCGGCAACATGGGAGTGGTCCCGCCTCGGCCGGGATTTCTTTCCCGTCTTCGGGAGCTGACCAAGGCCCACGGGGCCCTGCTCATCTTTGACGAGGTCATCACGGGCTTCCGCCTCGCCTGGGGGGGATACCCGGGGGGGAGGGACATCGATCCGGACCTCACCTGTCTGGGCAAGATCATCGGCGGCGGCCTTCCCGTAGGGGCCGTCGGAGGAAAGCGGGCGGTCATGGAACAGCTTGCCCCCCTGGGGCCGGTCTATCAGGCGGGCACCCTTTCCGGAAACCCCCTGGCCATGGCGGCGGGGCTGACGACCCTGGCGATTCTCCGGGAGAATATTGAAGGTTACGAGTTGCTGAAGCGATACTCCCTGAGCCTTTGCGAAGAACTCAAGGGGCTGTTCGGTCGGAAGGGGATCCCCGTGACGATCAACCGGATCGGTTCCATGTTCACCATCTTTTTCACCGCCGGAGATGTATGCGACCTGGAGACGGCCCGGCGCTCCGATACGGAATTGTTCGCCCGCTTCTTCCGGGGAATGCTGATCAACGGGATCAACCCCCCGCCCTCCCAGTTCGAGGCCTGGTTCGTTTCCCTGGCCCACGATCTCCTGGATGCGGAGAAGACCCTGGACGCCTGCGCCCGCACCCTGGAGACGATGTGAAACGCCACCCCCTTGGCGCGGGCCGTAACCGCCGCCCGCGATGAGGGCCCTCGACATTTGGACAGGACGATAGAGCAATCATGGACAAGATCTTAGTAACCGGGGCCGCCGGCTTCATCGGCTTTCACCTGTGCCGGAGGCTCCTGGCCGCCGGCCGAACCGTGGTGGGCATCGACAACCTCAACCCCTACTACGAGGTCCGCCTGAAAGAGGACCGACTGCGCCTTCTGGAAGAGGACCGGTCGTTCCGCTTTGTCCGCCTCGACATCGCCGACCGGGAGGCCCTGGCCGGCCTCTTCGCCCGGGAGGAACCCACGATGGTGGCGCATCTCGCCGCCCAGGCCGGCGTCCGCTACTCCCTGACCAATCCCCATGCCTATCTGGACAGCAACCTCTCCGGCTTTCTGAACATCCTGGAAGGGTGCCGGCGCCACCGCGTCTCCCACCTTGTTTACGCCTCCTCCAGCTCCGTTTACGGAGGCAACACCCGCCTCCCCTTCTCGGTGCATCACAACGTGGATCACCCCGTCAGTCTCTATGCGGCCACGAAAAAGGCCAACGAACTCATGGCCCACTCCTACGCCGCCCTGTACGGGATCCCCTGCACGGGCCTGCGTTTCTTCACCGTTTACGGACCCTGGGGGCGGCCGGACATGGCCCTGTTTCTCTTCACCCGGGCCATTCTCGCCGGGACGCCCATCGACGTTTACAACGAAGGGCGGATGGAGCGGGATTTCACCTACATCGACGACATTATCGAGGGCGTCTTTCGGATCATGGCGCGGCCGCCGGCCCCCGATCCGTCCTGGAGAGGCGACAATCCCGACCCCGCGGGGAGTTTCGCCCCATACCGCCTCTACAACATCGGCAATCATCAGCCCGTCGCCCTCCTCGACTTCATCGCCGTCCTGGAGGAGAATCTCGGGAAGAAGGCGAAGATGCGCCTCCTCCCCATGCAGCCCGGCGACGTCCCGGCGACCTGCGCCGACGTGGAAGACCTGGCGGCCGCCGTGGGATTCAGCCCCGCCACCCCCATCGCCACGGGAATTGCGCGTTTTGTCGAGTGGTACAAGAAATACTACCTGGACAGGGAATAATGTGATAGGGAGATTCCCTCCCGGTGGGCGACTCCGGATGATCCGCCAGGGGCGGAGTTCATCTCCGACGGCCAGGGGCTAACATGAGGCCATTGAAAATCAAAAATGGCCTGTCTTCCCGCCAAAAGCCCAGGCTCCGGAGCGCCTTGAAGACCATTTATTCCGGCTTCCGCGGGGATGTGCGGGGATGACGATCGGGAGTCCGAGGCGGCGTTTTACAAAGGTCTCAATATGGGACGACATGAAAGGAGACGATTTCAATCCATGAAGAAGGCATTCATCACCGGCATAACCGGTCAGGACGGATCGTATCTGGCCGAATTCCTCCTCGGCAAGGGTTATGAGATCCACGGCCTGATCCGTCGCGCCAGCACCTTCAATACGGATCGCATCGATCACCTCTACAAGGACCTCCACGATCCCGAGGCGCGGATCTACCTTCATTACGGCGATCTGGCCGTTTCCGGGCAGCTTACGGATCTGCTGAACGACATCAGGCCCGACGAGATCTATCACCTGGGCGCCCAGAGCCATGTGCGGGTGAGTTTCGACATGGCGGAGTACACCGGGGACGTCACGGGGCTCGGGACGCTGCGGCTCCTCGAGGCGATCCGCAAGTCCGGAATCGGGGCCCGGTTCTATCAGGCCTCGTCCAGCGAGATGTTCGGCGCCGCCCCGCCGCCCCAGAGCGAGGGCACCCCCTTCCAGCCCCAGAGTCCCTACGCCGCCGCCAAGGTTTACGCCTACTACATCGTGAAGAACTACCGCGAGGCCTACGGGATCTTCGCCGCCAACGGCATTCTTTTCAATCACGAATCGCCGCGGCGCGGCGAGACCTTCGTCACCCGGAAGATCACCCGGGCGGCGACGCGGATCAAGCTGGGACTCCAGGAAAAACTCTTTCTCGGCAATCTGGAGGCCAAGCGGGACTGGGGATTCGCCGGGGATTACGTGGAGGCCATGTGGCTCATGCTCCAGCAGGAACGCCCCGACGATTTCGTCATCGCCACCGGCGAGACTCACTCCGTGCGGGAGTTCGCCCAGCGGGTCTTCGCGAAGCTGGATCTGGATTACGAAAGATACGTCGTCATCGACCGGCGGTATTTCCGCCCCACGGAGGTGGACGTCCTGCTCGGGGATGCGTCCAAGGCCCGGAAAATCCTGGGATGGCGGCCCCGGGTGAGTTTCGAGGGCCTCATCGACATGATGATCGCCGCCGACATGGAAAGCGCCCGGAAGGAAAAGACCCTCTGCGAGGCGGGATATGAAGTGGGGAATCACAACCAACTCTGAACCGAGGCGCCGGGGACCGGCCAGCGACAACCTTCCGGGCCCGGACGGCGCGATGGCCTCGATCTTTCGGCATTCGGGAGCGGGAGCGGCGAAATGAAGAAAAAACGCATCACCGTCACGGGAGGCAAGGGGTTTCTCGGCACCCATCTGGTCAAGGGTTTCCGGGATCGGGGATATGAAAACATCCTCATCGCCGATTTGCCGGAATACAATCTGATCCTCGGGGAAGACGTCCGGCGTCTGTACGCCGAAACAAAACCCGACATCGTCATCCACCTGGCGGCCAAGGTGGGCGGCATCGGCTTCAACCGGGAGCATCCCGGCGCCCTCTTCTACGAGAACATCATGATGGGGGCTCAGATGATCCACGAGGGATACCGGCAAGGGATCGAGAAATTCGTGGCCCTGGGCACGATCTGCGCCTACCCCAAATTCACCCCCGTGCCCTTCCAGGAAGACGAACTCTGGAACGGCTATCCCGAGGAGACCAACGCCCCTTACGGCCTGGCCAAAAAGATGATGCTCGTCCAGTCCCAGGCCTACCGCCGGCAATACGGCTTCAACTCCATATTTCTCCTGCCCGTGAATCTCTACGGACCGGGCGACAATTTCGACCCCCGTTCCTCCCACGTCATCCCCGCCCTGATCAAGAAATGCGTGGACGCCCGCGGGGCGGGGGAGGAAACCGTGACGGTCTGGGGAACGGGCAAGGCCACCCGGGAGTTCTTCTACGTGGAAGACGCCGCCGAGGCCATCATCTTGGCCACGGAAAGATACGACAAGCCCGAGCCGGTGAACATCGGCGCGGGCTTCGAGATCTCCATCCGGGAGCTGGCGGACCTGATCGTCGAGTTGACCGGCTATGCCGGCCGGATCGTCTGGGACCCCAGCCATCCCGACGGCCAGCCCCGGCGGATGCTCGACACGACCCGGGCCTGGCGGGAAATCGGTTTTCGGGCGCGAACCGACTTCCGGGAGGGTCTCCGGCGCACCATCGCCTGGTACGAAAACGAAGGGATAAAGAGGAAGTATGAGTGAGCGGCGCCGTCATTTCTTGTTGACTTCCCCTGCCCGTCGTGTTAAGAGGCCCAGCGTCGATGGATAAAGAGGGCAGAAAAGCATACGTCCAGATGGCCTATGCCAGCAGCATCGGCTTCGCCTTTGTCCTGCTGATCTTCGGAGGCCTCTTTCTCGGCAACTGGCTGGACAAGAAGATGGGCACCTCGTTCTTCTTCACCATCCTGCTCTTCATCATGGGCGTCATCGGCGGATTTAGGAACATTTACGTCCTGGTCGGCAGAACCTTTCAGGACGACAAAATAATCATCAAGAGTATAAAAAGTGAACCTCACCGTAAAAGACCCGTTCCAGCAAAGGCTTGAAATCGCCAACTGGGTCGTCCTCGCGGTATTAGTTTTCGTCGGCGCCGTCATTTTTTCCTGGAAATTCACCTTGGGCGTTCTCCTGGGGGGCCTCATCAGCATCGTGAATTATCACTGGCTCTGCCGGGACGTGAGAAAGGTCTTCGCCTACCTTACGCACCGCGCCAAGTCCCGGATCATGTTCAAATACTACATCCGCTTCGGGGTAACGGCGGTGGCCCTCTATTTCATCGTTTCCAGTGGGATCGTCGAAGTGGCCGGCCTGTTGATCGGTCTTTCCACGGTCATCGTCAATATCGTCATTACCGCCGTCACGGCTCTTTCAAAAAAAAATTGCATTGAGGAGGTCAATTAAAAGATGCATTCTCTGTCTTTCCTGCACGAATTACTGCCCGGGGTCCCCACTTACATATCCTATACCTGGTTCGTCATGGCCCTGCTCGCCCTCTTCTCCTTCCTGGCCACCCGGCGCCTTTCCCTGAACCCGGGAGGGTTCCAGAACACCATGGAGGTCTTCATCAACGCCATCGACAAACTCCTCATCGACACCATGGGGCCCCATGGCAAACGCTTCTTTCCCCTGATCGCCACCCTGGGCTTCTTCATCCTCACTTCCAACCTCATCGGGCTGATTCCCGGGCTGGAATCCCCCACGGCCAATCTGAACACCACCGTCGCCATGGCCCTGGTGGTCTTCTTCCTCACCCACATCGTCGGCGTGCAGATTCAGGGCATGAAATACTTCAAGCAGTTCCTGGGACCCGTCTGGTGGCTCACGCCCCTGATGCTGCCCATCGAACTGGTCAGCCACATCTCCCGTCCGGTTTCGCTTTCCATGCGTCTGTTCGGAAACATCGAGGGAGGCCACATCGTCCTCTTCGTCCTCTTCATCCTCGTGCCGCTGCTGGTACCCCTGCCCATCCTCGTGCTGAAACTCCTGATCTCCTTCATCCAGACCCTGGTCTTCATGCTCCTGTCCATGATGTACATCGCCGGCGCCATGGAAGAGCATCATTGATCGATCCCACGGGGCGGTTGCCGTTGCCGGCGGCGACGGCGGACCGCTATGAAGAATGCGGGGGTCCCTCAATGGGACCCCCTTTTTTTCCCCGCCGCCCTACCGCCAATCCCCGTCCCCCCTCACCCCGCCGCCCCTCCCCCTAACCCACTCCCCACTCCCCACTCCCCACTCACCACTAACCACTAACCACTAACCACTAACCACTAACCCCTCCGACGCGTCCAAAGGTCCGGCCGGCGCCGTCGCTCGACCCTCCCGAGACGTCGCGGCAAAGGGGCGGTCCATGGCCTGTGGGGCCTCCCCCTTGACAAGCTCCATTTGGTGAATATATTAAGGCCGCTTAACAAAAAATCCTTTTATAACAGCATGTTAAACTTGAATGGGGTGATATTTGCAACCCCGTGGAGCAACCCACAAGAAGAACCTTTTTCGATAAACGAGGAAAGGAGGAGAGATTATGTTTGGAACAGGAGCATGGAGATTTGGTCGTTTATTGGACCCCTATGCGGAGATGTCACGGCTGCGGAACGAGATGAACCGCCTGTTCTCCGTTTCCACCCATCCCTTTGCGCAGGTCTATCCGGCGGTGAATATCTGGGTAGGCGAGCATGAGGCGGTGGTCACGGCGGAATTGCCCGGCGTGAATCCGGAGAAGATCGACATTTCCGTGCTGGGCGACAACATCACCATTTCCGGCGTCCGGGAGCAGGAGGTGCTCAAGGAAAACGAAACCTATCATCGCAAGGAAAGAAACGGCAGCCGCTTCTCGAGAACCCTGCAGCTTCCCTTCCGCATCGCCGCCGCGGGCATCGAGGCCCGTTACGAAAAGGGGATCCTCAAGGTGACCGCGCCCCGGGCCGAGGAAGACAAGCCCAAGAAGATTGCCATCAAGGCGGCATAAGGAAAGGAGGTTGACGTTATGGAAAAAGAAGCGTTGGATCTGCAGAAACAGCAGGCGCAGAATCCTCTGGAAACCGAGCGGACCAGAAACCGTAAGGTCTTTGTGCCGAAGGTCGATATTTACGAAACGAAGGACGCCATGGTGCTGATTGCCGACATGCCCGGCGTCGATGACCAATCGGTGGATATCACCTTGGAGAAGAATGTCCTGACGATCACGGGCAATGTGGAGTCCCCGGTCTATGAGGGGAAGGCCCTGGCCTATGCGGAGTATGACACGGGCGACTACCAGCGGGCCTTCACCATTTCCGACGAGGTGGATCAGGACCGGATCGAGGCCGTAGTGGAAAATGGCGTTCTCCGGCTGACCCTCCCCAAGGCCGAAAAGGCGAAGGTGAAGAAAATCGCCATCAAGGCGGAATAATAAACGTCGTCGCGCCGTCGCGTCGTTCCAGATCGGTCATGGCAAACGGCGCGCCGACCAAGATATCAGGAAAGGAGAAATAACTATGTTCGGAAGAAATCTTTTGCCGTCCCTCTGGAATTCCACCGCCCCCGCGGCCGGGGCGGCGGACGATCACCCCTTCTCCGGCATCCGGAGGGAGATGAATCGCATCTTCGACGATTTCTTCAGGGGCATGGAACTCACCCCCCGGTCTCCCGGAGACCGTTTCCATCGTTTCGTCCCTTCCCTGGACATCCGGGAGAACGACAAGGAGATAACCATCAAGGCGGAACTGCCCGGAATGGACGAAAAGGATGTGGAGTTGCTCCTGACGGATAACGCCCTGACCATCAAGGGCGAGAAGAAAGAGGAAAAGGAAGAGCAGGGCAAGGATTACTGCCACATGGAGTGCATCTACGGCTCCTTCCAGAGGGTGGTGCCCCTGCCCGAGGGAATCGACATGAAGAAGGCGGAGGCCGAATTCAAGAAGGGCATCCTCTCCATCACCCTGCCCAAAACGGACATCGCCAAGGTCAAGGGTAAAAAGATCGAAATCAAGGCGGCATAACCATCACCCTCGCCGCCTTTCATCCTCCCGGCAATCCCGCCGGGAGGATGAAAGGTCCGAGAACGCCGCTCCCACCCCCCCTTCCCGGCAGCCGCGCCGGGGGCGCCCCATACGCGGATGGTCAAACAATGGCAACCGAAATACATAAAGAGCCTCGGCATAAGATCGGCGGCGCCATTCTCCTCCTGGCGGCCCTGGTCATGGCGGGGGTCTTGTCCCTTCCCGGAGCGGCGGCGGGGGAAAAGCCGACCACGGAACCAGCAACCCCCCGATTGCCCCCGCTCGTGATGATCCACGGGATGTTCGTCGGTCCCTGGTGCTGGGACAACTACCGCGATTATTTCGAACGACGCGGCTACCGCGTCATTACCCCGACCCTCCGGGGCCACGACACGCCGCTGCGGGAGCCCCCGCCGCCGGAGCTGAGGCAGGTGGGGATCGGCGATTACGTCGCCGATGTGGAAAAGGAACTCAGGGAGATCGATGAAAAACCCGTCATCATCGGCCATTCCATGGGAGGCCTGATCGCCCAGCTCCTCGCCGCCAAAGGTCTGGCCCGGGCCGTCATCCTCATCGTCCCGGCGGTCCCCCGGGGGATCAGCCCCATCTCCTGGACGGGGATCAAGAGCGCCTGGATGAACCGGCAGCGTCTGGGTCACTGGGGAGAGCCCCTGCGTCCCACCTTGGCCGGCGCCGCTTATTCCTCCCTCCACCTGCTGCCCCCGGAGGACCGGGAAAAGGTCTTTGCCCGCTTTACCTACGAATCGCCCCGGGCGGCCTGGGAGATAAGCTTCTGGCCCTTCGACCGGCGCAAGGCCACCGCCGTGGAAGCCACCCGGGTGACCTGCCCGGTCCTAACCATCGCCGGCGGGCAGGATCGTCTTGTCCCCCCGGCGATCGTTCGAAAGATCCACGCCAAGTACCAGGCCGTGTCCGAATACCGGGAATTTCCCCGCCACTCCCATTTCCTCATCGCCGAGCCGGGGTGGGAGGCGCCGGCCCGGGAGATCGAGTTCTGGCTGGGGAAAAACGTCAAGCCGTGAAGCCGACCCTCGCCCCCCCAGGGGAAGGGCATGGGAAGGGATGCGTAACCCCCTCTCCCGGCATTCCACCTCTCCGGAAAGGCGCGACGGCATCGTCGGGAGAGATGGCCCCCTCATGACCCTTACCTTGCCGACGGAGGTCAGAACCCAAAAAACCATTTGGCTATGGAGAAGTAGATGATTACGCCACAGATGTCGGCAATGGATGTGATCAGGGGCGCGCTGGCCGTTGCCGGGTCGAGATTCAGCCTGGTAAAGGCAAACGGCAGGAGCATGCCGATCAGGCTACCGGTAATCACTATCAGCACCATGGTGAGAGAGACGACCATAACGATCTCCGGCGCCCTGAAATGAGCGATCAGCGCAACCCCTACCGCCAGGGTGGCCCCCAGGAGCAACGAGACGACGATCTCCTTGAAGATCATTTTATACCAGTCAGAGACTCTTACTTCGCCGACGGCCAGCGAACGGATCATCAACGTGGCGGATTGGGCGCCGGCGTTGCCTCCGCTATCGATAAGAAGGGGCAGGAAGAACACGAGTGAAACCGCGGATTGTATTACATGCTCAAAATTGGAGATGGCCGCCCCGGAAAAGACGTTCATAAAGACCAGGGCAAGAAGCCAGAATAATCTGTTTTTATACAGACTCAGAACCCTTGCCCTCAGCGGATCCGTGATCGCCCTCTGGAACGAGCCGAATTTTTGGAAGTCTTCGGTAGATTCCTCCTCGACCACGTCCATGATATCGTCCACCGTGATGATTCCCAGCAGCGTGCCGTCGTCATTGACAACGGGCAGGGCAACCCGGTCGTAGTCCTGAAACGTTCTAATCGCCGCCTCCTGATCGTCAAAGGCATTTAGGGCGACAAACCGCTGGTCGAGCAGTTCGTCTATTCTCTGCTCGGGGGAGGCAAGCAAGATCGCCTTGATTTTCAAATCGTCAATAAGCTTCCAGTTGTCATCTACCACATAGATGACATCCAGGGTCTCGGAATCCTTGCCGTACTTCCTTATGTGGGCAAATGCCTGCTCGATGGTGTCGGTCGGCTTGACGGCGACATACTCGGTGGTCATCAGACGCCCGATACTCTCTTCCGGGTAACCCAATAGCCGAATGGCGATGTCTCTCTCTCCCGGTGTCAGGAGATCCATCAGGGCATGGGTTATCTTTGCCGGCAACTCCTCAAAGAGGGCCGTTCTGTCATCGGGCTCCAGATCGTTGAGCAGGTTGGCAAGCCTTTGCCCGTACTGGGCCATCCCCGCGATGATCTGTTCCTGTTTCGAAAAGGGGAGAAGCTGGAAGACCTCCTTGGAGAGTTCCCTGCTCAACAGCCTCATGAGGATGACGTCTTCCTCGTCCGGGCTCTCTTCAATCAGCCCCGCAATCTGGACAACATCCAGGTCGTTCAAGGCCTTTTTTAGTTGCCTCCACTCTTTTCTGCGGATTAGATCGCTGAAGGTTCTCCTGATTTCCACCATGACTCGCCTCTTTAGCCGAGAATTTCACAAAGAGACTTGACGCTCTTTACAGGTATCCGAAAATTTAAACGCGCCATGATATGAGCCTTCACCCTCTTCTGTCAACCTCGAACCCATCTTCCGCCAAGGCAAATTTGTTCTATCTCTGAGTGGCTGAAAACAGGAGGTTCCTCAGTTTTAGTAGATCATTCAAGATCAACTACTTACATTGAGAACAAATTTACCCTGCATCTTCCAGAGGACAAACTTATTCTTCCTGCAAACACTTGATTTCATGTAACCGCAAAAGACAGGCTGATTCTCAAGAGGGGCAGGGAGCTTCTTAAATATAAATGCATGGCAAAGACATGCAACGGTGTGATATAGACAGCGGAGATGCCTGCCTGACGGGCAATACGTCCAGAATGAGAGCCGATGGCCCAGAAGGACCTCCGCCAATCAGCATACACCACCCAACCACATCACCAACCCCTGATTTCCGGCGAAAATCCCCTTGACACGAAAAAAAGGCTTCCCTATACTCAGAACCGCCAAAGGCAATGTCTTCTCGGTTCCTAATCTCTTATCAGTTATCAGTCAAAGGCAATGTCTTCTCGGTTTAAAAGGAGAGTTGCCATGAACATCCTGAAAACATTGACAATCATTCCTTTCCCGAAACAACAAAATCGGTTGCACCCGAAGCCGGAAGGATTCCGCATATGGACTTCTAAGTAAGTCGCACGTAACTAATTGGATTCTTTAGATACGTTTTTGTCAGTTTCGGGCCGGTTTCATAACGCGGGCTCGACTTGCTTCTTTTATACAGGCCCGCCAGGCGGCGGGCTGGGGCGCTTTTTTTACGATGTCGCCAAAACCGGCTGAGGAAAGGATCGTAATTTAGCGGGCGAGCCGCCGGCGCCTCCCAAGGGAAACACGCACCCCGGAAACCCGAGAAAAACGACGCGGCGGGGCCACACGGGCGGGGGGGCGGGGTGGCGGGGGGCAAAAACCAGCGTGAAGGCTAGGGAAAAGGACAATTCGACAATGGCAACCCGGAAATCCAGGAAAGAGAGGCGGACGCCCGTGGGGAAGGCGGGCAAAACTTCCCAAGGAGAGTGGGAAAGGTACCGCATCCTCGTCGAGGAAGCCACCGAGGGGATAATGCTCGTGGCCGCCGACGAATCAGAGACATGGGTGAACGCGGCCTTCGCCCGAATGCACGGTTACGAGAGCCCGGAGGAGATGCAACACCTGCGGTTGAAGGACATCGACGCGCCGGAGACCGCCGTTTTGGCCCCGGAGCGATGGCGACGAGTGCTGGCGGGGGAAGAACTCGACTTCGAGGCGGAGCATCTCCGCAAGGACGGATCGGTCTTTTCTCTTCATGTTTCCGCAAAACTCATAGAGATCGAAGGGAAAAGATACGTCATGGGGCGGTGCATGGACATCACCGCCCGGAAACGGGCCGAGGAAGCCGTCAGATCCGCCCACGAATCCCTCCTGGCGATCTTCAACGGCATCGACGAGCCGATCTATGTGGCGGACATGGATAATCACGACCTGTTATTCCTCAACCGGGTCATCGAAGACATGTTCGGTCCCCTGGACGGGCGGAAATGCTACGAGTACATCCAGCAGCGCACGGCCCCATGCCCCTTCTGCACCAATGACATAATCCGCGGCGAGTACCGGGGCCGCTCGTATATCTGGGAGTTTCAGAACGAGCAGAACCGGCGCTGGTACCGGTGTATCGACAAGATGATCCCCTGGCCCGACGGACGGTCGGCGCGCTACGAAATGGCCATCGACGTCACCGAACGTAAAGAGGCGGAGAAGGAACGGGAGCGGTTTCTGGAACAGTTGGCCCACTCCCAGAAGATCGAATCGGTGGGACGGCTGGCCGGCGGCATCGCCCACGACTTCAACAACATGCTGTTGGTCATCCTGGGGCATGCCGAACTGGCCCTCCGCCGGCTGAGGCCAGACGACCCGGCAAGGGCGGACCTGCTGATGGTGAGGAGCGCAGCCGAGCGATCGGCGGCACTCACCCGGCAGCTCCTCGCCTTCGCCCGGAAGCAGACCATCGCCCCGGCAGCCCTCGACCTGAACGAAACCGTAGCGACGACGCTGTGCATGCTCAGGCGGTTAATCGGCGAGGATATCGAACTGAAATGGACCCCGGGGCAACACCGTGGAACGGTGTTGATGGACCCCATGCAGATGGATCAGATACTCATGAACCTCTGCACGAATGCCCGGGACGCCGTTGGCAAGGGAGGCATGATCGCCATCGAAACGGACATCGTCGAGTTCGACGACGCCTACTGCGCCACACACATCGGATATGTCCCCGGCGAGTACGTCCTCCTTGCCGTGAGCGACAACGGCCGCGGCATGGACAGCGCGACCCGGGAGCGCCTGTTCGAACCCTTTTTCAGCACCAAGGAATCCGGCAAGGGGACCGGGATGGGCCTTCCCACCGTTTACGGCATCGTCCGGCAAAACAACGGCTTTATCAACGTCTATAGCGAGCCCGGGCAGGGGGCGATTTTCCGGATCTACCTGCCCCGTTGCGCCGAAAAAGCGGCGGCGGAATCAAGGGTGACAGCGGAACCGGAAGGGACAGACAAAATGGCGGAACCAGAAGGGGCGGACAAAATGGGGGAACCGGAAGGAACAGACAAAATGGCGGGGCCAGAAGGAGAGGACAAAATGGCGGAACCAGAAGGGGCGACGGTTAGGGGCGACAAAACGATCCTCATCGTGGAGGACGAGGCAATGATCCGCGACTTCGCCCAGGAGGCCCTGGAAATGCTGGGTTATACGGTCATCGTCGCCGCGACGCCCGATGAGGCCCTCCGGGCGGTGGATGAATATCATGGCCCAATAGACCTCCTCCTGACAGACATCGTCCTGCCCGGGATGAACGGCCGGGAGCTTTCCGACATCCTGCTTGCCCGTCATCCCACCATGGAGCGGCTGTTCATGTCCGGGTACGCGGAAAACGTCATCACCCATCAGGGCATCCTCGCACCGGGGCTCCACTTCCTGCAAAAACCCTTCCGGATCCAAGATCTCGCCGGGAAGGTCCAGGAGGTCCTCGCCGGGAAATAATTCCACTTGACCGAAAATGCGCAAAACCCAGGTTATTCACTGGGTTTTAAGTACCGATATCAATTCTCGTCGCTGATCAGCAGGAATCTCATGCGGCTATTCCGTCGATTCCGGCAGTTCCAGCAGAAACCGCCATGCCGGCACCACCTCGATGGTCCCGCCGCCGACCTCGAACCGCTCATCCTCGTTCCGGGTCACTATGGTTCCGATTTTCAGGTCCAGTTCGGCCATCGCCTCACTCAGGGCCGCAGTCTCCCGTTTCCGGTTTCGGTCATATCTGGAAATAAATATACCCAGTACAACCTCAAAGTGTCAAGAGATATTCCCGGATACGGTCCAACTTCCCCGGCCCAAACAGCCCGCCCACCGACGTTCCTCCCCCGCCTTCGGCACTTAATCAAGGAATCAGGCTGTGTCCTTCCGGTAAGGCTGCGTGAAAAATTTTGTGGTGGCGGGTATGGTTGGTCATCAATCGCGAAGGAGGATGACCGATGGAGAACGATTTTGGAACAAGCGTCCGCCCCAGTTTTGAGGATATTGAGGAGCGATTTAGGCAGTGGCGTGGGCATCGCA
>JASGUC010000042.1 GCA_030057915.1 Pseudomonadota bacterium
GACATCGAGGTCGTGGCCGCCTTCGATATAGACGAGCGAAAGGTCGGTCGAACCATATCCGAGGCCATCTTCCAGCCGCCCAATTGCGCCGCGGTTTTCAATCCCCATATCCCCGCCGGCGGCGCCGTCGTCTCCATGGGAAGGATCCTGGACGGCATGGCCGGCCATATGGGCGACTATGACGGCAAATACACCTTTGTCCCGGCCCGGCGGAAAGAGGCGACGAAAAGGGATGTCGTTGCCGAACTGAAGCGATCAGGGACGGAGATCCTCCTAAACTATCTGCCGGTGGGCTCGGAAGAGGCGTCCCGCTTCTACGCGGAATGCGCCCTGGCGGCCGGGGTCGCCTTTATTAACTGCATCCCCGTTTTCATTGCCAGCGATCCCAAGTGGGCCCGACGTTTTGCGAAGCGCAACCTGCCCATTATCGGCGATGACGTAAAATCCCAGATGGGCGCCACGGTGATCCATCGGGTCATGACCCATCTCTTCCAGGCCCGGGGCGTCAAGCTCGAAAGGACTTACCAGCTCAATACCGGCGGCAACACGGACTTTCTCAATATGCTGGATCGGCGTCGGCTGCAATCCAAAAGGCAATCCAAGACCGAAGCCGTGCAGTCTCAGACCAAGATGCGTCTCGAGAGCGAAAACATCCATATCGGCCCCAGCGACTGGGTGCCCTGGCAGAAGGACAACAAGGTCTGCTTCCTCCGGATGGAGGGACGGATCTTCGGCAATATCCCCATGAACCTGGAGATGCGCCTTTCCGTGGAGGACTCCCCCAATTCCGGAGGCGTCATCGTCGATGCCATCCGGTGCTGCAAACTGGCCCTGGACAGGGGTCAGGGGGGGGCGCTCCTCTCCCCTTCCGCCTATTTCATGAAGCATCCCCCCCGACAGTATTTCGACGAAGGGGCCTACCAGATGCTCGAGGATTTTATCCAGGGAAAACGAGACGATTGAATCCCGCCCGGAAGGGCGTGACGACAGGGTTCTAACGGCTAAAGACGCCGGCGCCGTCGTGAAGGTCGTCCCGGGCGATGGAGGCGGGGACGGCATGCTTCGGATCGAGGTAGCCCAGGGCCTCCACGAGGTGGGGGATCTCCCCGGGATCGACCGGGCCGGGGACGCCGTGCGCGCCGTTGCAATAGCGGCGGTTGCGGGTGGGGACGTTGCCCCATGAGGAGGGAGGCGGCGGTGCCTTCCGGCAAGCATTCCGCCATGTTGGGGCGGCGTGGTTCCCTTACGGTTGCGGCCGCCGGGGGATCACCAGCCACATCGCGATGTAGGCGATAACGCCGACGCCAAAGGAAAAGAGGATCAAAAGGATGAAGAGGATCCGGAACAGGGTGGAGTCCTTGTCGAAAAACTCCCCCAGGCCGCCGCAGACGCCGCCGATCTTCTTGTCCTGATCGGACAGATAAAGCTTCTCTCCCATAAAGCCGCCTCCTGCAATCGGGTCGATAGAATTGTAAAAGAAGCAATGATATCCGCGCCGCCGCCGACCATGGCGCCGCCGTTTTGGCTACTATATCGCATAAGGATTTTCAAGACGAAAATACAAGCCTACCGGTGGCCCTCCCGATACGGCGTATCCCCTGGGAAAAAAGAGGTTGACAGAACACGATGATCGCACTATATCTCCTGCTGCTCTTGGGGATAGAGGCAAGAGCGACCTGTCCCGATGGGAAGAAGGCATCGGAATCGACTCTGGGAGATCGTTCAACGGCAGGACAACGGACTCTGACTCCGTGAATCGTGGTTCGAATCCACGTCTCCCAGCCAGTAAAATCAAGGGTTTCCGGGTTTTCTCGGAAGCCCTTTTTCTTGCCATTGTTTCTACATGTTTCCAAGGGAATTGCGCACATGATCTCGTTTTTTGGCCGCAGTCCCGATAATTTTTGTCGCCGGTGCGGTAGCATTCGATGGATCGCCACCAGAAGCAACGCTTACAGAATGTGGTTTATTGGCGATCATACGACTAATTGTTCCCTGAACCTCCCCACGGATAAAGGCGGGGGGGAGGTTCAGGGAAGCGGGCCATTTTGTAAATAATCGATCCTTAAACGGCAAGGGAGGGGATGGAGACCATGAGGCTATTTCCGAAGGAGGTGCGGTTTTCCGATAGCTTCGAGGAACTGGCGGATAAGATCCAAGAAGGAAGCGCCCTTTTTTTGGCCATGTTGAAAGATTATCGGAATTCGAAGGGAGCGGCGTCCCAGCTCAAGGAGATCGAACAGCAAGCGGACGTGATCGCCCATCGGATCTACCAGGATCTCCACAAGACCTTCATCACCCCCCTGGACCGGGAAGACATCTATTCCCTGGCGGACAAAATGGACAGCGTCATGGACATGATCGACGAGTCGGCCAGCAAGATGACTCTGTACCGGATCAGGGCGCCTCTACCCGCCCATATAGAACTCGCGGCGATCCTCGATAGCGCCGTCGCCCTCCTGAATAAAGCGATCCATGCCATGAGAGACCGCAGCACGAACATCAGAACGATCCTGGAGGCCTGCGTGGAGGTCAATTCCCTGGAAAACGAGGCGGATCATGTGTTGCGGGAGGCCATGGCGGAACTCTTCGAGCGGGAAAGAGACGCCATCGAGCTGATCAAGAGTAAGGAGCTGCTGGAAAGAATAGAGGAGGCCACCGATATCTGCGAGGATGTCTCCAACATCCTCGAGGGTTTCATCCTGAAATACGGGTAATCGGTCGCCGCCTATCCGCCGCTGCCGGCGATCTTGGCCCAGGAGTCCCGGAGGGGGACGATGCGGTTCAGGACCGGTTTTCCCGGTTGCGAATCCCGGGCATCCACGCAGAAATATCCCAGACGTTCGAACTGATAACGCGTCCCCGGCGCCGCATCCCGGAGGCCCGCCTCCAATTGGCAGCCCGTGAGGGTCACCAGGGAGTCGGGATTCAGATCCCGGGTGAAATCGTCGTCCCGCGGTTCCGGGACCCGGAAGAGGCGGTCGTAGAGCCGCGCCTCCGCCGGCACGGCCCGCGCCGCCGCCACCCAGTGGATGACCCCGGGGACCTTCCGGCCGTCCGTCGGGGGGCCGCTTCGGGTCGCCGGGTCGTAAGTGCAGTGGATCTCTTCTATGGCCCCGGTCCGCTCGTTTTTCACCATCCGTTCGAAGCGGATCACATAGGCGTTGCGGAGGCGAACCTCCCGGCCGGGACCGAGGCGGTGGTACTTCTTCGGCGGATCCTCCATGAAGTCGTCCGCTTCGATGTAGAGGGTCTTGGCAAAGGGCACGATGCGGGTCCCCAGCTCCGGTTTTTGGGGATGGTTGGGGGCGGTGAGTTCTTCGACCTTGTCGTCCGGGTAGTTGTCGATGACCACCCGGAGGGGGCGCAGGACTGCCATGGCGCGCGGCGCCCGTTCGTTGAGGTCATCCCGGACGCAATGCTCCAGCAGGGCCATGTCCACGAGATTTTCGTTCTTGGCCACGCCGATGGCGGCGGCGAAGTTCCTGATCGCCTCCGGCGTGTAACCCCGGCGCCGCATGCCCGCCACCGTGGGCATCCGGGGGTCGTCCCATCCGGATACACATCCCTTCTCCACCAGTTCGATGAGGCGGCGCTTGCTCAGGACGGTGTAACTCACGTTGAGCCGGGCGAACTCGATCTGCCGGGGACGGCGTCCCGGTATCAGTTGCGCCACGAACCAGTCATACAGCGGCCGGTTGTTCTCGAATTCCAGGGTGCAGATGGAATAGGTGATCCCCTCCAGGGCGTCGGAGAGGCAGTGGGCGAAATCGTACATGGGGTAGATCACCCAATCGACCCCGGTCCGGTAGTGGGGTTCCCGCTTGATGCGGTACATGATGGGGTCCCGCATGACGACATTGGGGGCGGCCATGTCGATCTTGGCCCGAAGGACATGCTCCCCGTCGGCGAATTCCCCGGCCCGCATCCGGGCGAAGAGGTCCTTGTTCTCCGCCGCCGTGCGGTTGCGGTAGGGGCTTTCCCGGCCCGGTTCGGTGAAACTGCCCCGGCACTCCCGAATCTCGTCGGCGCTCATGCTGTCCACGTAGGCCTTGCCGGCTTCGATCAGCTCCACGGCGAACTGGTAGAGCCGTTCAAAGTAATCGGAGGCGTAATAGAGCCGGTCCTGCCAGTCGAAGCCCAGCCAGTGGATGTCGTCGATGATGGACTGGACGAACTCCAGGGATTCTCCGGCGGGATCGGTGTCGTCCATGCGGAGATTGCAGGTGCCGCCGTACTGGGCGGCGATCCCGAAGTTCAGGCATACGGCCTTGGCGTGGCCGATATGGATGTACCCGTTGGGCTCGGGAGGGAAGCGAACGGCGACGACGCCGTCGTTTTTGCCGGTTCTGAGGTCGTCCTCGATGATGTCGCGGATGAAATCGCTGGCGGCCGGGTTCGTTCCTTGGCTCATGATCGCGTCACTCCTGCGGATGGGTTGTGGGGGTCTATCATCGTTTTTATAAGAAAATTTCGGCTGCTATCTGGATATTTTACCTGAAAATGCGTTCCTATGCGCTTGACTTCATTTACTAATCATTTTTCCTCCCCTTCAAAGGGAGGGTCAAGGTGGGGATGGGTCTCGCCGTCCCTTAGAGTCGATTTCAGGCGGAATTCTTCTGAAAGAGATTATCGAAGAAGCCGCGCCTCTTTTTGGGGACGAAGACATCCCCTTCATGGTAATCGACGATCAGTATGCCTTCGAGGTGGTCCATCTCGTGCTGGACGATGCGGGCGATGAAATCTTCGTAGCGCCTGCTGACCTTCCGGCCGTGCATGTCGAAGCCCCGGACCTTGATCTCCGGGTAGCGGGCGACCTCCACCTTGATATCGGGACAGGACAGGCAGCCCTCGGCGAGGATTACCCGGTTGCCCCGTTGCTGGGTCAGGCGGGGGTTGATGAGCACCTCCACATCCCTATTTGTCCAGGCCCCGTCCAGGGCCCCGTCCTTCGTAAAGCCCCGGTTGCGGAAGATGATGATCTTCTTGGAGATGCCGATTTGCGGCGCCGCCAGCCCCGAGGCGTCGTTCCGCTCTAGGAATGTGTCAACGAGGGTTTTTACGCACTTCCGGGCTTCGCTGTCCAGGGGGATGGGAAGCTCGGCGCAGGGTTGTCTCAAGATGCGCGTTTCTTCTTCGTTTATCTGGTCATTGGACCATAGGGTCAGGACTTTGTTCATGGTCTTACCGGGCCCTTTCGCTGCCGCGCCCATATCGCGCCGCCCGAGACGTTCCTCCGTCGTGACGCGGGCGGGAAAGGGCAATCGATATTGACGGCTTGGCCGTTCCCTATAGCACCGGGGAGACATTTATGCAAGACGAAGAGCGACGGCGAATGACCTTGAACAAATGCCGCCGATTTGATAGGTGTCCCGACGATATGCAAAATCTTGTCAACCAGGCCATCGCCGCCATCGTCCGCCGGGAATTCTCGAATTCGCTGCGCTTCGCCGCCGGTCCGCCGCCGGCGCTCCCCGAGGCCGGGAAGGCGCCGCCCCGCCTGCTTTACCTTCATGTCCCCTTTTGTGAAAAGCTCTGCCCCTACTGCTCCTTCAACCGGTTCCTCTTCGATGCCCCCCGGTGTCGGCGTTACTTCCAGGCCCTGCGGCGGGAGATTCTTCTCTACCGGGATCGGGGCTACGATTTCGCCGGCGTGTATGTCGGCGGCGGGACGCCGACGGTGATGATCGACGAGTTGGCCGCCACCCTGGAGCAGGCCCGGGAGTGCTTCTCCATTCGCGAGATCTCCGTGGAGACCAATCCGAACCATCTGACGGAAGACCGTCTCGCCATTCTGAAGGCGGCGGGGGTGAACCGCCTGTCCGTGGGGGTCCAGAGCTTCGACGACGGTCTCCTGAAGGATGTGGACCGCCTGGAGAAATACGGCGCCGGCGCGGAGATCGCGGCCCGTTTGGCGGAGATCGGCGGTCGTTTCGACACCCTCAACGCCGATATGATGTTCAATTTCCCCTCCCAGACCCCGGAGATCCTGGCCCGGGATCTCGATGTCCTGATGGGGATCGGCGTCGATCAGGTGACCTATTATCCCCTCATGGTCTCCGACTCCACGCGACGACGGGTCACGGAGAAACTGGGCGAGGTCGATTACCGCCGGGAAGGGGAATACTACGCCCGGATCCGCCGCCGCCTCCTACCCGCCTACCGTCTCTCCTCGGCGTGGTGCTTTTCCCGGGCGAACGGCATGATCGACGAGTATATAGTGGATTACAATGAATACGCCGGTCTGGGCAGCGGCGCCATCGGCTTTCTGGGGGGCGCCTGTTACGCCAATACATTCGACGTATCCGAATACATCGACAGGATCGAGCGGGGGGAGCTGCCGCTGATGGCGGCGCGGATCTTCGGCGGGAAGGATCGGCTCCGCTACGATTTTCTGATGCGGCTCTTTGGAGGGCATCTGGACCTGCGGGACCTGCGGGACAAACACGGGGTCAACCCCTGGAACTGCCTCTGGTTCGAGATCCTGGCCCTCCTCCTGACGGGAAGCCTGCGCTATCGAAAGGGGAGGCTGACCCTGACGGAGAGGGGATGTTACAGGTGGGTGATCATGATGCGGGAGTTCTTCATCGCCGTAAACAATTTCCGTGACTATTGCCGGGCGCGCCTGGACGGCTGATCGGAGGAAGGAGGAGACCATGGATGACCGGCGGCGGTTGTGGCTGCAACAGCTTCCCAAGATCGATGAACTGATGCTCGTGCTCGAGGGACAGGGGGTGGCGGATCGGGCCCCCAGGCCCCTCCTCAAGGAGCTATGCCGTGCCGCGGTGGAAAGGCGGCGTCGGGCTATCCTCGCCGGAGATGGGCCAGGGGAGGAACGCCCGCCTTCCCCGACGGGGATCGTGGACGAAATAGCGGGACAAATAGACCGGCTGACCACCCGCCGGCTCCGACGGGTGGTCAATGCCACCGGGGTGATCCTCCACACCAACCTGGGTCGGGCCCCCCTGTCCGCCGCGGCCCGGGAATGCCTCCTCGATGTCGCCTGCGGTTACTCCAACCTCGAGTTCGATCTGGAGAGAGGCGCCCGGGGTCTGCGATACGATCATGTCCGGGAACTCCTCTGCCTCCTCACGGGGGCCGAGGACGCCCTGGTGGTCAACAACAATGCGGCGGCGGTCCTGCTGGCCCTCAATTCCCTGGCCGAGGGTGGGGAGGCCGTCGTATCACGGGGAGAACTTATTGAAATCGGGGGAGAATTTCGCATCCCCGAGGTCATGGAGAAGGGTGGGGTCCGCCTCCGCGAGGTCGGCACCACGAACAGGACCCGCCTCCAGGATTACCGGGAGGCGGTCAACCCGGAAACCCGCCTGCTCATGAAGGTCCACACGAGCAACTACAAGATCGTGGGCTTTACGGAGGAGACGTCCCTCCGGGACCTCGTAGCCCTGGGGCGGGAGCGCGGTCTCCCCGTGCTCGACGATCTGGGCAGCGGTTGTCTCATCGACCTGGACCGCTACGGACGACAGCGTGAGCCGACGGTGGAGGAGGTGGTCGCGGCGGGGACGGATGTCGTTACCTTCAGCGGCGACAAACTCCTGGGAGGCCCCCAGGCGGGGATCATCCTCGGGAAAAGGGCCCCTCTGGAGCGGATAAGGAAGAACCCCCTGAACCGGGCCCTGCGCATCGACAAACTGACCCTCGCCGCCCTGGAGGGGACGCTGATCGCTTATCTGAACCCGCGCCAGGCCCGGGCCGAGCTGCGGGTCCTCAAGGCCCTGACGGAGACCCCGGGCGAGGCCCAGGCCCGGGGGAAAAGACTCCTCCGGAAACTTCGGGCGGCGGGGATAAATGGCATCGACTTCTCCCTCCGGGAAGGAGTGGCGGCGGCGGGGGGAGGTTCCCTCCCCGGCCAGGAGATCCCCACCTTTCTCGTCTCCGTCACGCCCCGGACCCTGTCCGCCTCCCGTCTGGAGGAGCGCCTCCGGGCTCTGCCGGTTCCCATTGTCGCCCGGATCGATGGGGAAGAGGTCCTCCTCGACATGCGCACCGTGGCCGAGGAGGAATTCGTTTTCATCGTGGCGGGATTGCGGAGTGTTATCTTGCCCGATGCCTGATGACCGCCTGCCCGACCGCCGCTTTGTCGTGGGGGAAGAGGAGGAGGGGCTGCGCCTCGATGTCTTCCTGGCCCGCCGCCAGGATTCCCTCTCCCGCTCCCAGATCCCCCGGGCCCTGGCGGCGGGGAACATCCTCCTCAACGGCGGGACGCCCAAGGCATCCGTCCGTCTGCGGGTGGGGGACGAAATCCTGCTGAGGATCCCCCCCCCTTCCCCGTGCACGGCGCTGCCGGAGGAGATGGCCCTGAAAATCGTCTATGAGGATTCCGCCCTGCTGGTGATCGACAAGCCACCGGGGCTGGCCGTCCATCCCGGGGCGGGCAATCCCCGGGGGACCCTGGTCAACGCCCTGCTCCACCACTGCCGGGACCTTTCCGGAATCGGCGGGGCGCTGCGTCCGGGCATCGTCCATCGTCTGGACAAGGACACCTCGGGACTGCTGGTCGTCGCCAAATCCGATCCGGTCCACCAGGCGCTGGCGGCGGATTTTCAGGCCCGCCGGGTGGAAAAGCTCTACCTGGCCCTGGTGTGCGGGGAGATGCGGGACGATGAGGGGATCATCGACCTCCCGGTGGGGCGCCATCCCGGGGATCGACGGAAGATGTCCACCCGGAGCCCCCGGGGGAAAGAGGCCTTGACCCGCTGGCAGGTCCGGGAACGGTTCGGCGCGGTGACCTTGGTGGCCGCGGCCATCGAAACGGGGCGGACCCATCAGATTCGGGTGCATCTCAACGCCCTGGGACATCCCATCGTGGGCGACCAGGTATATGGCAATCCAAAAAAAATCATGGAGATAAAGGACCCCTCGCTGCGAGGACACCTCCGGGCGATGAAGCGACAGGCCCTGCATGCCTGCCGGATTGCCTTCACGCATCCCGTTGACGGACGCCGGCTATGCTTTTCGTCGCCTCTGCCGCCGGACATGGAGGAGCTGTGTCGATTTCTCAGGGGTGGGACGGGAGGCGCCCAGGTCCTGTCGGACTTGACCCGGCATCCAGAAAAAGGTTGAGGACAAGGGATTCCCGCTTTCTCGGGAAGAACCACATGGAGGACGCAACGGGGTTTTGCAAAGGCCTCGAGATGGAGGCGGGAACGTAGTTTTTCAAGGCGATCGATTCATCACTTGTTTTTTGGGGTTGTCAAGCATGGGGAAACCGTCGTCCGACACGGGGATGTTCGTATGGAAGAAGAGCGGTCCGGTGGAATACTTCGCCTCTCCGGACTGGGAGGCCCGTCCCTTCGTGGTCCACGCCTTCTGCACCCGTCGGGGCGGGGTCAGCTCCGGGCGCTTCGCCGCTCTCAACATGAGCGGCCGGGAAGGGGAGACGGAGGCCAATGTCAACGCCAACTGGGATATCGTCGCCGCGGCCTTCGGCCTTGCCCGGCGGCAATTTTTCCGGGTCCATCAGGTCCACGGCGACAGGATTCACGTTGTGGACGACGCGGATTTCCCCATTCACGACCGCCGTCCCCGGGAGTGCGACGCCGTGGTTACGAATCGGCCGGGACTTGCCCTGTGCATCCTCACCGCCGACTGCGCTCCCGTATTGGTGGCGGATCCGGCGCGGCGGGTCGTCGCCGCCGTCCATGCCGGCTGGCGGGGTACGGCCCTGAATATTTCCGGGCAGGTCGTGAGGCTGCTGCGGGAACGTTTCGGGAGCCCCCCGGGGGAACTCCAGGCGGCGATAGGCCCCGCCATCGGCCCCTGCTGCTATGAGGTGGATGCCGTCGTCCGGGCGGCCATGGACGGGCATCCGGACCGGGAAGCCGTATTCGCGGCCCAACCGGCGCCGGGCAAGTGGCGGCTGGATTTGGCCCTTGCGAACCGCCTCCAGATGGAGGCGGCGGGCATTCCCGGGGGCAATATCCGGACGGCGGCCCTCTGCTCCTCCTGCCGGCAGGATCTTTTCTATTCCCATCGCGGCGCAGGGGGGCAAACGGGTCGGCTGCTCAATTTCATCATGATCTCGCCCTGAAGAAAATTTCTTGACATCGCCGTTGTGATCGGCTAAATATACCGCCACTTTCAAAAGGCTCAGGCCGGCGCCTACCACTCGAAGCATTTCCGGCGTTCATACGAGCAGACCTTTTGCAATCCACAAAATCTTAGTATCTGCCTCGGCATGATGGATTCTCTTTCATAACACTCTGATGGAAAAGCATAGCTAGCGACTCCTGGCCAGTCTCGGTGCCGTTGGCCTCCGGCGCCGCCAATAAACCCATAGATTTAGGACACTCACCCATGAACATCGAAGATATCAAAAGGCTTCCCATCAGCGAGCTTGCCAGGCTGGCCAATGATCTCAATGTGGCCGGCGGCAGCGGCTTGCGCCGCCAGGATCTGATCTTTGCCATTCTTCAGGCCCAGACGGAAAAAAACGGCTTGATTTCCGGTACGGGGGTGCTGGAAATCCTCCCCGACGGATTCGGCTTTCTCCGGGCGGTGGATTACAACTATCTGCCCAGTCCCGACGACATCTACGTCTCGCCCTCCCAGATCCGCCGCTTCAACCTGCGAACCGGCGATACGATTTCCGGCGAGGTGCGGCCGCCCAAGGAGGGGGAGAAGTATTTCGCCCTGCTCAAGGTCGATACGGTAAATCATGAATTGCCCGACGCGACCCGGGACAAGATCCTCTTTGACAACCTCACGCCCCTGTATCCCGAGGACAAACTAAAACTCGAGTTGGATCCCGACAATCTCTCCACCCGGATCATGGACCTCTTCACCCCCATCGGCAAGGGGCAGCGGGGGCTCATCGTTTCGCCGCCCCGAGCGGGAAAGACCATGCTTCTCCAGGATATCGCCCGGAGCATCGCCGCCAATCACAAGGAAGTGACGCTGATGGTCCTCCTCATCGACGAACGACCGGAGGAGGTGACGGATATGCAGCGGAGCGTCCAGGGCGAGGTCGTTTCCTCCACCTTCGACGAACCGGCGACCCGGCATGTCCAGGTCGCGGAAATGGTGATCGAAAAGGCTAAACGGCTGGTGGAGCACAAAAAGGACGTGGTGATACTCCTCGACAGCATCACCCGTCTGGCCCGGGCCTACAACACCGTCGTGCCGCCCAGCGGCAAGGTCCTCTCCGGGGGCGTGGACTCCAATGCCCTGCACAAGCCCAAACGCTTTTTCGGCGCCGCCCGGAATATCGAAAACGGCGGCAGTCTCACCATCATCTCCACGGCGCTCATCGACACCGGGAGTCGCATGGACGAGGTGATCTTCGAGGAGTTCAAGGGGACGGGAAACATGGAACTGCATTTGGACCGTCGCATCGCCGACCGGCGGATCTTCCCCGCCTTCGATCTGATCCGTTCCGGGACCAGGAAAGAAGAACTCCTCATCCCGAGGAACAACCTCAACCGGATCTGGATCCTCCGGCGGCTGCTGCAGGAAATGAACCCGGTGGACGCCATGGATTTCATCATCGACAAGATCAGAAAGACGGAGAGCAACCAGCTCTTCCTCGACTCAATGAATCAGTGAGCGTCCCGATAAAATTTTCCTTGTATTTATTCCCGTGGCTTATATAATGCGACCCCATTTTCATCGGTAGAAAGGTTAAGACAAAATGAAAGAAGGCATCCATCCACCCTATTACGAAACGACCATCACCTGCGTCTGCGGGAATGTGATCCCCACCCGCTCGACGAAAAAGGACATCAAGGTGGAGATCTGTTCCCAGTGCCATCCCTTCATGACGGGGAAACAGAAGATCATCGATACGGCCGGCCGGGTGGAGCGTTTTCAAAAGAAGTATGCCGGCGTCGTCAAAAAGGCAGGCAAATAGAGGCGAGGGGCAGCTCCCTTTCCTCGGCGGCCTGATCCTCGAGCCGATGCCTCCGCGGAGCGCCGTCTCGGATTCCCTGTCGTCGCGCCGGCGGAGGCCGGAATACAGCGTTTTCAAGGTCTTCTGGATGCCGGTTTTTGCCGGGGTGGGAGAAAAGCGTGGATTTTCAAGGATCTCATGCCGGATGCCGGCGGCCCGCCCCGCCCCCGTAATGATCGCCGCCTCGGCGCCGACCGGCTTCCTCCCGGCGGGGGGAAAGCGTCATCTCGCGCCGTTTCCCGTACTCGCCGCGCCGCAAACGCCGCCCGATGTTCGTGAATGCCCGCCAGGAGCGATCCCGTCGTCGTTTTTTTAGAATCGTCGTTTCCCATGTACCGCAGATTAAAAGAAATCGTAAGTAAATACGAAGAATTGCAGAAGTTATTGAGCGACGGGGAGGTCGTTGCCAAGCCTTCCCTGTATCAGAAATACGCCAAGGAACACGCCGATCTTCACGATCTCGTCGAGGTTTACCGGGCTTATGAAGAGGCGCGGCAACGGATCGAGGAAGGCCAACTCCTCTTGAAGGAAAACGACGAAGAACTCAAGGAGATCGTCCGGGAGGAGATGCCGCTTCTCAAGGAGCGGCTGCGAGAGTTGGAAGATCGCTTGAAGGTCCTCCTCCTGCCCCAGGATCCCAACGACGGCAAGAACGTCCTGCTCGAGATCCGGGCGGGAACCGGCGGCGACGAGGCGGGTCTTTTCGCCGCCGATCTCTTTCGGATGTACGGCCGCTATGCGGAGAGGCGTGGCTGGAAGATGGAGGTGATCAGCAACTCCCCGGCGGGGGGGGTCGGGGGGTTCAAGGAAATCATCGCCCTCATCGAAGGCCGGGGGGCTTACAGCCTCCTGAAATACGAAAGCGGCGTCCATCGCGTCCAGCGGGTCCCCGTAACGGAGGCCCAGGGCCGCATCCACACCTCGGCGGTGACGGTGGCCATCCTCCCCGAGGCGGAGGAGGTCGATGTGACCATCGATCCCAACGACCTGCGCATCGACGTCTTCCATTCCAGCGGCCATGGGGGCCAGTCGGTCAATACCACCGATTCCGCCGTCCGGATCACCCATCTGCCCACGGGGATCGTGGTGTCCTGCCAGGACGAGAAATCGCAGTTGAAAAACAAGAACAAGGCCATGAAGGTGCTGAGGTCCCGGCTGCTGGACGGCATCGTCCAACGCCAGAACGCGGAGATCTCTCAGACGCGAAAGACTCAGGTGGGCAGCGGGGACCGCAGCGAGCGGATCCGGACCTACAATTTCCCCCAGGGACGGGTGTCGGATCATCGCATCGGCCTCACCGTCTATAATATCGAGAATTTTCTCGACGGCGACATCCAGATGTTCATCGACGCCCTGACCGCCCATTTCCAGACGGAGGCCCTGCAGGGAGGAGCCCAGGGTTGATGACGACGGCCGCGGGAAGGCGCGCCGCCCCCCGGAAATGACAGCCGATCCCGCATCAATGACGATCCGGGGCGCCCTGAGGCAAGGGGCCGCCGCCCTGGCGGCGGCGGGGAGCGCGAGCCCCCGCCTGGACGCCGAGGTCCTCCTGGGCTTCGTTCTGGGCTGGGAGCGATCCCGGCTCTTTCTCCATCCCGAACGGGAATTGACGGAAGAGGAGGCGGAGGGATACGGCCGCTTGCTGGCCCGGCGCCGGGAGGGGGAGCCGGTGGCTTACATCATCGGCGAGAAGGAGTTCTGGTCGATCTCCCTCCGGGTGGATCCCCGGGTCCTCATCCCCCGCCCGGATACGGAGATCCTGGTGGAGGAGGCGTTGCGTCTCCTGCCCCCCCGGGGAGACCGGGCGCCCCGGCTTCTGGAGGTCGGCGTCGGCAGCGGCGCCGTGAGCATCGCCCTGGCCGCGTCCCGGGGTGATGTCCGATTGATCGCCACGGACGTCTCCGCCGCCGCGGTGGCCCTGGCCAGAGACAACGCCGCCGCCGCGGGGGTCTCCGGGAGGATAGACTTCCTCGTCTGCTCCCTTTTTGCGGGTCTGAGAGGACCTTTCGACGGCATCGTCTCCAACCCTCCCTATATCGCCGACCATGAATTCGCCGATCTGCCGCCGGAGGCGCGCCGCTACGAACCCCCCGGCGCCCTTCGGGGAGGCCCGGACGGGACCTTCTTCCATAGGGAGATAATCGCCGGCGCCGAAGGTCTGCTCCGCCCCGGCGGTTTTTTGGCCCTGGAGATAGGGGCGGGTCAACGACACATTCTCGAGGAGCTATTGCGGAGGTCGCGGGCTTATGATAGCGTTTCCTTCCGCGGGGACTATGCCGGGCGCGACCGGGTGCTCCGGGCAAGGAGAAGCCAGAGATGGACAAGATAATCATTCAGGGCGGCCGGAGGCTCGAAGGCGAGATAGAGAACAGCGGCGCCAAAAACGCCGCGTTGCCCGTCATCGCCGCGTCGCTCCTGACGAAGGGCTGGAATTCCTTCGCCAACATCCCCAATCTGGTGGATATCCGGACCATAAAGACGCTCCTCGGAAGTTTCGGGGTGGTTTTTGCCCAGGAGGGGTCAACCCTCCGGGTCAACGCCGGAGACATCGTCTCGTGTCTGGCGGCCTACGATCTGGTCCGGACGATGCGGGCCTCGGTCCTCGTCCTGGGACCCCTGGTGGCGAGAATGGGCGAGGCGCGGGTTTCCCTGCCCGGCGGCTGCGCCATCGGCGCACGTCCCGTCAATCTCCATATCCGGGCCCTTCAGGACATGGGCGCGGAGGTGGAATTGCAGGACGGCTATGTGGTCGCCAAGGCGCGACGCCTGAAGGGGGCGGAGATCTACTTCGACATGGTTACCGTCACGGGGACGGAAAACATCATGATGGCGGCCACCCTGGCGGAGGGAACGACGATCTTGAAAAACGCCGCCCGGGAGCCGGAGGTGGTGAATCTGGCGGATATCCTCATCGGGATGGGGGCCCGGATCGCCGGCGTCGGTACGGACGTGGTGCGCATCGACGGCGTTCCCTCCCTCCACCCGGTGGAGGGAGTGGTCATCGCCGACCGGATCGAGGCGGGGACCTTCATGATCGCCGCCGGGATCGTCGGCGGCGACGTCCGGATCAGGGGTTGTCATCCGGGGCATCACGACGCCCTCATCGCCAAGCTTCGGGATGCCGGTCTGAAGATCGAGACGGGGGAAGATTTCGTCCGCGCCGTGGGCAGGGGCCGCCCGCGGAGCGTTGACGTAAAGACCCTGGCCTATCCCGGTTTTCCTACGGATCTCCAGGCCCAATTCATGTCCCTCATGACCGTGGCCGGAGGCCTCAGCGTCATTACGGAGACGATCTTCGAGAACCGTTTTATGCACGTCAGCGAATTGATGCGGATGGGGGCGGATATCGTCGTCCAGGGCGGCAGCGCCATCGTCAAGGGGACGCCGGCCCTGCAGGGCGCCCCGGTCATGGCCACGGACCTCCGGGCCTCGGCATCGTTGATCCTGGCGGGTTTGGCGGCGGAGGGGATAACGGAATTGTCGCGGGTTTATCATCTCGATCGCGGCTACGAACGCATCGAGGAAAAATTCGCCCGGCTCGGGGCGGCCATCGAGCGGGTCAAGGCATAGCGGAGATTGGGTCCATGAAGCTGATCGGCACGGATGAGGCAGGATTCTCGGAATATTTCCGGGGCATCATGAATCGCGGCGACGGCGGCGGTGAGTTGCGGACGGCGGTGGCGGAGATCGTCCGGGAGGTGGCGGAGCGCGGCGATGAAGCGCTGTTTGCATATACCTTGAAATTCGACGGCTATGATCTCAGCGGGGCGTCGGTGCAGATCTCCCGGGAGGAGATAGAGGCCGCGGCCGCCCGGGCGGCCCCGGAGGACCGGGAGGTCCTGACGCTGGCCGCGTCCCGGGTGGAGAGGTTCCACCGCCGGCAATTGCCGGTGGACTGGATGGACGAGGAGGAAGAGGGGGTGAGGATCGGCTGGCGGTTCACCCCCCTGGAACGGGTGGGCGTTTACGTCCCCGGCGGTCTGGCCGCATATCCCTCCACGGTGATCATGGCCGCCGTTCCGGCCCGGATCGCCGGGGTAGGGGAGATCGTCGCGGTGACGCCTCTCCGCCAGGGCACCCTCGACCCCCTGGTGGCCCTGGCCATGGAATTGGGCGGCGTGAACCGGGTCTTCAAGATCGGCGGCGCCCAGGCCGTGGCCGCCCTGGCCTACGGCACCGCCTCGGTGCCCCGGGTGGACAAGATCGTCGGGCCGGGAAACGCCTATGTGGCGACGGCCAAACAACTGGTCTTCGGCCGGGTGGACATCGACATGATCGCCGGTCCCAGCGAGGTCCTCGTCATCTGCGATGGCACGGCGCCGGTTTCCTTCGTCGCCGCCGATCTCCTTGCCCAGGCGGAGCATGACGAAATGGCCAGCGCCGTGGCGTTGACCCCCGACGGGGAACTTGCCCGGCGGATCGTGGCGGAGGTGTCGTCGCAGTTGGCGGGAATGCCCCGGGAGGCCATCGCCCGCCGGTCCCTGGGGAGATACGGCGCCGTCGTGGTCACCAAGGATCTCGAGGAGGCGGCGGCCCTGGCCAATCTCTTTGCCCCGGAGCATCTGGAACTGATGGTGGCGAATCCGGAAGAGATCGTACCCCGGCTCCGTCACGCCGGCGCCATCTTCATCGGCCCCTACACCCCGGAGGCCCTGGGAGACTACATGGCCGGTCCCAATCACATCCTCCCCACCGGCGGGACGGCAAGGTTTTCCTCCCCTTTGGGGGTCTATGATTTTGTCAAGCGGACGAGCATCCTCTCCTTCACCGGCCCTGCCTTTCGACGCTACGGCCCGCAGACGGAGCGTTATGCCATCCTGGAGGGACTCCACGCCCACGGCCGTTCCATCGCTATCCGCATGAACCACATGAACCATCGGGATGATTGAGAGACGGCTGCGCAAATTGGACTTGACAAAACATCGGCTTTGATTATTATGGCCCCGGCGTTTCCACATGGGCGGGCGTAATTCAGCGGTAGAATGTCAGCTTCCCAAGCTGAAAGTCGAGGGTTCGATTCCCTTCGCCCGCTCCATTCCTTTCCTTGCATCTCGTCGCATAGACCTTGATTTTCGCTTGCATTTGCCGTGCGTTTATGTTAGCGGGCTCTCAACATCATCGTTTTGTCGCGGATGAGTGGGCGGAGGCCCACTTTTTTTTTCACGGGTTTATGAGTTTGATTAGAAAAGATATGGAAGAGCGGATCCGGGGAATTGTCGAACCGGCGATCATCGGGGCGGGGATGGAGCTTGTGTGCGTGGAGTGCTTCCGGATGAAATCCCGCTGGCTCGTTAGGATCTACATCGACAAGGAGGGGGGGGTCGCCATTGACGATTGCGCCCTGATCAGCGGGGAGGCGGGAGATCTCCTGGCGGTCCACGATGTGCCCCACGAATCCTACACCCTGGAGGTCTCTTCCCCCGGCCTCGACCGCCCCCTGGTGAAGGATGAAGACTTCCGGAGATTCCGGGGCAGCAAGGTGACGGTGCGGACAGGGTGCAAGATTGACGGAGCGAGGAATTTCAAGGGCATCCTGCGGGAATACCTTACGAGCGAAGACGGGACGGGAACCATCGTTCTCGAGACAGAGGGGAGGCGGATCGCCATCCCCCGAGAAGAGGTGATCAGGGCCCGTCTCGAATACGTTTGGAACGATTGACCAGGTTAAAGAATCGTCACAACCGATGACCGATGGAGGAAGATGGCATGTTGTCGGAGTTGAAACGGCTGATCGAACAGATGAGCAAGGACCGGGGACTGGACAGGGAGATCATTGTCGAGGCCCTCGAGGCGGCGATGCTGAATGCCGCCCGTAAGAAGATGGGGACCCAAGTGGAGATCGAGGCCCATTACAACGAGGATGCGGGCGAAATAGAGGTCTTTCAGTTTAAGCGCGTCGAGGAGCAGGTCAAGGACCCCGACATGGAGATATCGCTTGCCGAGGCGCGGGAGATGGATGAGGAGGTGGAACTGGGGGACAGCCTGGGCATGAAGGTCGATACCTCGACGTTCGGCCGGATTGCGGTCCAGACCGCCAAGCAGATCATCATCCAGCGGGTCAAGGACGCGGAACGGGACAACGTTTACGAGGAATTCAAGAACCGCAAGTTTCAGCTCATCAACGGTTTCGTTCAGAGATTCGAGGGGGGAAGCATCATCGTCAATCTGGGCCGGGCGGAGGGCGTGATCCCCGTTTCGGAGCAGATCTACCGGGAGGTTTACAAGCGCGGGGAGAGAATCAGATCCTTCATCTGCGATGTAAAGAGGATTGCCAAGGGACCCCAGATCATCCTCTCCCGCACCCAGCCCGGTTTCCTGAAGGCCCTGTTCGAGGTGGAGGTGCCGGAGATCTCCGAAGGGCTGATCGAGATCGTCAGCGTGGCGAGGGAACCGGGGAAACGGGCGAAGATCGCCGTAAAGAGCAAGGACAAGGACATCGACCCGGTGGGGGCGTGCGTCGGCATGCGGGGCTCACGGGTCCAGAGCGTCGTCCAGGAATTGCGGGGCGAGAAGATCGATATCGTCCCCTACTCCGAAGATCCGGCTAAGTACGTTTATGCCGCCCTGGCGCCCGCCAAGGTCGATCGGGTCCTGATCGACGTGGAGAACCGGAGCATGGAGGTCATCGTTCCCGATGACCAGCTTTCCCTGGCCATCGGGAAGAACGGCCAGAACGTGCGCCTGGCGGTCAAGTTGACGGGTTGGAAGATAGACGTGAAGAGCGAATCTTCCACCCTCCAACAGGAAGAGGACAGCCGCCGGGAACTCAAAGCCCTTCCCGACATAACGGAGCAGAACATAGACGGACTCGTCAAGGAAGGGATCAAGAGCCTGTCCCTGATTGCCGCCGTCGATGTCGAGGCCGTCATGGCCGTCCCCGGAGTGACCAGGGAACAGGCGGAGGCGTGGATCGCGGCGGCGACGGGAATGATCGAGGAAGCGGCGGCGAGGAAATGAAGCCTGGCGGGCGGGTGAGTCGTAAATTGAACAGGTTCGGGATATGAGGACGCAATAGCGGGAGAACCACTATGTCGAAGAAGAGAGTCTATGAACTGGCCAAGGAATTGGGCGTGGAGAATAAGGAACTCATTGCCCGTCTGGAAAAAATGGGGATTTCCGTCAAATCGCACTCCAGCACCCTCGAGGACAGCGAGGTGGAGCGGGTTCGGAGGGAATATCCGGCGGCCGAGGCCCCCGGGATGGTAGAAAAGAGGGTCAAGGCCACGGTAATCAGACGACGGGCGGTTCGTCCTGTCGTCGAGGAGGAGGCTCCCGCCCCGGAGGAGAAACCGACAGCCGAGGAAGAGACGCCGGCGGTGGAGACGCCGGTTGCGCCGGCCGAGGAAGAGCCGGGGGAAAAGGAAGCCCCCCTGGAGGCGGAAGCCCCGGCCGCTCCGGTCGCCCCTTCCCCCGCGCCGCCCGTGATGGCGGAGGCCCCGCCCGCGCCGATGGCCCCGCCCGAACCCGCCCCGGCGGCCCCGTCCGCCCCGGCGGCCCCGCCCATCGCGGCGGCCCCGGCGGACGCCGTTTCCATCCCGCCCCCCGCCCCGCCCCCGTCGGCCCCCCGGGCTCTCAAACCGGAAAAGAAGGACGGGAGGCCTTCGCCCGCGCCCCGCAGGCCCCAGGATACGGCGGAGATCATTAGAAGGCCGCCGGTCAAGAAGATCGAGGTCGAGCCGGGCAAGGCGCCGGCGGCCCCCGGCGCCTTGAAGAAGCCCGTCAAGTGGGAGCCGGAAAAAGACAAGAAAAAAGCTAAAAAACCCGTGGAGGTGGTCCTTGCCGACCAGTTCCCCGCCCGCAAGAAGGCCTTGATCAAAAAGGTCGTGGACAAAAAGGTCCGGGTCGAGGATTTGGAGCGTGACGAACGGCCGGCCCGGTGGCGGGAGGAGAAGAAGGCCGGAGCGGCGAAGCTCAAGAAGACGGAGATAACGACGCCCAAGGCCATCAAGCGGCGCATCAAGGTCGCCGAAACCGTCACCGTCGGAGATCTGGCCAAGAAGATGGGGGTCAAGGCGGGGGAGGTGATCAACAAACTCATGGGGCTGGGGTTGATGGTGACGATCAACCAACCCCTCGATTTCGACACCGCGACGCTCGTCGCCGGGGAGTTCGGCTACCAGGTGGAATCCGCCGGCATGGATTTCGAGGATGCCTTCGGCGCCGCCGAGACGGGGGAGAGGAACCTCAAGCCCCGGGCGCCGGTCGTAACGATCATGGGACATGTGGATCATGGCAAGACGTCACTGCTGGACGCCATCCGGGAGACGAACGTCATCGCCCGGGAGGCGGGGGGGATAACCCAGGCCATCGGCGCCTATCACGTCCGCCTCAAGGACCGGGACATCGTCTTCCTGGACACTCCCGGCCATGAGGCCTTCACGGCCATGCGGGCCCGGGGCGCCCAGGTGACGGATGTGGTCGTCCTGGTCGTGGCGGCGGACGATGGGGTGATGGACCAGACCGTGGAAGCCATCAACCACTCCCGGGTGGCCGGCGTTCCGATCATTGTGGCCATCAACAAGATGGACAAGCCGGGGGCGGATCCCCAGCGGATCAAGCAGGCCTTGACGGAATACGGCCTCGTCTCCGAGGAGTGGGGGGGCGAGACGATCTTCTGTGAGGTGTCCGCCAAGCAGCGGCTGGGGATCGAGGGCCTCCTGGAGATGATCCTCCTCCAGGCCGACATCCTTGAACTCCAGGCCGACCCGGACCGGCCGGCCCGGGGCGTCGTCATCGAATCGAAGCTCGACAAGGGCCGGGGGCCCGTGGCCACGGTCCTCATTCAGGAGGGGACCCTCCGGGAGGGCGACACCTTCGTTTCGAAGACGGAATACGGACGGGTCCGGGCCATGATCGACGATCAGGGGAGGCGGGTAAAGGAAGCGGGACCCTCCATGCCGGTGGAGGTGATCGGTTTTTCCAGCGTCCCCCAGGTGAGCGCCGAGTTCCTCCGGGTGGATGACGAAAAGAGGGCGCGGACGATCGCCGATTACTGGACCCGGAAGGAAAGGGAAAAGGAATTGTCCGCCACCGCGAAGATCACCCTGGAGCAGCTCTATCAGAAGATCAAGGAGGGGGTGAAAGATTTCAACGTCATCGTCAAGGCGGACGTCCAGGGCTCCATGGAGGCCATCGCCGAGGCCCTGAACAAACTGAGCACCGCCGACGTGAAACTCCGGATCATTCACATCTCCACGGGGGCCATTACGGAGACGGATGTGATGCTGGCCTCTTCCGCCAATGCCATCATCATCGGCTTCAACGTTCGACCGGACGCCCGCGTGGCGGAACTGGCGGAACAGGAAGGCGTGGAAATCAAGCTCTACGACATCATCTACACCCTCTTGGAGGACGTCCGGGCGGCCATGGAGGGCCTGTTGGAGCCCATCTACAAAGAGGTCGTCCAGGGCCGGGCCGAGGTGCGCCAATTGTTCAAGATACCCAAAGTGGGCACGATTGCGGGTTGTTACGTTACGGACGGCAAGATTTCCCGGGCCGCCAATCTCAAGTTGGTGCGGGAGGGAGTGGTTGTTTACGACGGCCGGATCGCCTCGTTGAAACGGCAGAAGGACGATGCCCGGGAGGTGGCGACCGGTTACGAGTGCGGCATCGGCATCGAAAACTTCAACGACCTCCGCGAGGGGGACGTGATCGAGGCCTATGTCAACGAGCAAGTGGATCGCAAGCTATAGACATTTATGATCGTGGGCGTGGGAATGGCGGAGCTGTGGCTTCCGGAATGTCGCTCCCTGAAGGAGAAGCGGTCCGTGCTGACCAAGCTCATAAAACGGACGCGGAACGCCTTCAATGTCTCCATTGCCGAGGTCGGGGACAACGACTCCTGGAAAAGGGCCCGGGTGGGGTTTTCCGTGGTGGGCAGCGACCGGCGGCACATAAACGCCAAGATAGACCACATCTTCAACTATATGGAAGGGATGGAGATCGCCCAGGTGATCGGCGCTAATCTGGAGATAACCAGTTATTCGTCGTGGGTGGAAGAACAGGCCGGGCGGAGGGGAACGGCGGAAAAATATGACGACTTTTAAACGGGCCCGGCGGGTGGCCGAACGGATCATGGCCGAGCTGTCGGAGATCCTGATTCGGGAGGTGAGCGATCCGCGCATGAAGGATCTCACCATCACCGGGGTTGAGGTGACCGACGATCTGCGGTTGGCGCGGATCTATTTCGTGGAGATGGGGCAGGATGCCTGCCGTCCCGAGACCCGGCAGGCCCTGGAGAAGGCGAAGGGCTTTCTCCGCCGGGAATTGGGGAAACGGCTGGAACTCCGCTATGTCCCCGAGGTCGTCTTTTTCTTCGATCCGTCCTTTGCCTACGGAAGCCGCATCGAAAGGATATTGGCGGGAATCCGGACCGAAGGGGAGGCCGAGACGCCCGGGATCGATGCGAAACGCCCTGACCCCGCAAGACGAGGAACAGAAGGAGAATGATTAAGGAAATTATTGACCTCATCAATGGTTATGGGAAGTTTTTCATTACGGCCCACGTGAAGCTGGACGGCGACGCCCTGGGTTCGGAGCTGGCGCTTTCCCGGCTGCTGGGAAACCTCGGCAAGGAGGCGGTGGTTTACAATCAGGACCCGACGCCCCGCAACTACCATTTCCTTCCCGGCGCCGGGGACATTGTCCATGTCCTGCCGCCGCTGGAGGACTTCGACGCCGCCTTCATCCTCGATTGCAGCGAACTGGAGCGGGTGGGCGACGCCGCGGCGGCCATCGGGAAGATTCGGCAACTGGTCAACATCGATCACCATGTCTCCAACGACGGTTTTTGCGAAATCCGGCTCGTCGATACGACGGCGAGTTCGACCGGAGAGATGATCTTTCGCCTCCTCACCGCGCTGGGGGCGGACATCGACCGGGAGATAGCGACCAACCTCTATACGGCCATTCTCACCGATACGGGCGGGTTCCGCTACGGCAATACGGGTCGGGAAACGTTGGCGGCGGCGGGGGTTCTCGTTGGCCGGGGCGCCGATCCCCAGTGGATATCGGAGAATATCTATGAAAAATTTCCCCGGGCCAGGATAATGCTCATGGCCCGGGTGATGCAGAGCCTCAGCTTCGATTGCGGGGACCGGGTCGGCTCGCTCACGGTCCTGCGCCGGGATTTAGAGGAAACCGGCGCCCTTCCCGAGGATACGGACGGGCTGGTGGATCTGCCCCGGGCCATCGACGGCGTCTCCGTGTCCGCTCTCTTCACGGAGATCGGGGAGCAGCGTTTCAAGATCAGCCTCCGCTCCAAGGGCGCCATGGATGTGGCCCGAGTCGCCGCCGTTTTCGGCGGCGGCGGCCATGTGAATGCGGCGGCCTGCCGGATCTCCGGGGACATCGCCACGGTGAAGAGGCTGCTCTTCGCCGCCATGGAGCTGCCGGAATGACGATGCACGGGGTGGTCGTTATCGACAAGCCTCCGGGTCGGACTTCCCATGACGTGGTCCTGGCGGTGAGAAAGGCCCTGGGCGGCGTCCGGGCGGGCCATACGGGCACCCTCGATCCGCTTGCCACGGGGGTGCTGCCGGTGTGCGTCGGCGAGGCGACCAAGCTCGTCCCCTTTCTCGTCGGGGCGACCAAGGAATACCGGGTGTCCATGCTCCTGGGCGTCCGCACGGATACCCTGGACATAGATGGCCGGGTGCTGGAGCGGCGCCCCCCGGAGGTGACGGCCGATGCCGTTTACGGGACGTTGAAACGCTTCGTGGGACGAATAGAGCAGACGCCCCCCCGCTATTCGGCGGTGAAGGTGCGGGGCCAGGCCCTCTACAAATGGGCGCGTCGGGGAATCGATGTGGAAGCGCCGCCGCGCCAGGTGGAGATTTACGCGCTGGACGTCGAGGAAGCGTCCCCGCCCTATGTGCGGTTTCGCCTTGTCTGTCAGGCGGGCGCGTATGTCCGTTCGCTCTGTGATGCCGCCGGCGAGCTTCTGGGATGCGGGGCCTGTGTGGCGGAGTTGCGGCGCCTCCGGAGCGGCGTCTTTTTCGAGGCGGCGGCGGTGGAGATAGGCCAGGCTGACCGTCGGGAAGAGCGCGAGCGGCTCTGCCGGGGCCTCATTCCCCTGGCGGCGGCGCTTCCGGAGCTGCCGGAGATCGTCCTGTCGGAGATCTGGCGGCGGAGGATCCGGGACGGTTGGCAACCTGGCGCGGAAATGGTGAATAATCGTGACGATATTCCTTTTCTTGCCCCGGGAGATATGGTAAAGCTCACCAGCAGGGATGGCGAACTGGCGGCGATCGCCCGGATGCAATGCGGCAGCTTGGACCTGCCGGGTCTGCCCGACGATGTCCCCGTGATGAAATTGCTGCGGGTCTTTAACGAACATTGAATAAATCGAGATAACCACCAAAGAGGGAGGAACAAACGTGTTAGATTCAGAAAGAAGGCAAGGAATCATTGCCCAATACAAACTCCATGAGAAGGATACCGGATCCCCGGAGGTCCAGATCGCCCTGCTAAGTGCGCGGATCGAGTATCTCACCGAGCATTTCAAGGTCCACAAAAAGGACCACCATTCCCGGCGGGGCCTGTTGAAGCTGGTCGGCCAGAGGAGGCGCCTGCTGGATTACATAAAGGAAAAGGACATCGAACGTTACCGGACCGTGATCTCGCGGCTGGGACTGAGAAAATAGCATAAGCGATTAGAGAGGATATGAAACTTTGATGAAAGAAATATTCGAGGGCGAATTTGCGGGTAGAACCCTGTCGATAAAGGCCCGTTATCTGGCGGAGCAGGCCGATGGGGCCGCGTTGGTGACCTATGGAGATACGATGGTCCTCGTGACGGTCGTTTCCCTGAAAACTGGGAGAGAGGGGCTCGATTTTCTGCCCCTGACCGTGGACTACCAGGAAATGACCTATGCCGCGGGGAAGATCCCCGGCGGCTTCTTCAAACGGGAGGGGAGGCCGAACGAGCGGGAGATCCTGACCTCCCGCATGATCGATCGCTCGATCCGTCCGCTCATCCCTAAAGGTTATAATTTCGAGACCCAGATCGTGGCCAGCGTCCTTTCCCTGGATACGGACCACGATCCGGGGGTGGCGGCCATGATCGGGGCCTCGGCGGCCCTGGCGATGTCCGATGTCCCCTTCAAGGGGCCGGTGGCCGGGGTGCGGGTGGGGAGAAACGCCGGCCAACTGCTCTGCAACCCCGGGGCCGAAGCCCTGAAGGAGAGTGACTTCAACATCTTCCTCGCCGGGAGAAGGATTGCCCCCGGTGCCGGAGGACGGGATTTCGACGTCAACCTGGTCATGCTGGAGGGGGAGGCGAACGAGATCGCCGAAGACGATCTGGTGGACGCCATCAATGCGGGCCTGGAGGCCATGCGTCCCATGATCGAACTCCAGGATCGAATGTGCCGGAAGATCGGGAAGGAAAAGCGGATCGTAGCGGAAGCGACCCTGGACGAGGCATTGGCGCAAATGGTGGCCGACACGGTGACCGCGGGCCTGCGGGAGGCCTACCGGACCCCGAGGAAACAGGAGCGCTACGCCATGATCGATGCGCTCCGGGAGAAGGCCGTGAAGACCTGTGGCATGAAGGCCTCTCCCGATGGCGATGCCGCCCCGGTTCCCGATCCCGTCCTGGTTTCCCAGGTTTTACGCAGCTTCGACGCCCTGGACCGCCGCATCCTCCGCGAGAAGATACTCCGGGAGAAACGGCGCATCGACGGTCGCTCCTTCACGGACATCCGGCCCATATCCTCGGAGGTCGGCCTGCTGCCCCGGGTCCATGGTTCCGCCCTTTTCAACCGGGGCGAGACCCAGGCCCTGGCGGCCATGACCCTGGGGACTTCTTCCGACGAGCAGCGGATCGATTTCATCGGCGGCGAGGAACGGCGGGCCTTCATCCTCCACTACAATTTCCCTCCCTACTCGGTGGGCGAGGCGAAGCGCCTCGGCAGCCCGGGCCGGCGGGAGATCGGACACGGCAATCTGGCCCGCCGGGCCCTGTCTGCGGTGCTGCCGCCGCCGGAGTCATTTCCCTATACGATCCGCATCGTTTCCGAAATCCTCTCCTCCAACGGTTCGTCCTCCATGGCGACGGTCTGCGGTGGCTGTCTGTCCCTCATGGACGGCGGGGTACCCATCAGGGCCGCCGTGGGCGGCATAGCCATGGGCCTTCTCCAGGAAGGAGACGAGGTGGTAATCCTGTCGGACATCCTGGGGGATGAAGACCATGCCGGCGATATGGACTTCAAGGTCTGCGGCACCAAGGAAGGCGTAACGGCGATGCAGATGGACATCAAGATCGACAACCTCACGGAGGAGATCCTGCGGCGGGCCCTCGGGCAGGCCCGGGAGGGGAGAATCCATATCATCGACCGGATGCTCGAGACGCTGGCCGCCCCCCGGCCCGACATCTCCATTTACGCGCCCCGGATCACCACCGTCAAGGTGAAACCCGAGAAGGTCCGGGACGTCATTGGCAGCGGCGGCAAGAATATCCGCCAGATCGTCAGCGAGACCGGGGTGACCATCGACGTGGAAGACGACGGCACGGTAACCATCGCCTCCGTGGACGCGGAGGCGGCGGCCAGGGCCGTGGCCATGGTCCGGTGGCTTACCGAGGAAGCGGAGATCGGCAAGGTCTATACCGGAACGGTGAAAAAGGTGGTGGATTTTGGCGCCTTCGTGGAGATCCTGCCGGGTACGGAAGGTCTGGTGCATATCTCCCAGTTGGCCAAGAACCGGGTCAACAAGGTGACGGATGTGGTCAACGAGGGCGACGAAGTCATGGTCAAGGTCCTCGAGATCGACAAGCAGGGCAAGATTCGCCTGAGCAGGAAGGAAGCCTTGGAGGCGAATGTATCGTAAGACGATTCTGGACAACGGCATGCGCATCATCTCGGAGGAGATCGACCATGTCCGTTCCGTTTCCATCGGTATCTGGGTCGAGTGCGGTTCCCGTTACGAAGACGAGGAGTCCAACGGGACCGCCCATTTTATCGAACACATGCTCTTCAAGGGCACGGACCGGCGGAGCGCCTTCGACATCGCCGCGGACATCGATTCCGTCGGCGGCATCATGAACGCCTTCACCAGTAAGGAGCTTACGTCCTTTTATATCAAGATCCCCGATTATCACCTGGAGCTGGCTCTCGATTTGCTCGCCGATATCTTCATCAATTCCAGGTTCGACGATCAGGAGATCCTCAAGGAGAAGTCGGTGGTTCTCCAGGAGATCAGCATGCTGGAAGATTCGCCCGACGATTACATCCACGACTTCTTCGAGGCCAATTTCTGGCAGGCCGACCGGCTGGGGATGCCGGTCCTGGGCGCCCGGGAACGGGTCGAGGGGTTTACCCGGGATTCCCTGCGGGGGTTTTTTCACCATCGTTATCGAGGCCGGCGGGTCATCCTGACGGCGGCGGGCCGCCTGCAACATGACCGCCTCGTGGCGCTCGCCGACAGGGCCTTCGGGGCGCTGGCCGGCGAGGCGGAACCATGGGAGTTTACGACACCCGTCGTTTCCGCAAATATTTCCGTCCTGGAGAAGGACCTCGAACAGGCGCACCTGATGATCGGGACCCTCGCCCCATCGTCGCGGAGCGAAAGGCGCCATGCGGCCTTCCTCATGAACGCCGTTCTGGGAGGGAGCATGAGTTCCCGTCTCTTTCAGGAAATCCGGGAAAAGAGGGGCCTGGCTTACGCCGTGCATTCCTACATCACCCCGTATATGGATACGGGGCTGCTGGCCGTTTATGTGGGGACGGGGAAGGAGGAGACGCCGGAGGTCCTGGGCCTGATCTTCAACGAACTGATGCGCCTGACCGGAGAGGGTCTTGTGGAGAGGGAACTCCGGGGGGCGAAGGAACTCATCAAGGGCAATTTCCTCCTGTCCATGGAAAGCACGGATAACCGGATGAGCCGCCTGGCGAAGAACGAGATATGTTTCGGACGCCACGTGCCGCCCGAAGAGGTGACGGCGGCCATCGACGCCGTCACCGAGGGGGATGTCCTGGCCCTGGCGCGGGAGCTTTTCAACCCCAGCACGATCTCCATCTCCGCCATCGGTCCGGTGTCGGAGCGGGATCTCACGCTCCACGTCCTGAACGGATAGGCGCCAGGCGCCAGGCGGCGGGTCGCGGACGACAATGGATGAGATTGAGATAGAGATCGTTCAGTCGCCGGGGTGCGCGGACCTGCCGCTGCCCCGATACATGACGGAGCAGGCCGCCGGGATGGATATTTACGCCGCCGTCGAGGAGGAGACGAGGATTGCGCCCGGTTGCCGGGCGGCGATTGCCACCGGTCTGTCCATCGCCCTCCCCCCCGGTTACGAGGCCCAGATCCGGCCCCGGAGCGGTCTGGCGATAAAGCACGGCGTGACCATCGTCAACGCCCCCGGGACCATCGACGCCGATTACCGGGGCGAGATCGAGCTTCTCCTCGTCAACCTCGGCGAAGAACCCTTCACGATCCGGCGCGGGGACCGGGTGGCCCAGATGGTGATCCAGCGGGTGAGCCGCGGCCGATGGCGCCGTCGGGAAGCGCTTCCCCCCACGTCGCGCGGCGCCGGGGGCTTCGGCCATACCTGACGCCCCCGGAGGACGGACGCTTGGATACCTTTGAAAAATGTCATTTCGAGGAGTGCGAGCGATGTCATTTCGAAGGAGCGAAGCGACCGAGAAATCCTAAGAGCCCTCATTGCATTGGGGACATGGATTTCTCCCTTCGGTCGAAATGACAAAATGGACTTTGCACTTTGGGCTTTGGATCTTCTTCGGTCGAAATGACAAAAATGGCGGTTATTCAAAGCTCTCGTCTTTGCCATGTGAGACCTTTGAAAAACGCCGTTGCCGACCCTCTGACGTTATTTCGGTGTAAGACAAAAGCCGTGTCTCCAAGATGTTCTGGAATCCGGTTTTGGCCGGGGTCACGGAAAGTGTGGTTTTTCAAAGCTCTTGCTTGGGAGCCCCGCCTTCCGAGGAGAGACCTTTGAAAAGCAGCGCCTTTCGGTTGTCCAGGCAAAACCCGGGGGGCGGGACGCCTGGAAAACACTGAACCCCGGCTTCCGCTTGCATGGCCTTGAGGTGTCTGACGAGGCATTTTTCAAAGGTCTCGAAGAGGGCGGGGGGAGCGGCTGGATTGCCTTCGCCTTGGGGTGGGAGTTTTAGAAAGGGCAGTGGTTTTTGAGGTCAACTCTATGAAGAAAAGCAGGGTGAGCAAAACCTACCAGGAAATCAACGAGAAGATCCGTCAGGGCCGGGCGGTGGTGTTGACCGCCGAAGAGATGATCGACATGGTGGAACGTCACGGCGAGGCGGAGGCGGCCCGACGGGTGGACGTGGTGACGACGGGGACCTTCAGCCCCATGTGCTCCTCCGGGGCCTTCCTCAACTTCGGTCATACCTCCCCGAAGATCAGGGCCTCTCGGGTATGGCTCAACGATGTTCCGGCTTATGGCGGCCTGGCGGCGGTGGACTGTTACCTGGGGGCGACGGAGGTGGCGGAGGGGGACCCCCTCAACAGCGTCTATCCCGGCGAATTCAACTACGGCGGCGGACACGTGATCGAGGACCTCGTGGCGGGCAACGTCGTCCGGCTCCGTCTGGAAGGCTACGGCACGGACTGCTATCCCGCCCGGAAGCAGGAGCGGAACATGACCCTTTCGGACATGCGGGACGCCATCCTCTTCAATCCCCGCAATGCCTACCAGAATTACAGTTGCGCCGTGAACGTGTCGGACAAGACGATCTACACCTATATGGGGATGCTTCGCCCCCGCATGGCCAACGCCAACTATGCCACCTCGGGGCAGTTGAGCCCCCTGCTCAACGATCCCTATTACCGCACGATCGGTCTGGGGACGCGGATATTTCTCGGGGGCGCGCAGGGCTATGTGGCCTGGCAGGGGACGCAGCACAATCCCCGGGTCCGGCGCGGGGAAAACGGCGTGCCCCGGGAGGGGGCCGGGACCCTGGCCACCATAGGCAATCTCAAGGAGATGTCGCCCCGGTGGCTGGTGGGGGCCAGTATGCTCGGCTACGGGGTTTCGCTGTACGTGGGGATCGGGATCCCCATCCCCATCCTCGACGAGGAGATGGCTCGCTTTACGGCCGTCCGGGACGCCGATATCTACGTCCAGATTTACGATTACAGCATGGATTATCCCAAGGGTGACCTCAAGAGCCTGGGAGAGATAAGCTACGGGGAGCTGCGGACGGGGGAAATCGTCCTCAACGGGAAGAAGGTTTCCGCCGCCCCCCTGTCCAGTTATTATAAGGCCAGGGAAATAGCGATGATTCTGAAGGAGTGGATCGAGCAGGGCGCCTTTCTCCTGGGCGAGCCCCAACATCTTCTGCCCTCGGTTTGATGGACGGAACAATTAGCCCGGGATGAATCGGGATGGATTATCTTAGTTGCTAAAATAGTTTTTTTATCTTATAGTGCGACGAAATTTGATCATTAAAAGCAGGCATCATGAGGATCGGGCGTTATGCGATAGCGTTGGCTCTCTTCATCGGCGCCATGATGGCGTTCGGCAACCGGGGCCTGATCGATAACCTTGAGCTGCGCAAGCAATTGCAGTCCTTAGTCAGGGCGAATCAGGATATAGATAACGAAAACAAGCAGTTGCGAAAAACGGCATATAGCTTGCGGTCCGATCTTCAATATATAGAGATGGTTGCCCGCAAGGATCTCGAGCTGGTCAGGAAAGGGGATCTGGTTTACCGGGATGCCCGATAGACACGAAATTCCGCGAGAACGATGATCGACTTCAAATCCCTATTTGCCAGGAAGAAAGATCAGGCGGCGACGCCGACGACGCCCGCGCCGGCCCGGGAAGGCGGATCGGGTAAAAAACTGCAAAAGCTCTTCCAGTTGGACCTCAAGAATCTCTTTTCCAAAAAAAAACAGTTCGTCGGGCTCGATATCGGCTCCAACTCCCTGAAGCTTGTGGAAATCCTCGGCAGCCCGGGGGCATATACGGTGAACCGCTTCCTCATGGTCCCCCTGGCCCGGGGGGTCATTCACGAGGGGGTGGTCATAAACGTGGAACTCCTCGCCGAGACGATCAAATGGCTTTTCCAGAATTCCGGCTGCGAGAAGAAGGGGATCGTCGCCTCCCTCTCGGGCCACAATGTCATCGTCAAGAGGGCGCCCTTCCCGCGGATGGAAGAGAAGGACCTTCAGGAGACCATCCGGGACGAAGCGGGGAAATACCTTCCCTTCGACAATATGGACGACGTCAATTTCGATTTTCAGGTCCTGGGCCCCGCGGCGGGAAACCCCAACCTTGACGAAGTCATCATCGTGGCCGCCAAGAAGGAGGCCATGGACGGATATGTGGAGGCCATCGGGTTGGCGGGCCTCAACCTGGCCATAGTCGATGTCGATTCCTTCGCCCTGGAGACCATGTACATGGAGAATTACGATTACGAAGAGAATGACATCGTGGTCATCGCCAATATCGGCGCCGGCATCACCAACCTCAACGTCCTGCGGAACGCCACCTCCATCTTCACCCGGGATTTCACCATGGGGGGCAACATGATCACCGAGGCCATCGAGTCCCAGTATGGGGTAGGGACCGAGGAGGCGGAAAAGATCAAGATTTACGGCCCCGAAGGGAATGAGTACGCCAAGGGAGAATTCTTCCGGGACACCCTCATGTATCTGACCGATCCCCTCTGCGGAGAGATAGAGCGCTCCATCGAGTACTTTCGCTCCCTCCATAGCGATGAAGACATCAAGACGATCCTCCTGGCCGGCGGCGGCGCCAATATCCCCGGCATTGCCAACGACCTGGCCCAGCGGATGTCCGTGCCGGTGGAGATCATCAATCCGTTTCGGAAAATCGGCTACAACCGTAAGCATCTGGACGAGGACTACGTAAAGGAGATCGCCCCCATCGCCGCCGTCGGGGTGGGACTGGCGCTGAGAAAGCTGGGGGACAAATGATCCGGATCAACCTCCTCCCCTACCAGGAAAAGGCGGAAAAGGAGACTCAGGCCAGGCAGATCATCGTCATTGCTGGCGCCCTTGCCGTCTTCCTGCTGATCGTCGGGGTGCTGCATCTGTGGATCGTCATGTCGATTAGCGCCCTGGAAAAGGATGTCAAGACCAAGGAAGAGCGGATTGTCGTCCTCAACAAGCTCATCGGCGAGGTGGATCAGATCCGCAACGAGAAGAGGATCCTCGAGAAGAAACTGGAAGTCATAGATAATCTCGAAAAGAATCGCAATTATCCGGTGCGTCTCTTCGCCGAGGTGGCCTCTCAGGTGCCGAGCAAGGACGTCTGGCTGGAAAAACTTGCCCAGAAGGGCCCGTCCCTGGAGGTGGAGGGCAAGGCCCGGGACACCTTCGCCGTCGTCCGGTTTATAAAGAACATGGAAGGCTCCATGTATATCCAGTCGGTGGAACTGGTTTCCTCCAAGCAGATCGAGATTTCGGGCATCCAACTGCAGCAGTTTGTCCTGACCTGCGTCCTGAAAAGTGGTGTGTAACTCATGGCGATCACCGCGGAAGATCTGAAAAAACTCTCTCCCAAGATGCTGGCCCTGCTTTTGACGGTGGTCTTTCTGCTCCTGGGATATTTCTACTGGTTCTTCCTCTTCAATGACGCCTGGGAGAAGCGCACGGCCCTCCAGGCCAAGACGGAGGACCTGGCCCGGCAGATCGCGGACAAGGAGCGGATTGCCGCGCAAAAAGACAAATTTCTCAAGGAAGTGAAGGCGCTGAAGGAGGCGTTCGCCGTCGCCCTCGCCAAACTTCCGGACCAGCGGGAGATACCGGGGCTCTTTCAGGCGGTTTCCGTGGCCGGGCGGGAGGCGGGAATCGATTTCCTGCTCTTCGAGCCAAAGCCCCCCGAGAAACCGGCGACGCCGGAGGGAAAGGGTGCGGAGGTCAGGGCCAACCTCAAGCCCTCGGACCAGCGGGCCGAGCAGAAGCCGGGAACGCCGTCCAAGGGAGGGGCCGCACCCGCCGGCGCCGCGGATCGGTTCTACGAGGAAATACCCGTGAAGGTCATCGTCAACGGCGGATTTGTCAACACGGTCTTTTTCTTCGACAAGGTGTCCCGTCTGCCCAGGATCGTCAATATCGAGGGCGTCTCCATTGGCGACGCCAAGGATGTCCCCGGCCGGGGACGCTTGACCGTCACGTCTTGCGAGATAAAAACCTACATGTTCACCGAAAAAATGGATAAAGGCGGCAGAGGCGATGACAAGAAAAGGTGAAGCGATTGCGGTCCTCATTATGGCCGTTTTCATTTTTTCCGCCGGATCTGCGGGTGCCCGGACGGGAGACGCCGTCGCGTCCCCTCCCCGAGGCGTCGCCGCGTCCACTCCACCGGGCGCCGCCACCCCCCCCGATGCCAGGCCGCCCGTCGCGGCGGAGTCATCCCTGATCTTTCGCTACGACCCGAAGGGGAAACCCGATCCCTTCAAGCCTTTCCTGGAGGCGGAACTGGCCTTGAGAAAATTGAAGGAGCTGGAGCGACAGCGTCTCCAGAGGAGCCTTCCCCTGTCCCCCTTGCAGCGGGCGCCCCTGGACCAGTTCCGGCTGGTGGGCGTCGGGGGCGCGCCGAAGGGCCGAACCGCCCTGGTCCAGGATCAGGCCGGAAAGTATTATACCCTGAACAAGGGCGTGCCCATCGGGACAAATAACGGTCGGGTGACGGAGATTCTGGCGGACCGGGTGATAATCGAGGAACCCGTGGCCGGCGACGTCGGCAAGAAGGGAAAGAGGGGAGTAAAGCGGATCGAAATGAAGCTTGGCAGGGTCAAGGATGAGGGGAAACCATGAAAGAGTATAAATTGTTGGCGGGTTTTGCCCTTTTGTGTCTGTTGTGGGCGTTGACGACGGCGGGAAGCGCCGGGGGCCAGGGGACGGAAGGCGGCGCCCCGGGGGTAGAGACTGGTTATCTGGAGGAGATACGCTTCGAACGCCTGCCGGGGAAAGAACGGGTGAGCATAATCGCCACGCGCCGGACCGGGGTGGAGATCGAGGATGTGGCCGGCAGGGACGTGGTGGTGCACATGGAGGATACCCATGTCCCGACGGATTTAAGAAAATTCTGGGGTGAGAAGCATTTGCACAACGTGATCCATGCCGTACCGGAACAGGGGTGGCGCAAGGGCCGGCCGGCGGCCCGGATCGTCATCGCCCTACGGGAGGCGGTCCCCCACGGCGTCCGGCAGGAGGGCAACGCCGTAATCATCGATTTCAATGTGGCGGCCCTGCCCGCCGCCGCGCAAGGACCGACGAGCCCGGCGGCGGCCCCCTCCTCCGGGGGCGGCGGGGAGGCCGCAACGGCGGCTTCGGGGAGCGCGACCGTGGACATCCCGAAGATGTCCGTGGATTTTCAGGAAGCGGATATTCGCGGCGTCTTCCGTCTCCTGGCAGAACAGGGGAAGGTCAACCTTGTCGTCAGTCCCGAAGTGAAGGGGAACGTGACGGTGCGGATGGACGACGTCTCCTGGGAACAGATCCTCGCCACGATCCTCGAAATCAACGGGCTGCGCCAGAAGCGGAGTGGGAATGTCATCAGCGTCATGACCGCCGAGCGGGAGAAAAAGGACGAGGAAGACCGCATCGCCACGATCCAGAAACGCCAGAAGCTTGAGGAAGAGGCCAAGAAGGCGGCTATCAGCAAGAACCTGGAGATGGGCCGATTGAAACAGTTGATGATCGAGGCCAAGATCCTGGAGGTCACCGAGGGGTTCATCCGCAATCTTGGCGTCCAATGGGGTGCCGGGGTTCAGTTGGGTTTGTCCGGCAACGATTATTCCATGGGTCTTTTGGGCGGCACGGCGTCGCTTGCCACCCCCATCACGAAGCTCAACTCCGGCGTTTCCCTGACCCGCGACGCCTTGGCCATGAGCCTGGGGACGACCCTGGCGCCCACCCTGGGGATCATCCTCGGAGGCTCCAACGCCGTCCTGGAGGCCCGCATCCACGCCATGGAGACCAATTCCTCCGGCCGGGTCCTCTCAGCTCCCCGGGTCCTCACCCAGGATTCCCAGAAGGCGGTCATCGAACAGGGTGAGGAAATCCCCATCGTTACCCCCGCCTCGGCCAACAATCCCGCCTCAACCACCTACAAACCGGCCACCCTCAAGTTGGAGGTTACCCCCGAGATCAAGGATGACAACCACATCCTCATGACCATCAAGGCCAAGAACGACCGGCCCAACAAGGCGGAAAAGGACGCCGCCACGGGGAACATGCCCGTTTATACCAGCAGCGTCGATTCCAAGGTGGTGGTCATGGACGGCGATACGATCGTAATCGGCGGCATCCTGAAGACGGAGGACACCAAGAACGTCGGCGGCGTTCCCTGGCTCTCCCAGATCCCCTTCCTGGGCTGGCTCTTCAAGTACGAGTATGTGGAAAAGACGAAACGGGAACTCCTCATCTTTCTCACCCCGCGCATCGTCAAGCCCAGCGAGGCGAGCTTCACGAGGATGTAGGACGGCTCTTTCATCCCGGCGCCATCGCCATCGCCTGTTTTCTGGATGTCGGGTCAAGCCCGACAGGGCATGGGCGGAGGCCTGACGGACCCCTTGGCGCCGCCGTCTGCCCCGCCCCGAACAGACCTTCGATCTCTCCCGGTTATGCCGCCATCACGGCGGAGGCGGCGCCCGCCCTCCCACCATGGCCCCTGAGTGTCCCGTTTCCGGGGATGGGGAGACAAAATATCCCTTGACGAGAGAAGGCCGCTCTCCTATACTACCGCACGTCAAGGGGAAGTTTCCGGAAGTATCTTCTTATAATAATTCATATATGTTGTTCTATTTCACGACGCACGGGAAGCCAGGAACGAGGGGAAGCAAGGCGTGAACAGGGAAAGCGGGTTTTCGCTGGTCGAGCTGATCATCGTCATCGGCATCATCGGCATTATGTCCGCCATAGGGGTCTATAGCTGGCAGCGTTACGTCGCGAACGCCAATCTGCGCACGGCGGCCAGGGAACTGGTGGCGGATTTCAACTTCATGAAGGCCAACGCCTCCGCAAAACCTGACCTGACTTGGTCCATCTCCTTCAACCGGGACGTAAACCCCAGCACCTACACCCTCGGGGCGCAAGACGCCAACGGTAACAACGCCAGCGGCTTCCCCCAGACCAAGACGCCCGCCGCCGCGGGGGCCGCCGTTGACCTCACCTCCCTGCCCGGCGGCGGTGCAACCTACACCCTGACCTTTCTGGCTCGGGGGACCCTGAGCCCGACGGTAGGCACGATAACCATGCAGAACAATCGTGGGTCCACAGCCAGTATCACCTACAATATAACAGGTAAGACCTATGTCACGTTCAATATGCAATGACCGGGGGGCCTCGCTCCTGGAGGTTGTCATCGCCATATTCTTGACTGCCGTCGGGATAATGGCTATAATCTCCCTGCAGCCGTCGGCATGGCGGACGACGGCCCGGGCGGACTACCTGGGACGCGCCGCGGGGATCCTACACAAGACGATGCAAGAGGCCGAGGCGCGGATAATGAATCCCTGTAATACCGTGACTTTAGGGCAGACCACGACGACGGTTACGGTAAGCAATCAGGCCGGCGTTGCCGGGGACGCCTCCTACACCGTGGCCACGACCATCGCCCAGGATGGGATGAACGCAAGGGCCTTTGTTGTGACCGTCACGGTGACATGGCCGCCCCTGAACAATACGGGCATTACGGAAAGCATGACCGTGACCCGACAGGAGACCCACAGATATCCAACGGGGTGCGCGGACGCATGAAGAACGTAAAGGGCTTTTCCCTGGCCGAGGTAATGGTCGCCATGGCTATCGGGATGCTGATGCTGATGGTGGTCTATACGGCGGTAAACATGGGGCAGAAGTCATCGGCGGGGATCGAGGGCAAGGTGGCGGCCCAGCAGGATGCCCGGGCGGCCCTGGACCTCATGGCGATGGAGTTGCGCATGGCGTCCTACAACCCCACCCTTGCCCCTTCCATCTGGGTCAATCCGACTTCGTGCAGCGGGGCCTCCGCCAGCTCCACCTATCGGGGGATCACGGCCGCGACGGCCAGCTCCATCTCCGTGGAAATGGACCTCAACGGAAACGGTGTCATCGGCGATGCGAGCAATGAGATCATCACCTACGCTTACGACCCCGCCAACGGCTATATCACCAGAAGCACCAATTGCGGCGGGGCGCAGCCCTTTCTGGGGGACAAGGCGGCCAACGAGGACAAGAGGACCGTCCTTGTGGTCAACGATGACGCCGGGGCTCCCGTTTTCCGTTACTATGACGGGGCCTTCTCCGGTGCCGGCGTCGGCACGGAGATACCCGCCGCCAGCCTCCCGGGGAGGATACCGGACATCCGGCGGATAGAGATCACCCTCGTCGTCGATACGCACGACCAGGATCCCCACACCGGCAGCCGGAGACGGCTCGTTTACTCTACAAGCGTCATTCCGAGGAATCATGCGGTCACCTATACTAACTGAGGGAAAAATGGCGGCCAGGAAAGGGAGGCCCTTAGGAAACCAAGCGGGCTTTGCCCTGGTGGCGGCGATCATCGCCAGTCTGATTCTCCTTGCCATCGGCATGTTGGTCATAAATCTGTCCACGAAGGACCTGGTCTCCAGTTCCGTAAGCGTGGGCAACAACAAGGCCCTGGCGGCCGTGGAGAGCGGGGCCCACCGGCTGACGCAGGACTTCGACCCCGATCCCGACACCTGGACTGCCGGTAACAATTACAGCACGAACTGCTCGGCCGCCGCGCCCGCGTATATCTGGCGGACCATTGCCGGCGGGGTGGACGGAAACACCCAGTTTGCCGTATGTGCTCCGACGAGGAGTAACCTCGCCCCCGTGCCCATCCCCGGATATGCCCTGGGGTCCGGCGGTTGGGGAATGGTCCGTTACGACACCAGGATCGTGGGGAAAAACGATTCCTACGGCTCCCAGGTCAGCGTGGATCTGGGCATCGGTTACGGTCCCGTGCCGATCGGGACCTCATCGAGATAGGAGGGAGACGCTATGTTCAGAAGAGTCATCATGGTGGTGGGACTATTGACGTTCCTGTCCCTGGGCGCCACCGTCGCCCGGGCCTCGGACGAAGACCTCTTCATGACGGTGACGACCCCCGACGCCCTGATAATCCTCGACCTGTCGGGGAGTATGGACTGGAACCCTGCCGGCGGGTCCAATATCTACGGCGTTGACACCTGCAAACCCGACACGACGAACTGCTGCAGCTCCGGCTACTGCAGCAGTTCCAAGAGCGGATGCAGCACTAACTGCAGCCGGATCGCCATCGCCAAGCGGGCCATCTTCAGCCTCCTTGACGACGACAATGATGGCAGCATCACCTCGGCGGACATCTCGAGCCTCGGGATCCGGCTCGGCTTCATGCGCTACTACAACTGTGGCAGCCACGCGATCAGCAACAAGCCTTACACCGATTCCAGCGCATGCATCAAGCTCTCCTGGGGGATCACCCAGGCAGACAACACGACGACCACCCCCTACGCGAACATCTACTGCAACGGCGCCACCTGCGCCTCGACGGTAAGCTCCTGCGTCAAGACGACTCCGGCCAGGGAATGCGTCGCCGGCTACGGCGTCACCGGCGGCACCCCCATGGCCTACTCCCTCCGGGAGGCCAAGAATTACCTCGACGCCCACAAGGCCCTGGACAACTCCGCCACCTGTCGCCAGAAGTCCGTCATCATCATCACCGACGGGGCGGATACCTATGCCTGCGACGGCAACGGCAGCTCCACCGGCGTCAAACAGCGCCGGGCCCCCGTATTCTATTCCAAGGCCCTGGCCGATGCGGGCTACAAGGTATATGTCGTCGGTTTCGGCGATTCTCTGAACGCCGACGACAGACGGACCCTCAACTGGATGGCCTACTACGGGGGGACGCGGAATCCAAACGATACCCAGTCGGCGGTGCCCTCCGGCTACGTCCTGCCCACGACCGCATGCGGCGCCTCCGGCAGCGATCCCAAGGACTTCGACCTCAGCGGCTACGCCTTCATGGCCAGCGACCCCGCCACCCTGGCCGCGGCCCTCAAGAGCGCCCTTTCCTCCATCGTGGAGGCCAACTACTCCTTTTCCTCCCAGGCCTCTGTCGCTGCCGCCCGAATCCAGGAGGAGAACTATATCTTCGAGGCCTCCTTCGAACCGAGAAACACTGTCGGCGCCAATAAAGAGCCGTTTTGGATTGGCCATCTGAAGAAATTCGCCCTGAACACCGACGGCACGCTGATCACCCCCCATTGCTGGGACGCGGGGGCAAAGCTGCGGGACCAGCCGGCGTCCGAGCGGAACATGTGGACCTACAAGGGGGGAGACTCCCTTACGGCCTTTACGACGGCCAACATCACCGCCGCCGATCTCGGCGTGACGACGAACACGAGGAGGAACGAGGTGGTCGGTTTCTACCGTGGCGAGTCCGGCTATAACCTGGAGAACTGGAAGTTGGGGGACATCTTTCACGGCAACCCCGTCATCGTCAAGACCCCGAACCGTTACTTCTACGATCCCCGCCAGTGCGGGGCGACGGCCTACGCCGAGTTCGCCGCCGACTCCAACCATATCCGGACGGCGAGCAACGGCAAGCAGCTCGTTCTGGTCGGGGCCAACGACGGTCAACTCCACGCCTTCACAACGGGGACGAGCGCCGCCTGTGAATCGGGAGGGGAGGAAAAATGGAGCTTTATCCCCCCCAATCTTCTCCAGAAGATGGCCCCCATCGCCCACAATGACCATTCCGACCGTACCACCCTGGCCTCCCACGCTTACTTCAACGACGGTCAACTGGAGATAGCGGATGTCTGGCTGCCTTCGACGGCGGCTACCGGGGTTAGCAAAGACCACACCGAATGGAAGACCATCGCCATCATCGGGCAGGGACAGGGTTCGGGAAACTATCTCTGGAGTTCCTCCTCCACCTGTCATTCCACGAGCACATCGGGATTCAGCGCCGCATACTCCGCGAGCTATCCCTACTACTGCGGCTATTGGGCCCTCGACGTCACCGTCCCCGTAACCACCAGCGTCAAACCCGGCTATCTGTGGCATCTGGGCGGGAACAGCGCCATCTCGTCCTCCCGGGGACCCTATCTCGGCGAGCCCTGGGGCAAGATGGTGACGGGACGCGTCAACATCGCCGGCAAGGAACGGTGGGTCGGCTTCATCGGTGGCGGCTACAACGCCAGTTCGTGCCTGTCGGCGAACGGCGTCACGTCTTATGCCTGTGACACCTCGGACGGATTGAGTCCCGGGAAGGGTTTCTTCGTCGTCGATCTGAAGGACGGGAGCATCATCTGGAGCTTCACCCACGGGGAGACCGCCACGGCCACCACCAGCCCGGACATGGACTTTTCCCTCGCCGCGACGCCCCTGGCCCTGGACATGGACAACGACGGGTTCATCGACACGGTCTATGTGGGCGACCTGGGGGGCAACATGTGGCGTTTCCGCCTCTGCCCCCGGGATCCCGTCTGCCATGCCTGCGGTCTGGATACCTACTACGACGACGCCCCCACCGGATATACGCAGGAATGTGGGACCTGCACCACCGCCAACTGGGCGGGGAGTCTCCTGTATCGGACGACCGCCACGGAAAGGGGCGCCGGGCTGTCCCCGGTCAGCAACACCCACAAGCAGATCTTCAACACGGCGACGGCCACCACGGACATGAGTGGCAACCTGTGGCTATATTTCGGCACCGGGGAAAACAACGATGCGGCCGCCAAACCCGTGGATACAGACTATACGAAGAACCGGCTCTACGGCATCAAGGATGCGATGTTCAACCGCTACGGGGCTACTTCAGCATGCGCCGCCGACACCGATAAGTGCCGCGGTCTATCCTGCGTGGGCGGCTACTGTTACGGCAGCCCTATCGAAGGCTGCGGTGTCTATTGCCCGGGCAGTGCCCGCACGACCGCCGATCTCACCAATGTCACCTCCACGAGCACCGTCTATGTGGACTCTTCCAACGTCTCCGGGTGGTACATCAATCTCTCGACCAATGCCCTTTCGAGGTCCGACAACACGACGATCACGAACCCCGTCGGAGAAAAGATGATCTCCGATCCGACCGTATTCGGCGGGGTGGTCTATTTTTCCACCTACGTCCCCGCCCAGGGGGAGGACACCGCCTGCGGCCAGGCGGGGGACGCCTTCCTCTACGCTCTGAAATTTACCAGCGGCAGCGGCGCCGGGCAGGGTGGCGCACGGACGAGCTACATCGGCCACGGCATCGGATCCGCCCCGGTGATATCCATGCGTCCGGGAGGGACAGGTGTGACGGACATCTATGCCACGGCCAGCGGCGGGGCCGGGACGAGCGCCCTGACCCAGAAACTGGGGAGCGCCCCTTCCTCGGCCAGTATGACCAATATCATCTACTGGCGGGACCGCCGGGTGCAGTAACGACGACAACCTGCGGGAGCGGCGGGAGGGGAGGCAAGGCAAGGTCAAGCCCGCCCCCCCCTTTCACTGAGGTGAAATTTGGCAAAGGCAAGAGAAAAGACGGCCCCGAAATCTGCATCCAAGCCCACGGGGAAGACAGCGGGGAAGGCGGTGGGTAAGGCGGCGGGGAAGGCGGCCGGGAAGGCCGTTGCCCGCAAAAGGCCCGGTTGGATGGGGAACATCGTTGCCCTGGTCGTCTTCATCGCCGCGATAGTCGCGTGGCAGTGGACCCGCGCCCCCGAGTCGCCCGGCCCGCCGGCGGAGGAGGCGGTCACGACGGCCGGGACGGCCCAAATGGAGACGCCCCGGGACGGGGGAACGGCGTCCCTCCCCAGAAGGGAGGCAGCAGGACCGGTGATCGAAGCCGTCCGGATAACCCCCGCCAATCCGGTGGCGACGGAGGCCATCACCGCCGTCGCCTTTCTTATCGGCGGCGACACTGGGGGGGCGGAATTCACCTATCAGTGGAAGCGCAACGGAGAGATCATCCCCGGCGCCACTGCCGACGTCCTGAAGGCGCCGTCCCTCAAACGGGGGGATAGGGTCAGCGTGGAGGTGAGGGCCCGGCGCCACGGCATGACCAGCCCCCCGGTGGAAAGTCAGGTCGTGATCAGCAACCAGCCGCCCTCGCTGGAGATGAAGATCATGACCCCCCGGGTCCTCCTGGGAGAGCCCTTCGAGATCCAGTTGACCGCGGGCGGGAAGACGGCTAAGGGGGAGGGGTGTGTCTTCGCCCTCCAGCCCCCCCTCGTGGCGGGCATGACGATCGACGCCCGCACGGGAAGAATCGTCTGGACGCCGGCGCGGGCCTACACCGGAAAGGTCCTCTTCGGCGCTGCCGTCACCGACGCGGATGGGAACAGCGCAAGCAGGGTCTTTGAACTGGACCTGGGCACGGCGTCGGGCGCGGCCCCGGAACGGCAACCCTGATCGGTCTGTCGTTCGGGGGGACGGGGACAAGATGACGCACCAGGCGAAGAAACCAAGACGCGAGGAAGCAACCCCCCGTATTTTCTTCAGTTCGGGCTATCCAATCCCGGACGACCTCCTCCATAACCTCAGCTACGAATTCCTCCGACGGGAGCTGTGGACCCCCTTGGGGAAGAAGGACGGGCGTATCCAGGTCGCCGTTGACGAGCCGGAAAACCTCCTGAAAAAGGACATGATCGAGAACCTGCTCCGGACCAAGGCGGTGGACTACCTGGGCGCCGCCCGGGAAGATATCCTGAAGTTCATCGATCATTTCTATGGCGTCGAGGAGAGAGGACGGGACAGCGGGGCCGTCGTCTCCGAATCGGACAGCAAGATCGTCCGGCTGGTCAACGAGATGATCAACGAGGCCTGCCAGCGCCGGGCTTCGGACATCCATGTGGAGCCGGACGGGAAGGACCGTCAGGTTTACATCCGCTTTCGCATCGACGGGGAATGTATCGGCTTCAAGGCCCATCCCTACGATTTTCGTGCGGCCATCGTTTCCCGGATCAAGATCATGGCGAATCTGGACATCACCGAACGTCGTCTGCCCCAGGACGGCAAGATCCAGTACAAGCGTCCCAACGGCGAGGAGATCGAACTCCGGGTGGCGACCATTCCCACCCACGGTTACGTCGAAGACGTGGTCATGCGCATCCTTACCCGGGGTAAGATCATGACCATGGGCGAACTCCAGATGGAGCCGGATACCAGGGAGAGGTTCGAAGCCCTCCTGAAGAAGCCCTACGGTCTCATCCTCCTTGTCGGGCCCACCGGTTCGGGAAAGACGACCACGGCCCACGCCGCCCTGCATATCTTAAACCGGCCGGGGGTCAAGATCTGGACCGTGGAAGACCCGGTGGAGATAACCCAGAAGGGGATCCGCCAGGTCCAGGCGCACCACAAGATCGGCCTGGACTTCAGCAGCGCCATGCGGGCCTTCCTCCGGGCCGATCCGGACATCATCATGGTGGGGGAGATGCGGGACTACGAAACGGCCAAGATGGGCGTCGATGCCTCCACGACCGGGCATCTGGTCCTCTCCACCCTGCACACGAACAACGCCCCGGAAACCATCATCCGCCTCCTCGACATGGGCATCGACCCCTTCGCCTTCGCCGACTCCCTCCTGTGCGTCATGGCGCAGCGCCTGGTGCGGCGCCTCTGCCGTCATTGCCGTGCCCCCTATCGACCCGATCCGGGAGAGTTGGCCGATCTGGCCAGGAACTATGGGGAAAGAGAATTCCAGCGCCAGGTCCAAGGCGACGCCGAGGGGCCGACCCTGTACCGGGCCGTGGGATGTCCCGAGTGTCACGGCACGGGCTATCGGGGGATGATGGGACTCTACGAGCTGTTGATCGCCACGGACCCGATCAAACAGATGATCATCGGCCGGAAATCCATCGCCGCCGTGAGAAGGACGGCCATGGGGCAGGGGATGCGGACCCTGATGCAAAGTGGCATCCTGAAGGTCCTCGGGGGCGATACGGATTTCGTCGAGGTCCTGAGCGTCTGCATGCGTTAAACGCCCGCCGGGAAAATCCCCGTTTTCTTTCTTGACTCTCTGGGGGGGCTGTGTTAGCGTGACGCGTCGCCGAATATTATCATAAAAACAATAAGATATAATGCTTGCCCCTCCGGAGGCGCCTTGGAATTTTATCGACAGGCCCGCGATCTACTCGACGAGGAAGACTATGACCGCTCCTTGCATCTGGCGCGGGAACGGTTGCGGGCCGTTCCGGGGGACGTGCCGGCGATCCTGGTCCTGTGCCGCTCCTGGCTGGGACTGGGACGCCCGGACGAGGCGATGACCGCCTTCGCGGCGATCGAGCCTATGAACGAGGAGATCGCCCGGCTCTTGAAGCTGCTGGGGGACGCCTTCCGGGGACAGGGCGACCGCGAGCGGGCGATGCGCTGCTATCAGCGGAGCGTGGCCCTCCTTTCCGATGTCGGGGAACTGCGGGAGGCCCGGGACTCCCTGGCGGCCCTGGCGGAGGAGGACGACGAACCGGCGGCCGGAATCGCCGGCGGGGAAGGATTCCAGACCCTCACCATGGCGGAACTCTACATCCGGCAGGGTCACTACGAAGGGGCCCGGGGTATCCTCCAGGCGATCCTTAGCCGGGCGCCGGAGCGCCTGGAGGTCCGGCGACGCCTCGAGGAGGTCCTGGCGCTGATAAACGAAAAAAACAACGATCTTCCTATTGACAAAAAATCCACGGTTGTGCATGAACTGTCGCGGTGGTTGATCAAACTTGGCGAGAAGAGGCGATGACGGACGACAAGGCGACGGCGGTGGGCGGAAATAGGATCGAACGGGTCTATGAGAGGATCGACCCGGAGGAATTCGACGCCCTCCTCTTTTTTGACATGAGGAATATCCGCTATTTGACCGGTTTTACCGGCAGCGACGGGGTCTTGCTTCTCCGGCCCGACCGGGGAGCACTGCTGGTGGACGGACGGTATATCACCCAGGCCGCGGAGCAATCCCCGCACTGCGAAGTAGTCCGGTACGCCGACAAGGTCAGCGGCATCGCGGCGGCGCTGACGGAATGGGAGGCGCGGCGAGTGGGTTTCGAGGCCTCCGCCCTGACCGTGGAACTATATGAAAGAATCCGGGAACGGGTGGGGACGGCGCGGCTCACGTCGCTGGACGGGAGGCTTTCCTGCCTCCGGGGTCGTAAGGACGCCGAAGAGATCTCCTCTATCCGGCGGGCCATCGATATCGCCACGGAGACCCTTACGGCCCTCCTGCCGTTCCTGAATGCGGGCTGGTCGGAAAGAGAGATCGCCCTAGAGCTTGATTGCCGAATGCGGGCGCTGGGTTCCGAGGAGAATTCCTTTCCCACCATCGTGGCCTCCGGGCCGAACGCCGCCCTGCCCCACGCCCGGCCCGGGAACAGGGTACTGGCCGCCGGCGACCCTGTCATCATCGATTTCGGCGCCGTTTACCGCGGTTATCGCTCCGATGAGACGTGTTCCCTTGTGGTGGGCCGACCCGATGGGGAGTATCTAAAGGCCTACGCTGTGGTGAAGGAGGCCCATGACCGGGCGATCGCCGCCGTCCGGGCGGGGGTCTCGGGCCGGGAGATCGACGGCGTCGCCCGGCGGCATATCGAGGAGCGGGGATACGGGCCGTACTTCACCCACGGGACGGGGCACGGCGTGGGGTTGGATGTTCATGAGGACCCGCGGCTGTCGCCCCTTTCCGACCAGATCCTTGCCCCGGGGATGGTGGTGACGGTGGAGCCGGGGATCTACCTGCCGGGCCGGTGGGGGATACGGATCGAAGACATGGTACTGGTGGGGGAGGACGGCTGCGAGGTGTTGACCAGGATACCGAAAGAGCTGAGAATCATTGGTTCATAATAATATATTCCGAAGGGTGCACTAAATATGAAGGTATTCCCAGACGATTTGCTTTACAGTCGCGAGCATGTATGGGTCAGGGTCGAGGGAGATCTGGCCACCATCGGCATTACCGATTACGCTCAGGAGAAGCTTGGGGAGGTGCTGGCGGTGGAGCTGCCTGAGGTGGATGGGGAGGTGGAACGGGATGAACCCTTCGGCGCGGTCGAGTCCTCCAAGGGCGCCGTCGAACTGATTTCCCCTGTGTCCGGGAATGTGCTGAACGTCAACGAGGATCTCATCGACGATATCGGCATCGTCAACAGCGACCCCCACGACACCGGCTGGATGATCGTCGTGGAGATGCTCGATATCGACGAACTGGACGATCTTCTCGATGCCCGGGGTTATCACGACTTCATCCTCCAGGAAACGGAAGAGGACTGATCCGGGTGGCCGACTGGCGGCTCCTCCCGTTCGGCCGGTATCCCGCCCGGGAAAACATGGCCATCGACGAGGCCGTCTTCCGGGAAGTGGGACGCAACGGGGGGCCGCCAACGCTCCGCTTCTACGGATGGTCCGCCCCGGCCGTTTCCATCGGTTATTTTCAAGCCGTCGCGACACAGATAGACCCGGAGGCCTGCCGGGAGGCGGGCGTGGCGTTGGTCCGCCGCCCCACGGGAGGCAAGGCGGTTTATCATGATGGCGACCTGACCTACGCCGTGGTCGCCCCGGAGAAAAATCCCCTTTTCCCGCCAACGCTTATCGGGACCTATGAGGCCATCGGCCGTTGCCTGGTCCGGGGTTTGGGCCTTCTTGGCCTCGAGGCCGCGCTGGCGGACGGGGAAGGGGTCGGCGAGGGAGGAGGGGAATCCTTGGCGCACGATTTGCCCCTTGGGGATGAAGACGAGCGGAAAGACGCCGCCCCGGCCCCGAGGGGAGGCGCGGGAGGCGCTCCCCGGGGCGGTCCGGAGAGGACGATGGCGAGGTTGACCCCGGCGGCCTGTTTCGCCCTTCCCTCCCGTCATGAACTCCTCGTCGCCGGACGGAAGATCTGCGGCAGCGCCCAGATTCGTTCCCGACGGGCCTTTTTGCAGCAGGGATCGCTTCTCATGGATTTCGATCCCCACAAGACCGCCGCCGTCCTTACGGGCCGGGGAGGGGCGCGGGAGGAGCAGGCCCGGATACTTAGAGACCGGGCGACGGCCCTTCATGAACACCTGCCCGGCGCCGTGACGGCAGAGATGGTTGCCGCCGCCCTGAAGGCGGCGTTTCAGGAACTCTGGAGGGTTTCGTTCGTCCCGGGGTCGTTGACTCCGGCGGAGGAGACGCTGGCCGGGCGTTTGCTGACAACCAAGTACGGCCGGGAATCATGGACCCTGAAAGGCCCGAGGTGAACAGCCGCCTTTTTTGTCGCGACGACGCCCGCGGGGGCGCCGCCCGATAAATTCTTCGCCATTCCCTTATTTTTTTTGTTGCGCTTTCGCCCCAAATCATATAAGCAACAATCTCCTTGAAGGAGGGATTCCCGGCAAGGGCATCCCGGCCCTCGGCAACCGGTGGCGCCGCCTCCGGAGAGCCGTTGGAAGTGCCAAAAAACGATAGGCATTTCCGGGCAATTCAGGAATTTGTCGCAAGGCAAGGGGTGTGATTCAATATCGGCAACAAAACAGGGTAGGTCACGGCACAGGGATGTTTGCAGGCGCCGTACCTCCCTTTTTTTGCGCCCGTCGATCGTTCCCGGGTCAGCGCCCCGCCCAGGGAGTCCGTTGGTTCAATCGCCGGAATGGATGCCGGCTCCGTTTCGAGGCCCGGGGGCGGCGGGATGGTCCGGGCCCGGTGGGTCCTTCGTTGCGGGGCGAGAGGCCCCTTGACGTGTAGAGCGAAAAAGATATGGAAAGGATTGGGAATTTTGGAAGTAAAGGTATTCGATAACGATGTGGAGAAGGCATTGAAGATCCTCAAGAACAAGCTTTCCAAAAGCGGCTTGTTCAAGGAATTGAAATTGCGACGCGCCTACGAGAAGCCTTCGGTGCGCAAAAAAAGAAAGGCGATCGAAGCCCGGCGGCGGTTCGCTAAAGTACAGAGAAGGAAGTCTTCATAGGCTTTGGAAGAAAAACAGTATCTCGTCGATGCCCTGACTATTCAGGAGTCGTGGCGGATCTTCCGGATCATGGCGGAGTTTGTCGATTCCATCGAGACCATGTCGGGGATCAAGCACGCGGTAAGCATCTTTGGCTCGGCGCGGGTCAAGGCGGGGGATCCCTATTACGAAAAAACGGTGACACTGGCCCGGCTGCTGGCTAAGGAGGGCTTCAGCGTCATCACCGGGGGCGGTCCGGGGATCATGGAGGCCGCCAACAAAGGGGCCGCCGAAGGGGGCGGCAAGTCGGTGGGCTTGAACATCCGCCTGCCCTTTGAGCAGAAACCCAATCCGTACGCCAATGTCCAAATCGACTACAAGTATTTCTTCATCCGCAAGGTCATGTTCGTCAAGTACGCCCTGGCCTATATCATCCTCCCCGGCGGTTACGGCACCCTCGACGAACTATTCGAGGCCCTGACGCTGATCCAGACCAGGAGGATCAGGAGCTTCCCCGTAATCCTCGTGGGGAGCGAGTACTGGAAGGGCCTCCTCGACTGGCTGAAAAGGAGCATGCTCCGGGCGGAAATGATCCTGCCCGATGATCTCCACTGTTTCCAGGTCATCGATGACCCGGAAGCGGTGGTGCGGCACATCAAGAAATTCGTTATCGTCTGAGCCAATTGCAAAACCGTCGGACATTCCCTTTTGTCATTCCGTGTTTGATACGGGCGCCGGTAAATTCCATTCATTCTTGAGTCTCTCCTGCATCGGAGCGGCGGATTTGATGCGCCTTGCTCTTGACCTGCCTGACGAGGGCGATCCCTCGAAATGACGGCATGGGTCGGCGGCGGCGTTTTTCAAAGGTCTCGAAACCATTCGGATGTTTTCATCCTTCGTTTTGTCTGCCCCAGGCGCGGGCGTTGCCGATGACGGGGCGGTTTCCAGGGGGGGAGCGATGAGGAGCCATGTTGGACGCGGGCGATAAGGGGTCCGCCGATGAGGTCGCCAGGATTATCCGCGAGATACGGGCGGGAAAGATCGCGCCGGCCTATCTCCTCCACGGGGAGGAGTTTCTCGTTCGCGAGGCCCTGGACAGGATCGTCGCCGCCCTGGTTCCCGAGGCGGATCGGGCGTTCAATCTCTTTTTTACGGCGCCGGAACAGACGGACGTGGACCGGCTCTGCAGGGACCTCGGCACCGCGCCCCTCCTCCCCGGAACCAAGGTTGTCGTGGTCCGACAGGCGCCGTTCCTCCTTGCCGGTCGCCAATCGCCGGCGCCCATCGTCGAGAAGATCAAGGAATGCCTGAGGGAAGAGCCCCGGAAGGCGGCCCGGGAGTTCATGACCTTTCTTGGGATCGCGGGCTGGAGTCTGGCGGATCTCCAGGATGACGGCTGGCGGCGGATCGACGCGGCGGAGTGGTCCCGCCTTCTGCCAGGAGAGGAGGGGATCGACGATCTGGAAAAATGGCTTCCCCGCGTCCTGGATATCTGCTCCGACCAAGAAGGCCTCTCCCCGGCGCGTAAAACCGATCCGGTCCGTTTGGAGGAACTCCTCATGTCGGGTCTGCCGCCGGGAAATGTCTTGATTCTTACCGCCCCGAACATCGACAAACGCAAGCGCCTAGTGAAGATTATCGCCGAAAAGGGCCGGGTGGTTCAGTTTTCCGCCGCCCGGGGCGAGGCCCGGCAGCAGAGCCTGGTGATGGCGAAAACGAGAGCGCTGCTGGACAGATACGGGAAGACCCTCACCGCCGAGGCCTGGCAGGCGCTGGGTCGGCGGACGGGTTTCGAACTGACTCCTTCCGTCCAGGCCCTGGAGAAACTGGCGGTTTTCACCGGGGAGCGGCGGGAGATCCGGCCGGAGGATGTGGAAGAGGTCATCGGGAAGACGAAGGAGGAAAGCGTCTTCGCGCTGACCGCCGCCCTGGGGGAGCGGGCCGCCGCCCGGGCCCTGCGGATCCTCCGGGAACTCCTCGTGGACCAGGGCGCGCAGCCGCTGGTCGTGCTGGCCATGCTGGTCCGGGAGGTCCGCTTTCTCCTCCATGCCCGGATCTTCCTCCACGGCGGCCGCCTGCCGTCCTGGCGGCCGGGAATGGATTATGGGCGGTTTCAGGCCCGAATTATGCCGGAGATCAAGGCCCTGGTCGCCGACCGGGAGGAAAAAGGCGAGGCGGGCGATCTGGCGGGCGAAAATCCCTATGTGATCTACCAGGCCTGCCGGCGGGCCGGGGACTTCTCCGAGGAGGCCTTGATCTCCTGCCTGCAGGAGCTGGCCCGTCTGGATCTGCGGTTGAAAACCACGGGCCGGAATCCCCATCTCCTGCTCGAAGACTTTATCCTGAATTTCTGTGACCCCGATAAAGTAGGCGTCAGAGCTTCATGAGTCGTTTTTGGCGCTCCCGCTCCCGACGGGAGATCTTTCTTGCCGGTCCTTTCTTTTTCGTTCCCCTTTTGCCGGTTTCCGGCTCTTCCTCCCGGCCGTCGCGCCCGCCTTCCATCGGGGAAGCCGGGGTGGGCCCGTGAACGCCGGCGACAATGGCGGCGAAGGTGGGTGACGCCACCACCGCGCCGCCGGACCTCTCCACAAAGTTGCCGATGTCCCGATCCGAAGTTACCACCACGAGTTCCTCGCCCGATCTCTCCGCCAGGCGCTTGATGACTTCATCGGCCTTTTCCCCCCGACGGGAATAGAGGATGTCGATGCCTCCGACCCGGTCCCTTTCTTCATGCGCGGAACCCCCTTCCCAGCCGTCGAACACCACCGTCAGGTGGCATCCCTTCCGTTGCCGGTAAGGGATGAGAAAGCGAAGCAGGGCCTGGCGGCCCTCTTCGAGGGTGAGACGCTCCGCCCTCCGGAGCTGATCCCACTGGCGGATGAGATTGTAACCATCAACGATTATGTGCATGAAACGCCACTTTTTCCTTGTCTTGACCGATAGGGTTATGCTATTTCCCCCGCCCAGGGACGATATCGACCTCCTCTCTGGCAAGGATGGGCGATACCGGGCCGCGACGGGGCCCGTGGGGTCCGGACGGGGCGGAGGCGTTACCCGTATGTTAGCACCGTCCGCCCCTTCCAGGCAAACCAAAAAGGCCGAAACCTTTATCTTTGTGAGGCAAATGTCAAAAGAGACCTTTGAATGACGACCTGTCCTGTCATGCCAGGCCTGAATCGGCATTCGGAAGATGCTCGAAAACACTGGACTCCCGCTTTCGCGGGAATGGCAAAAGGAGGTTTTCAGGGCAATTATTCAAAGGTTTCCAAAAGGGCAAGTGTAAACGGTTAGTTGTGCTATGAGGGAAAACTAAAAGAAAAAGGAGGAACTTCCATGGCGGAAAAAGTGTATGCACCGGGCGAACCGTACAAGTATCAACTGTTGATCAAGCATATCCTCGAGATGCCCCTGGCCTTTGCCCCGAACCAGGAAATCGTTTACCGGGACAAGGTCCGCCTTACCTACCGGACCCTCAACGAACGGATTCAGCGCCTGGCCAACGGCCTGGAAACAATCGGCGTCGGGCCCGGGGACCGGGTCTGCATCTTCGATTACGACAGTCATCGTTATCTGGAGTGTTTCTTCGCCGTACCCATGATGGGCGCCATCATGCATACCCAGAACTGGCGCCTTTCCCCCGAACAGATCCTCTATACGATGAATCATGCGGAGGACAAGATCGTTCTGATCCATCAGGATTTCGTGCCCCTTCTCGAGGCGATCCGGGATAAGCTGACGACGGTCAAAAAGGTCATCCTGATTACCGACGACGGCAACAGACCCACAACAAAGGTGCCTTTCGACGGGGAGTACGAGGAAATGCTGGCGGCGTCGGCGCCGGTGTATGATTTCCCCGATCTGGACGAGAATACCCAGGCGACGATCTTTTACACCACCGGCACCACCGGCCTGCCCAAGGGGGTCCATTTCTCCCACCGCCAGTTGGTCCTCCACGCCCAGGCCCTTCTTCTGGCCACCGGCTCTTATTCCTCCATCGGCCGCTGCCAATCCAGTGACGTCTATATGCCCATCACCCCCATGTTCCACGTCCATGCCTGGGGCTTTCCCTGGGCGGCCACCATGCTGGGGGTCAAACAGGTCTATCCGGGACGTTACGAACCGGCCATGCTCCTGAAGCTCATCCTTACGGAACGGGTCACCTTTTCCCACTGCGTACCGACGATCATTCAGATGCTGGTGTCCAGCCCGGCGGCGAAACAGTACGATCTTTCCTTCTGGAAGGTTATCATCGGGGGCGCCCGGCTCACCAAGGGCCTGGCCCTGGAGGCCATGAAACTGGGCATCCAGATCTTCGCTGCCTATGGCATGTCGGAGACCTGCCCCCTGCTTACGGCGGCCAATCTCAAGCCCTGGATGCTGAACAACTCCATGGAGGAGAACGCCGACACCCTGGTCAAGACCGGCCTGCCAGCGCCCCTGGTATATGTGCGCCTCAAGGATCCCCAGGGCCGGGACGTGCCTCATGACGGCGTGGCCACGGGAGAAGTCTGCGTGCGCGCCCCCTGGCTGACGGAGAGCTATTACAAGGATCCGGACCGCTCCCAGGAACTCTGGACGGACGGCTGGCTTCACACCGGGGATGTGGGCCTCATCGACACGGAGGGCTACCTCCAGGTTACGGACCGGATCAAGGATGTGATCAAAACAGGCGGCGAATGGATCTCCTCCCTGGAGTTGGAGAACATCATGTCCGGCCACGAGGCGGTCATGGAGGCGGCGGCCATCGGTCTCCCTGATGCCAAATGGGGAGAGCGGCCCTTCCTGGTGGCGGCGTTGAAACCCGATTACGTCGGCAAGGTCACAGGCGAGGAACTGCGCCAGTTCATTCTGAAGGCCTCGGAAGCGGGGAAGATCCCCAAATACGGCGTTCCGGATCGGGTGGAGATCGTGGAAACCATTCCCAAAACCAGCGTCGGCAAGATCAACAAGGTGGCGCTGCGCAAAACCTACATCATTTGAAAAGCGGGGAGCGGCCCGGCTTTCATAAAGGATTTTCCTAACCCGAAGGACGGGGGGCGGCCCGGAGGCCGCTCCTCGTCCTTTCCTCCCTTTCCGCCTCGAGACCTTTGAAAATCGACCATTTCCTGCCGCCCCGGTATAATCCGGGGACGGGAATGCCTCGAAAACCAAACATTCCGGCTTCCGCCGGCACGGCGACAGGGGCGCTGAACAAATCCATGTCGTCGCCTTTTTCCTTGGCCGTTCAAAAGGAAGGCCTCCCGTAAGCACTCGATAATGCTAATAATATTTTTTACGATCATGAACTTGGGCTAAGTGGCTGGAAACAGGACGTGCCTCAGTTTTAGTAGATCATTCAAGATCAACTACTTACATTGAGAACAAATTTGCCGTGACCCGGGGGTGAATATGCTTGACCACGGGGCGGAAGGGATGTAAGGAAACACCGGCGAAAACGAGGCGGTTGGCAGGGAGGGGCGCGGCGCCCTGCGAATTGCCACCCTTGGCCGACGCCCGCCAACGGAGGCCCTTGAAAAACACGGTTTCCGACTCCCGCCCATCGGGCCGGCGGAAGCGGGAAGACGGCATTTTCAAGACCTCCTGGACTCGGGGCTTCCGCCGGGGCCGCGGGAGAGCCTGGGTTTTCCAAGATCTCGAGAGAGATGAGGCGGCTTCTTGTCGTGTCGATAAGGTTTCAGGAGTAGGGATGTGAAAACAAGGATTACGGAACTTTTGGGGATCCGATACCCCATTTTCCTCTCGGGAATGAGTTGGATCAGCGTTCCTATGATGGTGGCCGCCGTGTCCAATGCCGGGGGTCTGGGCATCCTGGCGACGGGGCCCATGGATCCGGAGGAGACCCGGAAGGCGATTCGGGAAATCCGTTCGCTTACGGACAAACCTTTCGGCTGCAATGCCACCCTGTTGATGCCGGGGGCGATGGCTAACGCGAAGGTCCTTCTTCAGGAGCAGGTGCCGGTGATCAATTTCGCCCTGGGCAAGGGCGACTGGCTGGTCCGGGAGGCCCACAAGTACGGAGGCAAGGTATTCGCCACGGTGGTCAACGCCCGGCACGCCCGGCGGGCCCAGGATTACGGCGCCGACGGCGTCATCGCCACGGGCAACGAGGCGGCGGCCCACGGCGAGGCGGTGACGACCATGGTTCTCGTCCCCAGCCTGGCGGACGTCCTGGATATACCCGTGGTGGCGGCAGGTGGCATTGCCGACGGCCGAGGGTTGGCGGCGGCCCTGGCCCTGGGGGCGGAGGGGGTGGCCATGGGCACCCGGTTCATGACGACGCGGGAGAGCCCTCTCCACAGAAATTACAAGGCCCTGTCCATCCAAATGGGGGTAACGGATACCCTTTACTCCAAGCGGTTCGACGGGATCTGGTGCCGCGTCCTCAAGACCGAGGCGGCGGAAAAGGCCCTCAAGAGGAGGATTGATCTTCTCGCCGCCTTCGTCAATTCCCGGGATGTCGCCCGGCAGATGAAGATGCCCTATGGGAAACTCTTAATCGGCATTCTTGCCTCGGGATGGGGAAACGCCATGAAAATGGCTAATATGGCCAATGGTTTCAAGGCCTTTCAACTGGCCACGGAAGAAGGGGACCTGAACCGGGGTCTCCTGCCCGTGGGACAGGCCACCGGTCTCATCCACGACGAGCCCACGGTCGCCGAGCTGGTGGAAAGGATCGTCGCCGAGGCCCGACAGGCGCGGGAAGGATTGGCGGCCAGGCTCGATTAGGGGATATTGACCTCAAAATTATTGAAAACACTGGCTTCCCGCTTTCTCGGTAATGACTGCATGGAGGCTGGAGTGGAGTTTTTCAAAGGTTTCGCTTCGTAATCAGAACCGCCCTCGTTCATCCTTTCAGGGCGGTGATGGCCTGGCGGTAATCCGGGCTGGAGAAAACGGCGTTGCCGGCGACGAAGGCCGTCGCCCCGGCGGCGGCGGCGGTGTCGATGTTGGCGACGGTAATGCCGCCATCAACCTCGAGCACGACATGGGGGGCCGTCTCGTCGATCATCCTTCTTGCCGCCTGTATCTTGGGAATCATGGTGGGAATGAATTTCTGGCCGCCGAAGCCGGGGTTGACGGTCATGACGAGGAGCAGATCGATATCGGCCAGCACCGGCTCGATCATGGCCGGCGGAGTGGCGGGATTGATCGACACGCCGGCCTTGACTCCCTTCTCCTTGATGTAGGCGATGGCGCGGTGGAGATGAACGACCGCCTCCGCATGGACGGTGAGGAAGTCGCTGCCCGCCGCCAGAAAGGCGTCCAGATAGCGGTCGGGCTCGGCGATCATGAGGTGGACGTCGAAGGGCAGCCGGGTGATCCTCCGCAGGGAGGCCACGACGCCCGGCCCGATGGTAAGATTTGGAACGAAATGTCCGTCCATGACGTCGATATGGATCCAGTCCGCCCCGGCCGCCTCGACGGCGCGGATCTCCTCCCCCAGGCGGCTGAAGTCGGCGGATAGAATGGAAGGGGCAATGATGCGCATGGCTTGCCTATAGCGCATCGGCGCGGCGGAGTCAATGCCGTAACCGTCGCGGCCAGGGTAAACTTGTTCTCAATGGAAGTAGTTGATCGCGAATGATCTACTAAAACTGAGGCAAGTCCTGTTTCCAGCCACTTAGAGATAGAACAAATTTACCTTGCCGTCGCGGCCGCACGGATTCGGCGCGAGGGGATCTGGGCCTGGAAGGAAGCCGCGCCTGAAATCGTCCGGCGGTCGCACGGATAAACGGGACGGGTTGCGGCCGTCGGACGACTGCTTCTCGGCGCTCCCAGACAAGACGAAAAAGGATTCGGGATGCTTTTTTTTCTCTACAATGTGGTCCTTGGCGCCGCGGCCCTGGTCGCCCTTCCCTATTACGGGTTGAAGATGGCGCTTACGGGGAAGTACCGGCGCAGCCTGGGGGCCAAATTGGGGAGAGCGCCGGCGGCGGCGTATGAGGGGATGAAGGGGCGCCCGCGGATCTGGATTCACGCCGTTTCCGTCGGCGAGGTGACGGCGGCGGCCCCCATCGTGGCGGCCCTGCGAGAGCTGCGACCCGAGGCGTGCATCGTCCTGTCCACCAGCACGGAAACAGGCCAGGACATGGCCCGCAGCCTGGTCAGGGATGCCACGGCGATCATCTATTATCCCCTCGACATCCCCGCGGTGGTGGAAAAGGTCCTGGATCGGGTCCGACCCGATGTCTTTGCCATGACCGAGACGGAAATCTGGCCCAATTTTCTCCGCGCCTGCCATCGGCGAGGCGTCCGCATCGTGATGATCAACGGCCGGATCTCCCCCCGTTCCTTTCGCCGTTACCGCCGGACCCGCCGCTTCTGGGAGAGAGTCCTGGCCCTGGTGGATCGGGTCGGCGTCATTTCCGCCGTGGACGGCGAGCGTCTCCTGTCCTTGGGCCTCCCCCCCGAGCGGATGGAAATCCTGGGAAACGCCAAATACGACGGTCTGGCGGCCAAGGTGTCCCCGGGGCTCCGGGAGGAGATCGCCCGGCGGCTCAACCTATCTCCCCGGGACGAAGGGCCGGTTTTTGTGGCGGGGAGCACCCATGAAGGCGAGGAGACGGTGGTGCTGGAGGTTTACCGGGAACTCCTCCGGGATATCCCCGCCCTGAAGCTCATCCTGATCCCCCGCCACGTGGAGCGGGGGGCGGCGGTCCGGGAGCTGTGCCGCCGCCATGGCTGCACGGACCTCATCACCCTGCGGGAGATCGCCTCGGGAAAAGAGCGGACCACGGAAAGGGTGATCGTGGTGGATGTCATCGGCGAACTCTTCAAGATCTACAGCCTGGCGACGGTGGTCTTCTGCGGCGGCAGTCTCGTCCCCCGGGGAGGGCAGAACATCCTCGAGCCCGCGGCCTGGGGGAAAGTCGTCTGCTACGGGCCGTCCATGGAGGATTTTCTCGACGAGAAGGAACTGCTGGAAAAGGTTGGGGCGGGGGCGCCCGTCGCGGACGGCCGGGAACTCCTGGCGGCCGTCCGCGGGCTCGTCGCCCGGCCTGACGTATTGGCCGCTCGCGGAGAAGCGGCCCGGGCGGCCGTCGTCGCCAACCAGGGGGCGTCGCGACGGCATGCCGCCCTCATCATGGGGGCCCTCGACGACGCGTCGTCCCCCCGCCCCCGGTGATGCCGTCTCCCCGCCCCCGGTGATGCCGTCTTCCTGTTCCCGCTGTTCCCGGTGAGGCCGTCTCCCCGTCCCCGGTGAGGCCGTACGCCTGGCGGCCGGAGGCGAAGAATCGACCCCAGCGGCGCGTTGAGGGGGGCCTTTGCAAGGATGAGGCCTTTGAAAAACGCCGTTGCCGGCGCCCGATCGTCATGCCGGCGGAAGTTGGCAGCCCGTGTTTTCAGGCGTCCTCCGGCTGCCGTCTCAAGCTCGGCATGACCAGACGGGTCGTCTTGCAAGGGTGTCGTGGGGGGAGCGTCCCCCCCCCCCCACCCTTTACTCCTGGGCCCGCCGCAGGTACTCCTGCCACTTGCCGTCCACCCAGCGCTGCGTCTGGTGGAGCTGCTCGATGTTCATCCTCCGGAATCTGCCCTGTTTTTCCAGATAGTTGATCACCGGCAGGCGGTTGCCTCTTTCGGCCATGGACTTGCTCCGGCCGGTGAAGCGGAAACGCCCGTTTTCGATCTCGAAGAGGGGGGCGATGCCCGTTTCCACGGCCAGGCGTCCCATCTTCACCGTATCCTTGGGCGGATAGGCCCACCCCGGGGGGCAGGGGATGTAGAGATGGATGTAGCGGGTGCCCCGGATCTTCTTGGCCTTGACGAACTTGTCGTAAAGATCGATGGGATAGGATGGCGACGCCGTGGCCAGATAGGCGATGTCATGGGCCTCCATGATCTTGATGAAGTCCTTCTTGTGCTGCTGCTTCGTCGCGATGGGGGTGGTGGTCGTGAGGGCCCCCAGGGGGGTGGCGCTGGAGCGCTGGGTCCCCGTGTTCATGTAGCCCTCGTTGTCGTAACAGACGTAGATGAAATCCGTGCCCCGTTCGGCGGCCCCGCTCAAGGCCTGGATGCCCATGTCGAAGGTGCCACCGTCGCCGGCGATGGCCATGACGGTGATGTCCGACCGGTTCATCGCCTGGAGGCCCGCCACCAGGCCGGAAGCCGAGGCGGCGGTGCTGGCGAAGGAATTGTTAAGGCAGGGGATCATCACCGGCGTGCTGGGATAGATGCCGTGGAGGACGCACAGACAGCTTGCGGGCAGGGTGACGATGGTGTTCTCCCGCAGGGCCTTGAGGGCGTAGCGGTAGGCGAGGGAAAGGCCGCAGCCCTGACAGGCCCGGGTTCCCGGGAGGATGTACTCCTTTGCGTTGATTTTAAATAGATTTTCCGGCATTTTTTCACCCCGTGAAGCAGTTGAGCCATGATGTTGGCTGTTCGTGAATCCCCTTTTCCATTGCCTGCCAGGACGCCCGGGCGGCGTCGGCGAGTTCCCGGGCCTTGACGTCCCGGCCGCCGAGGCCGGCGATGTAGTTATGGATCGGCGCCTGGCGCTCCGCCCGGTAAAGGGCGGCCTTGAGGTCGGAGCATAGGGGGCCTTCGTACCCGTAACTGATCCCCTTCTCGAAGATCACGATCCCCCGGGCCTTCTGGAATGCCTCCCGCAGGGCCTGGGCCGGGAAGGGCCGGAAGACGCGGACGCCGACGGTCCCGGCCCTTATGCCCTCCTGTCGCAACATGTCGGCGGCCTTCGTAGCCTCGCTGGCCATGGAGCCCAGCCCCACGAGATAGAATTCCGCATCCTCGGTGAGGTATTCCCAGAACAATCCCCCGTGATCCCGGCCGAAGACCGAGGCGAAGTCCCGGTTCGTCTCCTGGATGACCGCGGGCGTCTTCTCCAGGGCCGCCTGGAGCTTGTAGCGCATCTCCATATAGCCGTCGCAGAGGACGCCGGCGCTGTTTTCCCGCCGCCAGGGAAACAGGACGGGGTTGAGGTTCCGGGGGTCCTCCGGGGAGAGGATGGTATGGGGCTGGTAGGGCGGCAGGAATTCCCGGACCCGGGCCGCCGCCGGGACGGCGACGGGCATCATGGTGTGGGACAGAACGAAGCCGTCGTAACAGACCATCACCGGGACATACACCGCCTCGGCGATGCGGTAGGCCTGGATCACCGTATCGAGGATCTCCTGGTTGTTGCGGCAGTATATCTGGATCCAGCCGGTGTCGCGCTGGGCGAGGGAGTCCTGCTGGTCGTTGAAGATCGTCCAGGGGGCCCCGACGCCGCGGTTCACGCAGCACATGACGATGGGAAGCCGGGAACCGGCGGCCCAGTGGAGCTGTTCGTGCATGTAGAGGAGGCCGTTGGCGCTGGTGGCGGTGAAGACCCGGGCGCCCACCGTGGAAGCGGAGATGCATACGGTCAGGGCCGTATGTTCCCCTTCGACCCGGACGTATTCGGCCCTCAACTCGCCGCCTTCGATGTATTGGGAGAGGATCTCCGCCAGTTGGGACTGGGGGGTGATGGGGTAGGCGGCGACGACCTGCACGGCGCTCAGTTTGGCCCCGATGGCCGCCGCGGAGTTGCCGGTCATGATCTGGACATCATTCATTGTCTTCGCCCTCCCTAACCATGGTGATGGCCTTGGCCGGGCATTCCTCGGCGCAGATGCCGCAGCCCTTGCAGTAATCCAGGTCGATTTCCACCGTTATCCCCGCCTTGACCACCCCTTCGGGACAGTATAGCCAGCAGAGGAAGCAGGCGGCCTTTTTCTTTACGGCGGGGATGCAGCGGCTGTGGTCGATGACGGGGCGTAGGCTTCGCCAGTCCCCCGTCTTGCCTCCCTCGCCGATGGCCACGGTGCACATGGCCGAGATGCTGTCGTCTCTTTTTACGTTCATGGTTTGTCTCCGAGTTTGGTTTCTTCGTAAGCCGCCTTCACGGTGGCGAAATTCCTCGCCCCCTGCCCCGGCGGGAGTTTGTGGTTCAGGGCCTTTTCGAGATTGTCCAGGGAGACGAGGCCCGTGGCCCGGGCAAAGGCCCCCAGCATGGGGGTGTTGACCACCGGCGCCCCCTCCTTGCTCAAATGATGCCTGAGGGCGATGGCGGCGGCATCCACAACGGCCAGGCGGCAGTCCCCCTTCGTCTCCCATTTCTCCAGAGGCTTCCGAGAGTTGATTATGAGCGCGCCGTCCTTCCGGAGCCGGCTGTAGATGTCCACGACCCGAAAGAGACTTTCGTCGAGGACCACGGCGATATCCGCCGCCTCGATCTGCGAGAAGATGCGGATCTCCTCCTGGGCGATGCGGGTGGAGGCGGCAACCGGCGCTCCCCTCCTTTCCGGGCCGAAGGTGGGCGCCGAAGTCACGCCCCGGAAATCCTGGAGATAGGCCGCCTCGGCCAGCATCTGGGCGGCGATTACCACCCCCTGTCCCCCTCTTCCATGCCAGATGATTTCGTACATGCTTGTCCCTTCCTTTTTTGTGAGATAAAAATAAAAAGGCCACGGATTTTCCACCCGTGGCCTCTTAGGAATCGTCGTTGGTTGTGCTCGTTTAAGTCCTAAAAACGCCGGGTGGTGGGTACAGGCCCACCAGAAGAAGAGCGAGGCGCAACAACCCGAAGCGTTTGTTCAGCGTCTCCAATGCCCTTTTTTCGTTACCCGTCACGTTTCGTATCGCCTTTGAGAAAGTTTTGGGCAGCGTAAAATAAAAAACCGGGCTTGTCAATAGGAAAAATCCTGGAAATCACTCCCCCATTGACCTGAGGAGGCTTTTTTTGTTAAGGTTCCCGAAAAAAAGGAGGATGCAATGGATCTGGGATTGAAGAACAAGGTGGCCCTGGTGGCCGGAGGGAGCATGGGACTGGGACGGGCGGTAGCCCTGGAGATGGCCCGGGAGGGGGCGAAGGTGGCCATTTGCGCCCTCGACGATCCTTCCCTGCCGGCGGCGGAGAAGCTCCTGCGCGATGAAACCGGCGCGGAGACGCTGGCGGTGGCGGCGGATGTGGCGGATCCTCTCCAGGCCACCCAGTTTGTCCGCAAGGCCCGGGCCCACTTCGGGACGGTGGATATCCTGGTCAACAACGCAGGCGGACCGCCGGCGATGAACTTTCTGGAGATCGACGATGCCATGTGGATCAACGGTTTCCACCTGAACCTCCTGAGCACCATCGTCATGACCCGGGAGGTCGTCCCGACGATGAAGGAAAAGCGCTGGGGGCGGATCATCAACATGACCTCCATCTCGGTGAAACAGCCTATCGACGGCCTGATCCTGTCCAATACGGTCCGTTCCGGGGTCATCGGCCTGGCCAAGACCCTCTCCACGGAACTGGCCCCGTTCAATATCACGGTGAACAGCGTCTGCCCCGGCTACACCCTGACGGACCGGGTGCGGAATCTGGCCAAGGTGATGGCGGAAAAGGAAAAAGGCACCCCCGAGGCGGTCATCGAGCGCTGGGAGGCGGCGATCCCCATGGGACGCCTGGGAACCCCAGAGGAATTCGCGGCCCTGGTGACCTTCCTGGCCTCGGAGCAGGCGGGCTACATCACCGGCGCGGCGATCCAGATCGACGGTGGCTGGTACAAGGGGGTCATGTAAACAAGCGCTTGTACGTAAATGACATTTTCTTCCAGGAGCAGCCGGTAAGGGGTTGTTATTTGCATCGCTAACCGGAAAGGAGACGATGATATGAAACGCTGGGCGGTGGCGATCATGGCAATTGGCCTGATCATCGGGGGCTGTGCGACTACGAATGGGAATGGAAGAGGAAGCGGTGCGAAGGTCGAGCTGGCATTGGCGGCAAAGGTGATCCTTGATGTCGAAGAGTCGGATCAACGCGGGATCCCAAAGCGCATGGAAGGGCATGCCGCGCTGGCTGCCCTGGTCAGTGCCGTCGCCATATCTCCCGATGGACGCTATGCCGCGTCCGGCCTTAGTGATAAAACGATTATGCTTTGGGATATCTCTTCCGGAACCTGCATGCATATTCTCAGCGGTCACCGCGGATCGGTGATATCGCTTGCCTTTTCTCACGACAATCGGCAACTCGCTTCCGGAGGCATGGACGGCACCGTTGTCCGCTGGGACATTCTGACGGGAAAAGAGATTTCTTCCCATAAGGATGCTTCCGAGCCCGTCAATGCCCTTGCTTTCAGCCAGAACGACAAGGTGTTGATTTCTGCAAACCACAAGCAGGAGATATACATCACGGGCATCTCCCCTGGTGGGATGAACGGTGCGTTCAAGGTGGGAGAGAGGTCGTCCGCCGGCACTAATCTGGATTTCACTCCCTATGCCTTCTCTGGAGACGGGCGCCATGTCCTGACGGTACATGAAGGAGTTTCGCTATCGCTGTGGGATGTGACCGCCCGGCGGGAGGTCAAGAAAATTTCCGGAGATTATGGCACCATCACGGCGCTGGCGTTTTCTCCGGACGGTCGCCGGGCCCTGGTGGGGAATTCCCGAGGGAGGCTGAAACTCATCGATATAGGCGCGGATAAAGAGATCCTCACCTTTTCGGGTCATTCCGGATTAGTGCGCAGCGTAGCCTTTTCCACGGACGGTAAGAACGCCTTTTCCGGCAGCTACGACGAAACGGTAAAGATGTGGGATACGGTCACCGGTAAAGAGATCAGGACATTCCGCGGTCACGCCAACAATGTAAGAAGCATTGCCGTCGCCCCTGACGGCTTGCTCCTCATATCGGGCAGCACGGACACCACCTCCCGGATCTGGAATGTAAAAACCGGGCAAGAGATCGTTACCATGGTCAAATTCATCAAATATCTGCCCCCGATGTTCATGAAGGCCGATGTGGCGGCAAGGGAGGATGAATTCAAAGACCTGCGTGATGCCTGGGTAATTTTGACTCCGGACGGCTACTATGCAGGATCGGCAAGCGCCCTCGGCAACATGAAGGTAACCAAAGGCGCGTGGTTTTACCTGATCGACCAGTTTTACGATGTCTTCTACCGTCCGGACATAATCGCCGCCAGGCTGCACGGCGAAGACACCACGGGTCTGGTTACGCTCACCATGGAAGATGCCCTGAAGAATCCCCCTCCGGAGGTGAAGCTGTCGAACGTTCCGAGGAACTCGGGGGAGACAACCCTAAAAATCAAATATAAAGTGGAAAGCAACGGGGGTGGAATCGGCGAGATCCGCATCTTCCATAACGGCAAATTGGTGAAATCAGACGGCTATTACCGGGAAACGAAAAGACCGGCGGCGGACAAGGTGGGGTTGGCGTATTATTCCGGACAAGCGGTGCGGGAGGAAATGCGGAGCATCGTTATTGCGGGCCGACAGCAAGGCAAGGCCAGCATGATCGAGGCGCCGCCGAAGGGAGACTCCGTGGCCGGCGAGGTGGCGATCCATCCCGTGCCGGGAGAGAATGAGGTCGGCATTGCCGCCTTCAACAAGGACAATACCGTCCAGAGTATGATCAAGACGGCGACTTTCGCTTCCACACTCAAGGCGGAGGAGCCCCGACTGTTTGTCCTGTCTGTTGGCATCGATGAATATAAAGCGTCGGATGAAAACCTGCGTTTTGCCGTGAAGGACGCCGAAAGTTTCGCACGCCTAATCGAGACAGAATCACTGACTCAATACAAAGCCAGCGGGATCCATGTGCGGATACTGAAGAACGGGGAGGCCACCAAGTCTGGGATAAAAACGGCGATCGCGGAGATGACGCGGGCCGTTAAACCGAATGATGTCTTCCTCTTCTTCATTGCCGGACATGGGGTTCTGCACGGAGGGCTATACGCGATCGTGACCCACGACTTCGGGGGAAGCTTGCACCAGGACTGTCTGATCACTTCCAATGAGATTATGGAATTGTCAAAGGATATCAAATCGCTCAAGCAGATATTCATTCTGGATACCTGTCATGCCGGAGGACTCGACACCTTCATCGGCGGCCTTTACGACGCCCGCATGTCGGTACTGGCCCGTAACATGGGTTTGCATATGTTCGCTTCGGCCAGTTCTACTCAGAAAGCCCTGGACGGTTTCAAGGGCAAGAATGGCATGTTCACCTATGCCCTGTTGGAAGCCCTTGACAACAATCGGAGCGTCGATGCCAACAAGGATGGCCGGGTGAGCATTTATGAACTCGGAAGTTATGCCAAAATGCTGACCATCAAGTATTCTCGTGAGTCGGGGTATCAGCAGACGCCGGTCGTCAACAATTTTGGCAAGGATGTTCCGGTTTACATCCTCCATTGAGACGCAAGGGGTCTGACGGCATCGCCATGGCGGCTGTTTAAAACATGATCGATGATCTCGTAAAAACTCAAAAAGTCCCTTTTTTGTCATCCCGTGCCCCTTATCGCGATACGAGGCACGGGATGACCGATTTATGAGAACCAATTGCATAACTTATCAAATTCATCTTACTGGCATAATCCGGTGCCCGTAGCTAATTGGTTGAAAATACAGGATTCCCGATTTCGCGGGAATGACAGTATGGATGCGGGAACGGAGTTTTTCAAAGGTCTCGAAAAAGCGATGCGTGAGGCTTTGGCCATTGCCGTGAATTCGCCAAAATCTGTTCGACTAAGGCGGGAGGCCCTTATCGGTGTGCGGGCGAGGAAGGAGTAACGGAAACCTCCCGCAGGCCGGCGGCGGCGTCGGGATCGGCGGGGCGCAAGGCCAGGGCCTCCCGAAAGGCCGCCGCGGCCTCGGCGGAGCGGCCAAGCTTCAGCAGCACCGCCCCCCGGGTGTAATGAAGCTCCGGATTGCGGGGCTGCGCCTCGAGGGCCTTCGCGAGAAAGGGAAGCGCCTCGACGTAGCGTCCCTTCTTGTAACGGGCGACGGCCATGTTCCGGTTGGCCCCGGGGTAGCCCGGCATGATCGCCAGGGATTTGGCGAACAGGGCCTCCGCTTCCTCCCGTTGCCCCCGCTCCGCCAGGGCGGCCCCGAGGTTGTTATAGGCCCAGTAGTTGTCCGGGACGACCCGGGCGGCGTGTTCGTAAAGGGTCGCATTGTCCCGCCAGTATCCCGTCTGTTTCCAGGTCAAGAAGCTCAAGGGGAGGAGCGCCGTCAGGGCCAGGCCGCCGGCGATCCAGCGGGAAGGCGGGCGATGGGCAGGGCTTGTCAGGGGACGTTCCGGCGGCCGCACGCCATTTTTTGCCTTTTCACGCCCCGGTGTCTTCCCTTCGGGGTGCCCCGGGTCAGCCGCTTCGGAGGCGCCTGTCCGAGGGATGGAGGGAGACGGGGACGTTGTCGCCACACAGTCCATGGAAATTCTGTAGAGCCACCGGATCAACTCCCACCCTCCCCAGGCGATCATGAGGAAGAGGCCCACCGAGGGGATGTAGGTGTAGCGGTCCGCCATGGCTTGGACCCCCACCTGGACGAGGCCGATCACCGGGATCAGGGTCCCCAGATACCAGAACCAGCCCACCGGGAGGTAGGGATGCCGCTTCCTCAGCCGGAGGACGGCGGCGGAGACCGCCAAGAGCAGGCCGGCGGCGCCGAGCGGTTTCCACAAGGGCAGGGCGTGGAGGGGATGGGGATAGAAAACCGCCAGGTTTACGGGCCAAAGGGTCTTGCCCAGATAAGCGACATAGGAGACCAGGGCGTTTTCGATGCGCACCGTGAGGGGAAAGGCCGGCAGGCCGTACAATACGCCGGATTTGAGCTGGACGGCAAAGACGATCGCCCCGGCGATCCCCGCCAGGATAAAAAACGGCGTCTTTTCCAAAACGAGGCGGCCAAAGGAAATGGGCGCCGTTCCCCCCGTCCTCCCCGCCTCCCCCGCCCCGGCCTTCATCTCCCCGCCCCGGGGGGGGGTCCGCTTCCTGCCTCTTTTACCGTCGTCGCCTTTCTTTGCCTCCGTCGCCTTTCCTGGCGAAGGACTGGATGCCCCCTCCCGAGAGGGTGATAACGACTTGCCTGACGGCGAAACGGCGGCATCTGATTTCTTCTCACGAACTGCCCTGGTGACCACGACATGGCTGCCCGCCCCTGACTCCGCCATGGCCGCCACCCCTGTCCCTGCCGTCTCTTGCCCCCTGACTCCCCGCATCGGGAACGAGATGCCGCCGCTCTCGTTGGCAAGCCACGGCCGCCACCGCCCCAGGGGCCAGAAATCGAGAAGCAGCAGGACGAAGGGCAGGGTGACCAGCATCTGCTTGGCCATCAGCCCCAGGGCAAAGACCGCGACCATGGGCAGGTAGCGTTTCCAGCCCGGTCGGCGGACGTAGCGGACATACATGCCGATGGTCATAAGCCAGAAGAAACAGCTCAGGACGTCCTTCCGTTCCGCCGCCCAGGCCACGGATTCCACATGGAGGGGATGCAGGGCGAACAGGGCGGCCACGAAGGCGCTCGGACCGAGGGCGCCGGTCACTCGCCACAGCAGGGCCATGAGCAGGAGGGAATTGACCGCGTGAAAGGCGACGTTGACCAGGTGGTGCCCGGCGGGAACGAGGCCGAAGAGCTGGACGTCCGCCATGTGGGAGATCCAGGTGAGGGGGTGCCAGTTGTGGGAATGATAGGAGGTAAAGGCCCAGACGATATTCTCGAGGGTGAGGCCGGTCCGTACATGGGGGTTTTCCGTGATGTATTCGTAGTCGTCGAAGTCGATGAAGTCGTGATGGACGACCTGCCCGTAAACCGCCAGGGTGATGAGGACAATCCCCACGCCTAGCCAGATCGCCCTCCACTGCGATCGGGAAAGATTAGGTTTCCCCACGACGCCGCTCATCACTGGTCCAGATTTTTGACCACCTTCGCCAGTCTGGCGATCAGGGGCGGCAGGGTCTTCTTGTCCAGGGCGGAGACGGCGATGGCCCCGTAACGCCGGCAGAGGGCGTCAAGGACTTCCCGGTCGGCCACGCGGTCCTCCTTGTTGAAGGCCATTACGGTGGGTTTGTGGTCGATCGCCAGTTCCGCGAGGATCTTTTCCACCGCGGCGATATGGCGCTCGCAATCCGGATTGGCGGCGTCCACGACGTGCAGCAGGACGTGGGCCTCCTGGAGTTCGTCCAGGGTGGCCCGAAAGGCGGCGAAGAGGTCCGGGGGGAGATCGCGGATGAAGCCCACGGTATCGGTGATCACCGCCTCCGTATCCCTGGGGAAGCGGAGACGGGAGCTTTTCGGGTCCAGGGTGGCGAAGAGGCGGTCTTCGGTGAAGACATCGCTCTGGGTCAGGCTGTTGAGGAGGGTCGATTTGCCCGCATTGGTATAGCCGACGATGGAGATGACGGGCAGGCCCACCTTCTCCCGCTTGACCCGCCGCTGGCCCCGGGCCTTTTCGATTTCTCCCCGGGCCTTTTCCAGGAAATGGATCCGTTCCCGGATCCGGCGACGGTTGATTTCGAGCTTCGTCTCCCCGGGCCCCCGGGCCCCAATGCCGCCGGTAAGCCGGGACATGGCGGTATGCTTGGCGGCGAGGCGGGGTAGGAGGTATTTCAACTGGGCCAGCTCCACCTGGATCTTGCCCTCCCGGCTGTGGGCCCGTTGGGCGAAGATGTCGAGAATCACCTGGGTCCGGTCGATGATTTTCATTTCCGTAAACTCCGCCAGGGAGCGGGCCTGCCCGGGGGTCAGCTCGTGATCGAAGATGAGGAGGTTCGCCCCCATCTGGAGGGCCTTGATGACCACGTCCGCCAGCTTGCCCCGGCCCAGGACGTAGCGGGGGTCCCGGACGTTGCGATACTGGATCACCGTATCGAAGACCTCGACACCGCTGGACCGGGCCAGTTCCGCCAGTTCCGCCAGGGAGAGGGGGGCGTCGGCCAGGGGGTCGGTTTCGACCCGGATCAGGATCCCCCGGTCGTGGGCCTCGACCTTGCGGGTCTTCTGACGCCGGGCGAATTCCCCTTCCAGGGCGGTGATGAAGGAGGGGAAGTCGATCCCTATCTCGGCAGGGCGGCGGGATTCCAGGCAGGTCCAGAACCTGCCCTCGCTGTTTTCCGGGATGAGATGGGCGCTGTGGACGACGCCGGGCAAACCGTCGGGAAGGGTCTCCACGGCGGAGACCATGTCGAGGCGCAGGAGGGCCAGGTCCGTGAAATCGTCGTCGGTGAGGCGCTCGCCGTGAAGATGGGTATGGACCAGGCGCAATCCCTTGAAACGCGCCGAGGAGGCCCGGAAGCCGTCGAGATTGGGGATGACGATGCCCTGGTGATCCCCCACGACGACATAGGCGATCTCGCCGCGACGGGTGATCAGGAGACCGAGCTGGCGGTTGAGATGGCGCGACAATTCCGTCAACTGCCGGGCCATCTCCTGGGTCAGGACCGTCTCCGGGGGGAGACGACGCCGGTAGAAGAGCCCGATGCGTCTGATCTGCTCCGCCCCGAGCCCGTTCAGATTACCGTAGATCCTCTGGATGACGACGCCTCCTCGACAGTTGAGATCACTTGAATTTCTGGGGGTTGACCCGCCTTTCCATGTCGTCGAGGAAACTGGACCAGGCATTGGTCTGGAAGGCGGTGACGAGTTTCCGGGGGTTGCCGGCGCCGCATTCCGGGCAGGTAAGCGCCGCCGGCGTTTCCCTCATCTTGAGAAAGGCCTCGAATTGGCGCTGGCATCGCAAACATTCAAAATCATAGAGGGGCATTACGTAACCTTTTATATTTTTTCTTTCCGAGGGCAGGGTAAAAAAGGCCCCGGAGGATGCCTCCGGGGCCCTTGCCGCTGCAAGTCGCTGTTACATGAAACGACTTAGAAGTTCAAGGTCAGGCGATGGGTCAGGAGGTAGTTGTCCTTGACCTTGGCGTTGACATCGTAGCCCTTGAAGTAGTCGCCCGTCCACAGGTAGCCGAAGCCCACCATGTAGGAGAGGTTGTCGTAGATCTTGTAGGTGCCGGTGAGGTCGAGTTCCGTGCCGTACTTGTCGGAGTCGAATTCTCGGACGACCGTGCCGTAGTAACCCACGCTACCGGTGGCGCCCACGTCGCTCTTGGGCTTCTTGTCGGCGGAGGCGAGGGATAAGGCGGCCTTGAAGTCCAACTTCGGGGTGGGCTTGACCCCGGCATAGATCTGCCAGAACCAGACGTTGTCCATGAACACGAAGTTGGTGTACAAACTTCCAGTCCTGCGATTTGCTGTGTTTTGCGCCATGTTGCCGCACATCTGGCCGAGGTTGTCGCCGTAATCGGAGTTCCAGAGGATCAGGGCGCGGTTGAAGCCGTAGTTGGCCTGGAGGGCCCCGGTGATGGAGCCGGAAACCTTGTCGGAGTTGGACATATCGTCACCGCTGAGATAGACGAACTGGGCGCCGAAATAGGCGGGCTTCCAGTCGTACTTGGCATGGACGAAGGCCCCCAGCGCGGACAGGCCGACATTGGTCAGCGGTTGACCCGCTCCGGGTGCGCCGCCGACGGTCGGGGCCGTGGTGGTGCTCTCGAAATTGCGGAGATCGCCCCAGCCGTAAACGCCCTCGGCCTCGACGAAGAAGTTGCCGAAGGTCAGCTTGGTGTAGGGGAAAAGGCCATGAAGGGAGGTCAGATAGCCGTTGCCCTGCTGCCACTTGGATTGGCTGTTGCGATTGTACTGGTAGAGGAGGCCCACTTCGCCGTTTTTCAGCTTGTAGATGGCGCCCAGGTCATAGACGTCCTTGTCGGCGTCATTGGCGATGCCGATGTTGTTGGCGTTCAGCCCTACATATTCGGCCCGTTTTTCGATAGCCGCTACCGCCATCCAGGGACCCTGGCTGAAGTAGTAGCGGATGCCGCCGGCGCTCAGGGGGGTGTTCAGGAAGTCGGTGCCCCACATGAGGAACTGCTGGTAGCCGACCTGGAACTTACCGAAGGGGACGTTGAAATCCAGATAGGCCCGTTCAAATTCGAGGTTTTCCTGGGTCTTGGGGGTGGCGGCGCCTCGCCTAACGGCATTGGGATCGAGCGATCCCAACGGGGTCTGGGTTCGGGTCTGGGTCTCGCCAGTGCCTCCCGCCCAGCCCTGATCGCCCCAGTGCTTCTCCAGCGCGTCGAAGCGGGTGACGAGCTGCAGGCCCTCTACGACCTGGAACTCGACGTTCATCCGGAGCCGCTGGGCGTACCAGGCGTAGGGACCACGCAGCGACCGGTTGTCGCGGGTGGCGCTGTTGGCCTGCGAGGCGTCCACGGCGCCCCAGGAAGCGGCGCCGGGGGCCTCATTCTTATCCAGCAGCGAGGGGTTGTCCACGTACGCGCCGAAGGCGTAGTACTGGCCGCTGAACTTTACATCTACCGCCGCGGCGGGCATGGCGAAGGCCGCAATCAGCCCGAGGGACAGTAAGATTACCCATAATTTTCTCATTTGTTTCCTCCTGATGAGAGTTTTGTCGATTGTCTTCCTCCCTGAGAAACGGGCATTTCCCGGGAGTTGCCACTTAACTGTTGCCTATGTTCCTGTTTTATCCGTAGTTTATTCCTTTGCCGGGCATCCCTCCTCCCTTTGGATTTTTTCGCACCCTAACACCCCCGGAGGGGGATGTCAAGGTCTTTTCGACAAAAGTTGCCGGCGCCGGTCGATGGATTCGACAAAATTGTCGTTTGGGGAATCCAAAGCAATAAGTATGCCCTTCACAAAAGATAATGAGGAGGGCCGCCCGGGGGCGTGCGGCAAGGCGGCGCGGATGGCGCGGCGTGGCATGGCTCGCTCCGGCGGTGAACAGCGTCGGGCCGATGGAATAAGATGCCGGCGCTAAATGGCCCTGCAACGCTCCCCGTCCCGGCGGAATCTGGGCTTCTCGACATCAGCAACCGACCGATATTCATTCGTATTCATTTTCGCTCGCGTTCTGACGCGGACGGCGTTGCGACGGAACGTCAGGGGCGGGCCAGGATGTGACCCGGGAGGCCATTTCCAGGCGGCGGGGCGTCGGCGGTCCCAAGATGGTTTGGTTGCGGCGCCGCGGGAAGGGTAAGGAGGACCGTGGGTGGTCGGCCTGGTCTTCGGTGTGGCGCAATCGACACAGCTCCGCCCTGGTCCGGGTGAAGCGGTTGTGTTTTCGACACGGGGGGCGGGGGGCGGGAGGGATCGGCGCCGCCGCCCTCCGGGAGCGCCAAAACTCCAAAATATCTCTTGACATGAGGGGCATATTGATATAGTGCAAGTCGCGTCGAGTCGGGGCCTCATGATCGTCTCGATTTATGCCTTGTCAACGCCGTTTAATCAGGGTTCCCACCCCGCCGGTCGTGTTGTCGCAAGCTCTTGACCGTAATCGCCGGCGGACATGTCCCGACCGGGGCCGGGGCGCCCGAAGCAGTATCCTGACAAGCTCATCCAATAAATTAGGAGGTAACAAAACAGTATGGCAGAAGAGAAGGTTCAGTTGAAAGAGGTCTATCCCGTACCGGAAAAGGTCAAGAAGATGGCCTTCATCAGCGGTCGGGAAGCCTACGACAAGCTCTGGAAGCGTTCCATCGAGGATCCGAACGGCTTCTGGTCGGAGATTGCCAAGGAGTATGTGGAATGGTTCAAGCCCTTCGACAAGGTCATGGACTATAACTTCGATATCAGGAAGGGCGATATCTACGTGAAGTTCTTCGAGGGCGGGAAGCTGAACGTTTCCTATAACTGCCTCGACAAGAATCTCAAGACCCGGGGCGACAAGGTCGCCATCCAGTGGGAAGGCAACGAACCAGGCGAGGACCGGGCCATCACGTATCGGCAGATGTACGAGGAAGTCTGCAAATTCGCCAACGTTCTCAAGGGTCTGGGGGTTAAGAAGGGCGACCGTGTCTGCATGTACCTCCCCATGATCCCCGAGCTGGCCATCAGCATGCTGGCCTGCACCCGCATCGGCGCCATCCACAGCATCGTCTTCGGCGGTTTCAGCTCCGATTCCCTGCGAGACAGGCTTCAGGATTCCACCGCCAAGGTGCTCATCACCTGCGACGGGACCTTCCGGGGCGCCAAGGCGGTTCCCCAGAAGGACAGCGCCGACGCCGCCGTCGCCGAGAGTCCCTCCGTGGAGAAGATGATAGTTGTTCGCCGCGTGGGCGACAAGATCAAGTGCAACTTCAAGGAAGGCCGGGACCTCTGGTGGGACGAAGCGATGGCCAAGGCCTCCGCCGATTGTCCCCCCGAGTGGATGGACGCGGAAGATCCCCTCTTCATCCTCTACACCTCCGGTTCCACGGGCAAGCCCAAGGGCGTCGTCCACACCACCGGCGGCTATCTCACCTTTGTCGCCTACACCCACAAGATGATCTTCGATTACCATGAAGAAGACATCTACTGGTGCACCGCCGACATCGGCTGGGTAACGGGTCATTCCTACATCGTCTATGCGCCGCTGTGCAACGGCGCCACCTCGGTGATGTTCGAGGGCGTGCCGAACTACCCCGACATGAGCCGCTTCTGGAAGGTCGTGGAGAAGTACAAGGTCAACATCTTCTACACCGCCCCCACGGCCATCCGCGCCATCGCCAAGGAAGGCGACACCTGGGTGAAGAAGGCGGACATCTCCTCGCTGCGCATCCTCGGTACCGTCGGGGAGCCCATCAACCCCGAGGCCTGGAACTGGTACTACAACGTCATCGGCCGCGGCGAATGCCCCATCGTCGATACGTGGTGGCAGACCGAGACGGGCGGCATCCTCATCACCCCCCTGCCCGGGGCCATCGACATCAAGCCCGGCATGGCCACCGTGCCCTTCATGGGCGTCTGGCCGGTCCTCGTGGATGACGAGGGCAAGGAATTCAACGAGACGGTGGCCTCTGGCGCCCTGTGCATCAAGATGCCCTGGCCGGGCATCATGCGAGGCGTCTATGGGGATCCCAAGCGTTTCCAGGAGACCTACTTCGAGCAGTTCCCCGGTTACTACGTCACCGGCGACGGCTGCCGGCGGGACAAGGACGGCTACTATCAGATCACGGGCCGCATCGATGACGTCATCAACGTCTCCGGCCATCGCATGGGCACGGCGGAGGTGGAAAGCGCCCTCGTGGCCCATGCCAAGGTCGCCGAGGCGGCGGTTGTGGGTTACCCCCACGAGGTGAAGGGACAGTCCATCTATGCCTACGTCACCCTGAAGAGCGGCATCGCCAAGAGCGACGAGCTGAAGAAGGAACTGGTCGCCCATGTCCGGACCCTTATCGGGCCCATCGCCACCCCGGAGAAGATCCAGTGGGCCGATGGCCTCCCCAAGACCCGGAGCGGCAAGATCATGCGCCGGATCCTGAAGAAGGTGGCCGCCGGCGATATTACCGATCTGGGCGATACGACCACCCTGGCGGATCCGTCCGTGGTTGACGACATCGTGAAGAATCGGCAGTAAACGGTCGAAGCTTATTGTTTCCCCGCCCCCGGCCCCGGCGGTCGGGGGCGGGGAAATTCGATTGCCGCGATCCCAATAAATCTGACATCAATTATCTGACCGATGAGCCCGCCTGCAGCCGGGCGTCGGTTCGGGAAGGAGGACAATGTGAATATTGTTGCATGTGTAAAGCAGGTTCCGGATACGGAAGCCCAGATCAAGGTCAAAGGCGACGGATCTGGCATCGAAGAGGGCGGCATCAAATGGGTTATGAACCCCTATGATGAATTCGGCGTCGAAGAGGCCCTGAAACTGAAGGAGAAACTCGGCGGCGATGTGACCATCGTATCCGTAGGCCCGGCCCGGGCCATGGAAACGGTCCGCACCGCCCTGGCCATGGGGGCCGAAAAGGGCATCCTAATCGATGACCCCGCCCTTTACAACGCCGATGCCTATGCGACGGCCGAAGCCCTGGCGGCGGCCATCAAAGGCATCCCCTACGACATCATCTTCTGCGGCCAGCGGGCCATCGACGATGACTCCGCCCAGGTCGGCGCAATCCTCGCCGAGCTGCTCGGCATCCCCCAGGTGACCTTTGTGACGAAGCTGGAGATCGACGGGACCGCCGTGAAGGCCACCCGGCCCATCGAGGGGGCCTCCGTGGTCGTCGCGACCTCCCGGCCCTGCGTCATCACGGCCACCAAGGGTCTGAACGAACCTCGCTATGCATCGCTGCCCGGCATCATGAAGGCGAAGAAAAAACCCGTGGACATGAAGAAAGCAGCCGATCTCGGCGTCTCCGGCGCCGCCAAGGCCAAGGTCGTCAAGTTTGCGCCGCCCCCCGCACGTCCCCCCGGAAAGATCATCTGCGCGGACGACACGCCGGAAGGCAAGGCGGCGGAGTTGGCGAAACTCCTTCGGGAAGAGGCGAAGGTTATCTAAATCATCAATGAACACGGAGGAATGAGAAGATGGCAAAAGGTGTATGGATAGTAGCAGAACAGCGGGACGGCGCCCTCAGGAAGGTCAGCTTCGAGCTGGCGAGCACGGCCAGGAAACTGGCGGACCAGCTTGGCGACGAGGTGGCCGCCGTCCTTTGCGGCGCCGGCGTCGAGGCCATGGCCGCGGAGCTGGGAAAATACGGCGTGGATAAAGTCTATGTGGCGGATGACCCCGCCCTGGAACCCTATACGACGGACGCCCATGCCGCGGCGGTGGCGAAGGTCGTGAAAGAGAACGAACCGGCCATCCTGCTTTTGGCGGCTTCCGCCCAGGGCAAGGACCTGGCCCCGAGCGTCGTGGGCAAACTGGCGACGGGAATGGCCACGGATTGCACGGAAGTCAAGATCGACGGCGGCAAGCTGGTCGCCGTCCGGCCCATGTACGCCGGCAAGTGCTTCGGCGAGATTGTGGTCGATACGTTCCCCCAGATGGCCTCCCTGCGGCCCAACGTCTTCACAATCGTGGAGTGCGCCAAGGCGGGCGAGGTGGTGAAGTTTGACGCCGGTCTGGATGCGGGCGCCCTGAAGACCAAGGTGGCGGAGATCCAGAAAGAGGCCGCCGGGAAGATCGACGTGTCCGAGGCCAACATCATCGTCTCCGGCGGGCGCGGCATGAAGGGTCCGGAAGGCTACGGGATTCTCGAGGAACTGGCCGCGCTCCTCGGCGCCGCGGTCGGCGCCTCCCGCGCCGCGGTGGATGCCGGCTGGCGTCCCCAGTCCGACCAGGTCGGCCAGACCGGCAAGGTCGTTTCCCCGAACCTCTACATCGCCTGCGGCATCTCCGGGGCCATCCAGCATCTTGCGGGAATGAGTTCCTCGAAGTACATCGCGGCGATCAACAAGGATCCCGAGGCCCCGATCTTTGCCCGGGCCGATTACGGGGTGGTGGATGACCTCTTCAAGGTCGTTCCCGCGCTGACCCAGGAAGTGAAAAAGCTGCTGGCTTAAAATCAAAACCGGGGACGCCCCCCAAGGCGTCCCCGGTTTTTTCATGGTTGTGCAACCTATAAATGTCACGAGACTCTCGGATGCCGGCGGCGGAAGATGCGCCGGGGCCTTCCGGTCTCGAGTCAGGGAGGATATATGGAGCTATCTAATTTTTCGATCGGCCATGAAGGCCGGGAGGTGTTCTGGAATGCCGAGCATTTCGAACCCATCCTCTTTGCCTTTACGTTTGTCGCCTTGGCCATCTTTGCCTATGGAGTGTATCGGCGATGGCTGATGTGGACGGCCATCGGCAAACCGGAAGACCGGACGGACGACCGCAACGAACGAATAAAAACCCTATTGAAGAACGGGCTGCTTCAGCTCAAGACCTTGGCCGATCCTTATCCCGGCATCATGCATGCTTTGATATTTTTTGGGTTCGTCGTGCTCTTTTTCGGCGCCGCCTTCGATGCCACGGAATTTCATGTGGCCGAGCCTTTAGGGGTCCCGTTCCTGGTCGGTAAGTTCTATCTGGTCTTTTCCTTCCTCATGGATCTCTTCGGGCTGGCGGTGCTGGCCGGGGTCTTCATGGCCCTTGACCGCCGCTATCTGACCAAGCCCGATCGTCTGGGCTACCGGGGCGCCCCCGACAACACCGCCGATGACGCCATCGTCCTGCTGTTGATCGGTGGGATCATCGTGACGGGCTTCATCATCGAGGCCCTGCGAATCCATGTGACCTGGCAGCAGACCCCCTGGGAGGTGTGGTCCTTCGTCGGCTGGACCATCGCCAAGGCCTTTGCGGGCGTTGACGTCGGCGCCGCCAAGGCGATGCATAAGTGGACCTGGTGGATCCATACCGCCTTCGCCCTGAGCTTCATCGCCTACATCCCCTATTCCCGGCTCGTACACATGATCACCACCCCGGCCAACTACTTCCTGGAGAACCGGAAGCCCGTGGGCTTTCTGGAGCCGATCAAGGATTTTGAAAATGCCGAATCCTTTGGGGTGGGGACGATCGAGGAGTTCACCTGGAAGCAGATCTTCGATTCCGATGCCTGCACCCGGTGCGGGCGCTGCCAGGATGGCTGTCCGGCCTATCTGACCGGCAAGCCCCTGTCGCCGAAGAAGCTGGTCCAGGACCTCAAGACCTACTGGCTGGAAAAGGCCCCCGCGGCCGTTGCGGTGAGGAAGGAACAACTACTGGCCGACGAAGGGGAGGGCGCGAAGGTCCATCCGAAACTGAAGGCCCTGTTCGGCTGGCTCAACAAACTGGACAAGGTGGTGGACGAGAATCTGCCCAAGGGTCCGGAACCGACGGAGAAGACCATGGTCGGTGAGGTCATCGATCTCGACGAACTATGGGCCTGCACCAACTGCATGTACTGCATGGAGAACTGCCCCGCGTCCATCGAGCACGTGCCCAAGGTCGTCGGCATGCGGCAGTACAAGGTCCTCATGGAGGCGGATTTTGCCCCTGAATTGCAGTTGACCTACCGGAACATGGAGAACAATTCCAACCCCTGGGGCGTAGGTTCGCACCTCCGCGCCGACTGGGCGAAGGAGTTGGGCGTAAAGACCCTGGCGGAGGATCCCAACGTGGAATACCTCTTCTATGTGGGCTGTGCCGGATCGTTCGATGACCGGGGCAAGAAGGTCTCCGTGGCGCTGGCCAGGATCCTCCAAAAAGCCGGGGTAAGCTTCGGCATCCTCGGCACCGAGGAGAGCTGCTGCGGCGATTCGGCCATGCGCGGTGGCAACGAGTACCTCTACCAGACCATGGCCCAGGCCAACATCGAGGTGATGAACGGCTACGGGGTCAAGAAGGTCATCTGCACTTGTCCCCACGGCTACAACGCCCTGAAGAAGGATTATCCCAACTTCGGCGGCAATTTCGAGGTCTATCACCACACGGAAATCATCGCGGAACTCCTCGAGAAGGGCAAGATCAAGATCAAGAATCCGGTGGATGACGTCCGGTTCACCTATCACGACTCCTGCTTCCTGGGTCGGTACAACCAGGTCTATGACCAGCCCCGGAAGATCATCAAGGCCATCCCCGGGGCCCGCCTCGTGGAGATGGAACGCAGCTTCGGCAAGAGTTTCTGCTGCGGCGCCGGCGGGGCCCGCATGTGGATGGAGGAGCACGGCGCCCGTATCAACGAGGCCCGGGCGAAGCAGGCCATCGACGTGGGCGCTCAGACCATCGCCGTCGGATGTCCCTTCTGTCTCACCATGATGAGCGACGGTCTCAAGACCCACGGCAAGGAAGAGCAGATGGTCGCCCTGGATGTGGCGGAAATCGTCTGGAAGGCCATGGGTCTCGAGGCGGAACCCGAGTCGGCGGAGGTCTGCCAGGCCTGACCGAAGGAAAGGAAGGCTTCATGTCCGTCGCGGCGATCCGCACGGACATGGCAATTCAAGACAAGAGCCCCGAATCGGCAATTGCCGCCGAGCCGGGGCTCTTTTTCATTCGTGACGCGCCGCCTTGGCGCCGACGTTTAGCCATGTCGGCAATAGCCTCGCCAGGGCGGCGCCGGCCGCCCCCTTGGGCAATCGACATGCCGGCGAGCCGTTCGTCGAGAGCCAACCTGGCCGCGGCAAGTACGATTCTTGCCAGGTCTTTTCACGAAGGCCAAGGACGTCAAGCGTGAGCGCTGGTGACAGAAAGCCACTGCTTTTCAAGAGCATTGAATTCCCGGAGGCCTTACATCGACGCAAGGGCGGTTTCCAGGGTAAATTTGTTCTCAATGTAAGTAGTTGATCTTGGATGATCTACTAAAACTGAGGCACGTCCTGTTTTCAGCCACTTAGAGATAGAACAAATCTGCCCTGGGGCGGTTTCAATAAATATTCCCAATTCGGTTGTTTATATGTTATAACCACGCCCAAGCACGACGAGGAACGAAAATGCCAGCGCGGAAGACGGGCAGGGGCAAAAATATTTCCTGAAAGGAGAGAGAATGCTATGGCGGAAGAGAGCATCTACATGAAGAAACCATGGTTAAAGTCCTACGAGACGGGGGTGCCCACGACGCTCACTTACGAGGATATCTGCTTGCCCGACATCCTCGACCGGACGGCGAGAGAATTCGCGGAGCGGCCGGCCCTGGTTTTTCAGGGGACAACGATCAACTTCCGGGAGTTGAAGGACATGGTGGATCGCTTCGCCACCTGTCTGACCGCTTTCGGGATCAAGAAAGGGGATGCGGTAGCCCTGCTCCTGCCGAACATCGTACCCTGTGTCGCGGCCTATTTCGCCATTCTGAAGATCGGCGCCCTGGCCGTCA
>JASGUC010000043.1 GCA_030057915.1 Pseudomonadota bacterium
GCAAGGGGGATTTCACGCTGGACAGGGACGGCTACCTGGTTACCCAGAGCGGCGACAAGGTCCTGGGAGACGGGGGGGCCCTCCAGATAAGCGGACAGGTGGTGAACTTCGAAAACGACGGCTCGGTGGTGGTGGACGGGATTTCCCTGGGACGGTTGAATATCGTGGGCTTCAAGAACCTGAGAGGACTGAGGCGGGGCGCCGGCGGATATTTCCAGACCGAGGAAAGGGCGGCGAGGATAGACAGGCCCGCGGTCAAGCAGTCCTATCTTGAACTGTCGAACGTAAACGTGATCAGGGAGATGGTCAACATGATCGACATCCAGCGGACTGTGGAGTGTTACCAAAAACTCATGCAGACCATCAGCGACGATGACAGACAATCAACCAGCCGGGTCGGCAAACTCGTGTAAGCATGAGGAGGAAACAATGATCAGGTCACTCTACACGGCGGCGACAGGGATGGCGGCGCAACAGTTGGATCAGGATGTCGTGGCCAACAACCTGGCGAATATCAATACCTACGGCTTCAAGAAATCCCGGGCCAATTTCCAGGATCTGATGTATCAGGTCTTCACCAAGGCCGGTTCCGTTTCGGCCACGGGCATTCAATTGCCCGCGGGCATCGAGGTCGGCATGGGGGTCAAGCCCATTTCAACTCAAAAGATGTTCAGCCAGGGCGATTTCGTGCAGACCGGAAACAGCCTGGACTGGGCTATCGAGGGGGACGGCTTCTTCCAGGTCGACAGTGGGACCGGCAGCACCTATTACACCCGGGCGGGCAATTTCAAGCTCAGCAAGGAAGGCAATATCGTCAATTCCGAAGGCCTGTTGCTGACGCCGAGCATCACCATCCCCAGCACGGCCATAACGATCACGGTGGACAAGACCGGCGCCGTATCGGTTACGGACCAGCAGGGGAACATCTCCCAGGTCGGCCAGATTCAACTGGCCCGTTTTGTGAACACGGCGGGGCTGACGAGTATCGGCAGGAATCTCTTCGAAAAGACCGAAGCCTCCGGGGAACCCGCGGTGGGAAATCCCCATGCCGACGGACGCGGCGCCATCACCCAGTTTTTTCTCGAGATGTCGAATGTCAACGTCATCGACGAAATGGTCAAGATGATCGCGGGACAGAGGAATTATGAGATCAATTCCAAGGCGGTTCAGACCGCCGATGCTATGCTGGGCATTGTTAACAACCTTAAGCGTTAGCCTCTTTCTTCCCTGGCTGGGCCCCGCCGAGGCTGGTGAGGGGATTGACGCCCGAATCCGGGAAGGGGTGCGGCGTTATATTGAAAGGAGCATGCCCTGGCCCGCCGGGGAGGCGCGGATTGAACTGCCCGGCCTCCTGCCCGACGTAAGCTGCCTGGAGGAACGGGGGCTGCGGATGGAAATCGAGAGGAGCGGCGTGGGTGAATATGTAGGCGGGGTGCCCATTATGGTGCGGCTGGCGGACCGGAAGGGGCAGCGCCGTTCCTTCGTCGTCCATGCCCGCATCGAGGTGGCCCGGAACGTGGTCGTGGCCGGCGGGACGCTGCAAGGCAACCGTACCCTTGTCGCCGACGACGTGCGGATAGAGAAGAAGTGGGTGTGGCGGATCGATCCAAAACTCCTGAACTCCCCGGACCAGGTGGAGGGAAAGAGACTGATGGTCAGCGTCCCGGCGGGAGGAGAGATTACGACCTACATGCTCCAGGAGCCCAAACTCGTCAAGAGGGGGAAGGTCGTGCGGCTCCAGTTGGATCGGGGGGGCATCCAAATATCCACCCTGGGCATATGCGAGGAGGATGGCGTCATGGACGCCCTGGTGCGAATCAAGAATATGTCCTCGAACCGGATCGTATATGCAAAGGTCAAGGGGGAGAATCATGTGGTCATCGATTTTTAGGGTTCCGCTCTGCGGTCTGGCGATTGCGGCGCTAATAGGCTGCGTATCCGAGCATGCCATCAAGAAAGACTATTACGCTTCCCTGCCCAAGGCGGTCCCCGTTCCGAAGGCAAAGCCGGCGCCCGGCTCCCTCTGGGTCGGAGAGAACAATCACAACAATCTCTTCGCCGACTACAAGGCCCGCTACGTAAATGACTCCATAACCATCATCATCGAGGAGTCCTCCACGGGTTTGAACAAGGCGGCGACCAATACGAGCAGGCAGACATCGACGGATGCCAGGATCTCCGCCCTGTTCGGCATCGATACCTCCCTGATCAAGGCAAATCCCAACATGGGGGCCCAGATTGCGGCGGGAGGCTCCTCGTCCAACTCCATGAAGGGGGCGGGGGATACCAGTCGCGGGAACACGCTGGTGGCGAGAATCTCCGGACGGGTGATCCAGGTCATGGACAACGGCAATCTCGTGGTGGAGGGACGCAAACAGGTGACCATAAATGCGGAGGACCAGTATATCATCATCACCGGCATCGTCCGACCCCAGGACGTGTCGGCGACGAATCACGTCTATTCGCAGCATCTTGCCGATGCGAGGATCGTCTATACCGGTTCCGGGGTCATCGACGACAAGTCCCGGCCGGGATGGGGAACCCGCATCCTCGACTGGGTCTGGCCGTTTTGAGCGGCCCAACCCTTTTGTACATGAGGTCGAGACGATGAAACAATTGGGAAAAATCCTCGTTCTCCTTCCGATCATTTTGACCTTCGCCGCAACCCAGGTCGAGGGGGCGCGAATCAAGGACATCTGCGGGATCGGCGGCGTCAGGTCCAATCAGTTGGTGGGCTACGGACTGGCCGTGGGTTTGATGGGGACGGGAGACGATGTAAAGAACGGCTATACCCGGGAAACTATCGCCAACATGTTGACCCGTCAGGGTGTCCACATGCGGGATCGCATCGCCGATGTCAAGTCGAAGAATACGGCGGCGGTCATGGTGACCGCAAATCTTCCCCCCTTTGCCAAAAACGGGACCCGGATCGATTGCACCGTGTCTTCCCTGGGGGATGCGACCAGTCTCCAGGGGTCCACGCTGATCATGACCCCTCTGCGGGGCCCCGACGGCGAGATCTATGCCGTCTGCCAGGGGCCGATCTTACTGGGCGGATTCTCCGCCGGCGGCGCCAGCGCCTCGGTGGTCAAGAATCAGACCACCGTGGGGATCGTGGCCGCCGGGGCCTTGGTGGAACGGGAAGTGGAAATGGACTTCGCCAATGCCAAGACCTTCGCCTTGAACCTCTACAACCCGGATTTCACGACGGCAAGACAGATGGCAAACCGGTTGAACGCCCAGATGGGCAACAGCATCAGCGCCTATGCCAAAGACTCGGGAACGGTGGTGATCCGCGTGGACGACTCGTACCTTGCCAGCCTGACCACCATCATCTCCGAGATCGAGAACATCGATGTTCCCGTGTCGATGTCGGCGGTGGTGGTACTCAATGAAAAGACCGGCACGGTGGTCATGGGGGAATACGTGAGGATCTCCACGGTGGCTATCGCCCACGGCAACCTGAGCATCACTATCAAGGAGAATATCAACGTGTCCCAGCCGCTTCCCTTTTCGCCTTCCGCGGCCCAGTCCGCACGACCCACCGTCGTGGACGAGAAGGGGGGGGCGGTAATGGCGCCGGGCGGCCAGACGGTGGTTACGAAGGACACGGACGTAAAGGTGGCGGAGGAAAAGAGAAAACTGCTTATGATCCCCCAGGCGGTAACGATTCAGGAGGTTGTCCAGGCCCTTAATGCCATCGGCGTTTCTCCCCGGGACTTGATTACGATCCTCCAGACGATTAAGGCCGCCGGGGCGCTGCAGGCGGAATTGAGGATAATCTGATCATGAAGATTACGGCCGCGACGGCCAGGGCGGCAGAGGAAACGGCGAAGGAAAAGGGAGGGAACCTCCTGCCTCCGGAGAAGGAAAGACAACTGAAAAAGGCCTGCGCCGATTTCGAGGCCCTGTTTGCATATGAATTGTTCAAAACCATGCGCCGGACCATACCTCCGGGCGGACTGCTTCCGAAGAGCGTGAAGAACGATTCCTGGGAGATGATCATGGACCAGCATGTGGCCGAGGAGTTGTCAAAGAGGAATGGAGGCCTGGGCCTGCAAAAGATCCTTTACGAACACGCCGTAAGGTCCCTGGGGCCCCATAAGAGCGCCAAATAAAAAAATGACGGGCGGGGTTAAGTTTCCCCGACCGTGTGCCGATATAGGGTTTGAAAGAAAACTCTTCAAAAGAGGTGGTTCATGAAGATAACTGAAGGCAGGGATGCGACCCTGCAGATGATCCAGCAGTATCAGAAGAGCGAAGCCGCCAGGGATGTGAACGGCAAGGGCGCGCTCCAGGGTCCTCCCGTCCCGGAAGAGAAGGTGGACATCTCCAGCAGGGCCAAGGAATACGGCCAGATTAAAAGAATCGTGGACGGCAGCCCGGAGGTCAGGGAGGAAAGGATTCAGGAATTGCAGCGCCGGATAGACAATGGCGTCTATCGCATCCCCGCCGAGGATGTCCTGAAGAAGATGGTAGGAGAAAACCTGCTGGACCTTTTTGCATGAAGGATTCGCTCCCCTAGGAAATTTTTTCCCCTTCCCCTGAACGGCGGCGCGCTTGCGGCCGCCGTTTGTCGTTCCCCGTCGTATTAATCAGCAAATTATAGAAGTAATAATCGCATCTTGCCCAAAGCGGCACGACCGACCCACTGGTATGTTCTTTGCAGTATGGGAAAGAAAAGGTCGATTTTCGACGACCACGAGGAATGATTCAGGAGCTTGTCGCCATGGAAAGCAATTTATCACTTCTGTACGATTCTCTCTTTTCGCTTCTGGAGAGCGAACTGGCGGTATATCGGGAGATGGAAGGGCTGCTCCAGAAGGAAAAGGAGGCCCTTGTCCACTCCTCGCTGCCGGTTTTATTGCAAAGCAATCGGATGAAGGAGGACATGACAAACCGGGCGGCTCTGCTGGAGCGCTCCCGGAATGACTTGGTCAGGCAGATTGCCGGGTATCTGCGGGTCTCCCCGGAGACGATCAACCTGTCCTATCTGATGACCTACCTCCATCTGCCGCAACAGGAGCGTTTGCGAAGGTTCCAGGAGGAACTGCGCGAAAGGGCCCTGAGGATCAAATCCCTCAACCGGGAGAATCAAGAGCTTGCGGAGGCCTCGCTCTTCTATGCCAGGAGCTGGTTCGACTACTTTCGCCGCCTCTTGACCCCACAGCACAACTATGTGAGCAACGGACAGATGCAACCTGTTTTTCTCAACGGCAAACTCATCGATAAGCGAGGTTGAAAAGGTCATGTCCATAGGCGGTCTCCTAAATGTCTCGAAAGACGCCATGCTGTCCTACCAGTTGGCCCTGGACGTCACGGGCGGCAACATCTCCAACGTCAATACGCCCGGATATACCCGCCAGCGGCCCTTGTTGACGGCCAGCGGGACGGTGAATGCCAAGGCGGCATCGGCGCAACTGAGCGTGCGGGTCGAAAGAATAGACCGGATGTTCGACGCCTTTACGGAGATGCAGATTGCGGAGCAGTCCCAGAAGGCCGGCGCCGCTGACGCGAAAAACGATATGCTCAAGCGGGTGGAGACGGTCCTCGACGAAACCCAAGGCGGAAAACTCAACGATGCCATGAACCGCTTCTGGAGCGCCTGGGAGGATCTGGCCGGAAATCCTTCCGGCAAGGTGGAGCGCGACGCCCTCGTTTCCGCCGCCCAGGAGATGACGGGCATATTCAATTCCTACGGAGAACAGCTCTTCGACCTCCAGAGGAGCGCCAACGACGCCATCAAGGACACGCTGGCGGAAATCGATGTCTATGCCGGGGAACTTGCCTCCCTCAACAGGCAGATCGGCCAGATTTCCGATGCCTCCGGGGAGGCCAACCGGCTCTTGGACGAACGCAACGCCATTGTGAAAAGGCTCAGCGGACTGATCAACTGCCAGTGTATCGAAGGCCCCAACCATTCCCTGAACATATATCTGACCAATGGCAAGCCCCTTGTGGAAGGTGAAATGAGTAACCGGCTCGCCCTGAAGAAAAACAGCGGCGCCTTTTTCCCGGACATCGTTTATTCCCCCACCGGGGAAAGCGTTACCCCCTTTCTGTCGCCGGAAAAGGGCAAACTCGGTTCCCTGCTGGATATCCGGGACCGGGCGATCCCGGAATACCTGGCCAGGCTCGACGACATGGCCGGTACGATCATGAACAAGGTCAACGATATTCACCGCCAGGGTTTCGATGCCAAACGCAATTTAGGGGGGAATTTCTTCGTCCTCATCCCGAAAGACGCCCTGTCCCATGCCCGGTATCTGGCCATCGACAGCAAGATTGTCGCCGATTCGGGGCGAATCGCCGCCTCCGCAACCGTGGCCGGCGATGGGAAGCAAGCGGCGGCGATCGCCGCCTTGAGGAATGAATTGCTGATGAACGACGGGCAGGCCACGCTGGGGGCCTTTTATGCCTCCCTCATCGGCCGGGTGGCCCGGGAAGTGGCGGAAGCCTCCCGGAATTCGGAATACCAGAGCAATGTTCTTGTCCAATTGACTAATCAGCGGGAGGGCATTTCCGGGGTGTCGGTGGATGAGGAGATGATGAACCTCATCAGGTATCAGATGGGCTACAATGCCGCCGGCAAACTCTGTCAGGTGGTGGACAGGATGATGGAAACCCTGATGGGCATGGTACGATAGGAGCGGGTAAGATGAGCATAAGGATCACCGACAATATGCGTTACCAAACGGTGGTGGGCAATATGTTCACCATTCAACGTCAGTATAGCGAGGTGATGGAAAAGCTCGCCAGTATGAAAAGGATAAACAGGATCTCCGAGGATGCCCTCGGCTCCTCCCAGTTGGTGGATTTCAAGAAGACAAGGGCCGATGTGGCCGATTTCCTGAAGAATGCCCGGGACGCCGAGACCTGGCTGTCGATGACGGAGACGACGCTCAACAGCGCCCAGGACCTGCTGGTGAACGCCGCCGAGCTGGCCGTTTCCCAATCCTCTGCCACGGCCAATGCGGCGACCCGCCGGATCGCCGCCCAGAACGTCCAGGCGCTGTACGATCAATTGGTCTCTCTGGCCAACACCAAGATGGGGGACCGGTATCTCTTCGCCGGCTCACGGACGGATTCCCCTCCCTTCACCCCCGAATTTCAGGAGGCAAGAACCGATGAACCCGGCGCGGCCTCCGGCAATGTTTACTCCGGCAAGGCGACCAAGGGTGGGGTCTATTCCGGAGACGGAAACAAATCCTTTGTGTTGAAGATCGTTGAAGGCGGCGACGAAGGGACGGCCACCTATAGTCTGTCCACCGACGGCGGCAAGACCTGGGGGCCGCCAAGTCTGCCGGGGGACCTGGCGGGCACGATCAGCCTCGGCGATGGCCTGACCATCGGTTTCGATGCGGGGACCTTTGCCAAGGGAGACGTCTTCTATCTGAATGCCTATGCCCCGGGTTATTACCGCGGCAACGGCGAAGCCCTGGCCGTTTCTATCGGAAAAAACACCTCCGCCGTCTATAATGTCTCGGGGGAGGAGGTCTTCACGAATCGGGGGAAAGCCGGCGTGGATGTCTTCCAGGTCCTTGCGGACCTCAAGGGCGCCTTGGAAAACAATAAACCCGCCGATATCGCCGCCCAGATCGACCGATTGAGCGGTGCCCGGGAGCAGGTAACCATGGCGGTGGCCAAAAGCGGCGCCACGGCAAGACGCCTGGAAATGGCCAAAAACACCCTGGAGGGAATGGACCAGGGCATGACGACCATGATTGCCGATATCGAGGACGCCGACATCGCCGAACTGGCCACCCAGGTGGCCGCCAAGCAGGTGGCGCTGCAGGCCTGCTATGAAGTGGCGTCACGGATTCAGAACAACACGATCCTGAATTTTCTGAAATGAAGGAGGCAGACAAATGTTGATCCTGACAAGGAGGTTGGGAGAGGCGGTTAACATCGGCGGCGAGATCAAGGTTACATTACTGGAAATAAAAGGCAATTCGGCAAGGATCGGCGTGGAGGCGCCAAGGCGCGTGGCGGTGCATCGCAGCGAGATCTTCGAGATGATTCAGGAACAAAACCGCCAGGCGGCCGCTTCGGAACTCAGTCTGGCTGACATTATGGGAAAAATGCAGAAGGAGAGAGAAAAATGAAAATCAAAACTGTTCGCTTCGGAGAAATCGACATCCCGGAAGACAAGTTCATTTTGATGAAGGGTTCCATTTTGGGCTTTGAACGGCTGTCCCGGTTCGTCCTGCTCATGCAAGAGGAGGGCGCCCCGCTGTGGTGGCTGCAAGCGGTGGACGATCCGGACGTGGCCTTTGTGGTCGTCAATCCCAGATTGATCAAAAGGGACTACGATCCCCTCGTTTATGAGAGCGATCTGGAATTCCTCGACGTGAAGGACAAGGACGATATGGCCCTGCTGGCTATCGTGACCATCCGCGCCAATCCGTTCCGCCTGACGGCGAATCTGCGCGCGCCGCTGCTAATCAACGCGGCCAACAGAATGGCCAACCAGATCGTCCTGGACGATCCTGCCTATCAGGTGCGGTTCGATGTCCTTGACCATCAAATGGACCTTGACGCCCCGATGCTGGAAGGGGGAAGGGGGATGGAGAAACTTGCCAGGCAGACCTCCGCCGCTCCGGCCTAAGGAGGCGGAGAGCAGAAGGAGAGGGTGGGCGAATCGGCTCTAAGCCTGTCTGTTGAAGATCACGCCGGCCAGTTCGCTCATCCGGTTGTAAAGATTCTGGATCTCCTTGGCGGGAATTTCCCTGATGACCTCTCCTGTTTCCTTGTCGGCCACGACCACGGCGATCCTCTCCCCCTTGGCGCCATAAGCGCTGAATTCCAGCGATACGTTAGCCTCTTTCATCCGGTTCTCCATTTCCCGGAGAGCCTTTGACAGTTGCTCCTTTTCGGAAGGCTGTTCGTGTTTGCGCGGCTCGCCTATCGCCGCCTCGGATTTCTTGGGCGCCGCCTCCGGCGGGAAGACCGTCACGGGGCCGAGAGCTGCCACTCCTTGGGTATTCACCTTTATCACCTCCTTGTGGTCAAGAAATACCCTTGAACCATTAATCGGCATTTTCCACGGAAACTTGAGTCCTATAACAATCAGGATTTGAGACTGAGAAATTGGGGCGGGCGGCTGTCCCGGGCGGCATATTCCTTGATAACCTGACCCTGTTGCCGGAGGCGGGAGAATTCGTCTTTCAGGTTCAGGCAGCGGTTGGTGGACAATTCTTCACAGGCCAGGTTTTCCTTGGCCATCCGGTCCAATACGAGACGCATTTCCCGGAAAAGATCCTCCCGCTGCCCCATGCGGGAGGAAAGGGCCTCGGGATTCATCAGGTTGTCCAATACCTCGATGACATGGATGAGTTTCTCCCGGTCCTGGATGAGGTGCAGGGCCTCCGACATCTCCTCGGCGGCCAGGGCGTTTTTCAGCTCCCGGGTGGTGGCCAGAAAGTGCCGACAGGCCTTCAACTTCCTCTCCAGCAGGAGATCGATGTCGTAGCTCTTTGGTTGTTGCATGTTCGACATGACGCGACGCGCCCCTCAGGCGCTCCAGGTGCGGGCGGCGGACGCGGGTTTTAGCACCGACAGGGGGATCCCCGCCGGCCTGGCCTTGGCATCATCCTGTTTGTCCTCCGGTTTCGCCTCTCCGCTCAGGCTGATGGTGAGCCATGCCGATTGCAGTTCCTGAAGCAGGCCGATGATCCGTTCCATGGTCTTGAGGTCTCTCTTCGTGTCTGCCTCGATGAGGGACTGGGTCATAAACAGATACAATCCGCGGAGATTCTTGGATATCTCTCCTCCCCGGCCCATATCGAGAGAGGCGTCGAGTTCGTGGATGATGTCCAGGGCCTTCTGCAGGGCCTTGGCCTTGCTCTCGTAATCCTTCCTGATATAGGCCTCCCTGGCCAGCTTGAGACTGGTGATCGCGCCGTCATAACACATCAGGACAAGCTTCAGGGGATTTGCCGTCAGGACATTTGCGTCACGGTAGGCGTATGCCGCATTCTGGTACATGGGATTTCACCTCGCTCCTTTCTCCATCATGAGTTCTTGGTAGCCCAGCCGTTGGCGGCCGCGGCCAATTGACCGGCCAGCCAGACGCTCTGGGACTGGATCTTCTGCAGGGCCAGCTCCATCAGGGCGTAACGATTCAGAAGCTGCTCTCGCTTCCGATCCAGACGCGCCTCCATCTCCCGGATCTGCCGTTCATAGTCGCCGATGCTGTTCTGTAGGGAGTTCTGCTTGAAGCTCACATAACCGTTCAAGGAATCAGTGATGTTGAACAGGACGCGATCGAAAAGCTCGGCGGCCCCCAAGGTCAGCTTGACGTTGCCGGCGTTGCCGGTGGCGGTTCCGGTGTATTTTACCACCAGCCCCGCCGTATTGGCCGCGTCGTTGTCTCCCCGCAACAATTGCCCGGTCCCGGTGGCCTTTTCCCCGTTTATCGTCCCGGCCACATCGCGGCCATTTTTCGCCTCCTGATCGCCGGATGTCCAGAGAAGGTCGTTCTCCTGGTGAATAGTGAAGGCGTGGGCCGAGCCATAGCTGTTATGGGTCAGGACCAGATGATTGTCGCCGTCCACCGAGGCGGTGATGTCCAGGGCATACCGACCGGTCCGGCCGCCGGCGTTGCCGGTGGTCACCGTCCCGAAATCGAGGCTGTGGGGCTGGGTGTCGAAGGTAAAACTCAGATTGCTGCTCCCCGTGGTCATGTCGGCGACGACGATCCGCCCCGCGTTGTCTATCGAAGCCGTCACCTGGTTGCCGAAGGCGGTCTCGATGGCGGAAAGCAGACCCTGCACCGTGTCCGTCCCCACGTCGTTGATCCGGTAGCTGCCGGTGATTTCGGCGCCGTTTCGGGCCGTCCCCGAGAAGGCGATCGTGTCGCCGTTGACGAGGCCCGCGGCGTCGCCGTCGCTGTCATGGACATCCGCCCAACGAGTGGCGGCGGTGATCCGGGAGGTCTTGGCGGCGTCGGCATAGAGTTCCTTGTCGCCGGCGAGTCTCTGGTTGTAAACCGCCGTCAGCTCGCTGTTGAGGGCGGCGGCGATCTGGCGGGTTGTCATCCCCGCCGTAAGGTTGACGGTGGCGCTGCGACCTCCCTCGTTGATCGTCAGGACCTCGTCGCCGCTCAGGCTCGTGTTGTCGGATGGCGCCGAGGCGCTCCGGGTGGCGGCGGCGTCGATATGGACCGCATACTCGCCCTGCTTGGTGACATTGAGGTTGGAGATGTATTCCAGCGTCCCGGTATCGGCAGAGCCGGCAAGGGCGAAGAGTTTCAGCACGTCATTGTAATTGTTGTTCAGGTGCCTTTTGAGAACGGCGTTGTCGATGGAAAGCAGCCCCTGGTTGTCCACATTGATGCCCACCAGTCCCAGGGTGGAAAAGGATCCGGATACCCCCCAGACGCTCTGCAAGAGAGTGGAGGATAGGTCATTTTTGACGGATACCAATGTCCCGTCACCGAAGAGGGTCCCGCCGGCCTTCTTGTTGGTCGCGTCGTAGGAGGTCTGGGAGTTGATGTAGGACATGACGACATTATAACTGGTGACGAAGGCGCTGATCTTGCTCATTACGGCGTCCAGATCCCGGCCGACGTTCAGGAAAACGGTCGTATTCGCATCCGCCTTGGCCAGATTGAGGGTGACGCCGGTGATGACATCGTCGATGGTGTTTTGGGACCGCCTGATGGTTACCCCGTCCAGGGTTATGGAGGCGTCGGCGCCGGCGACGACCTGGCGCTTCCTCAGGGAGACGGCGGCGCCCAGATTGCCGTCGGCGGCGAATTTCAGGGTGTTGTCGTCGCCGCCGTCTTGATTCTTCAACCCGATTAGCACCTCCAGGGGGCTCGCGCCGGGGCCGTTGGCGGTTACCCGCAAGGCGCCCTCGCCGGTGATAGTGGCGGTGACATCTCCAAATACGGATTCGATCTTCGTCAATAGATCACCGATGGTGGCGGTGTCGGTCAGGGTAAAGGTCTCGTCGAGGACCGCTCCCCCGTTGCTGTCCTTGCCGGAGAGGCGGATATAGTCCGTGGCCTCCCAGCCGGTGTAACCGTCGATGTCCTTGATGAGGGTGGCGGAGGTGATGGCATCGCCGCCCTTCGTGTTGGCCATGTCGCCGGTGACTCCGTAAACGTCGGATAGGCCGCCCTCGATGAAGCCCAGGGTTTCCAGGATATTGTTCCTGTCCGTATAGGTGTTGGCCCCGCCCGCTACCATGAGACGGTAATAGGTCTGGCCGTTTTCCGTCTCGCTGGTGATGGAGGCCGTCAGACCGGCGGCGGTGAGCTTCCCCTGCAGGGTGAGGAGGGTGTCCTCTTTCAGATCGACGGCGCCTATGGCCCGGCCGTTGATGACGATTTCCCCGGCGTCGGCGCTGGCGCCGGCATTGAGACCGAGGAGGGAGGCGATGTCCACGTTTGTCGAGGTGAAACGGTCCGTCCGGTCCCCGCCGGCCAGATGGTTTTTGACGGAGCGGGCGCTGTCCGTGAATCCCAATTTGTTCAGGATGTCCGCACCGCCGCCGTTGGCCAGATTGATCCCGGCGGCGCCGGTGTGATCGCTGCTAAGGAGGAGACGGTAATCGCCGGCGCCGTAATTGATCAGACTCGCCGTAACCCCGGTGGGAGCGGCGCCGGTATTGGCGCTGTTGATCCGATCCCGGACATTGAGCAGGGTGTCCGTGGCGGCGATGCCGATCGTGACGCCATTGATGAGGATATCGCCCGCGTAGCCGTCTCCGAGGGAGGCGGTCAGAGAGGCGAAGGAGGAGGAGGAAATTTTTTCCGCTGTCGCGAGGCTGTTCACCTTCAAGGCGTAACTGCCGATGGCGGCCTTGTCGGAAGCGCTTATGGTCAATAGGTCCGTTGCCTTCACCGTGGCGTTGTCGGTGGTCGCCTCGGCCTTGAAGACGGAGAAGGCCTCGGCGGTCCGGAGGCCGGCGGCGGCGGTTTTCAGACCCAGGAGCTTCGTGTTGAAAGATTGCCATTCGGCAAGCTTGCCCGACTCCGCGGTCTTCCTACCGCTGACGATGTCCACCCGGCGATGATCGATGGCGATGAGTTTGGTGATCATCGACTGCCAGTCGAAGCCGCTGGAAAGACCGCTGATCAGGTTGGTGCTGGAACCCATCTCGTTTATCACCTCCGGCGAGTTATCAAGGTAATGGCATCCTTGCTGGTAACATCGGAAAAAGTTGCCGGGAACTTTAATCTAAAACTCGATTTTGCAAGATATTTGCCAAGCAAGAAGCCCCGCGTCGAGAGACGCGGGGCTTCTCCAAGGGGTTGATTGCTTCACGAATGCTTATTTGAACAACGACATGATCATCTGTGGGCTCTGGTTGGCCTGGGAGAGCATGGCCGTGCCCGCCTGGAGGAGGATCTGGTTCTTCGTGAAGCTGGTCATTTCCGCCGCCATGTCCACATCCCGGATCACCGATTCGGCGGCGGTATAGTTTTCGATCGTCGTTGCCAGGTTGGCGGCGGCGTAACTGAAGCGGTTCTGGGCTGCCCCGATGCCTCCCCGAAGTTCACTGAGCTTGCTGATGGCGCTATCGATGGAAGTCAACAACGCCTGGGCCTTGGCGGCGGTATTCATTTGGTCTGCCACGAGATTGCTGTCGAGTTTGTTAGCATTGATGCTAGCCAGGGTGACGCCGATCCGGTCATCGGCCGTGTCTTTCGCCCCCACCTGGA
>JASGUC010000044.1 GCA_030057915.1 Pseudomonadota bacterium
CGATCTCGACGTGAGTGAAGACTCCCTCCTCGCCATCAGCAACGAGCGGGTCCTCGCCCTGACCCTGGAGGAGATGCGGGTCCTCCGGGATTATTTCCGTGATCCCGCCGTCCAGGCGGAGCGCGCCCGGGTCGGCCTCCCCGCCGACGCCCGGCTCACCGACGCGGAGCTGGAATGCCTGGCCCAGACCTGGTCGGAGCACTGCAAGCACAAGATCTTCAACAGCCGCATCGCCTACGACGATGGGAGCGGCCACGTCGTCGAGATCGACTCCCTGTTCAAGACCTACATCAAGGGTTCGACGGAACGAATCCGCGCCGAACGCCGCGCCCGGGCCGGATCATATGGAGCGGGAACCAATGCCACGGTGAGCATCTCGGCGGATACCCAGGCCGGGACCACGGAAAACGATACGAAAGGGACGGCTGAGGCCGGGGCCGCGTCGCGGTCTTCGGGGGCTGAGGCCGGGACCGCCGCGGATGCCGGGGTAGAAGCCGCCACGGATGCCGGGACCGTTGGAGAGTTTGCCGCCCGGGCCGGGGCCGTCAACGCGGATGCCGCAGGGGCCGAATCATATGGAGCGGGAACCGCCGCCGCCAACGGAGTTGATGCCAGCGGCGCGGATGCAACCGCAAGCGCCGAAACCGATGCCGGCGGCGGCGATTTCTGTCTCTCCGTCTTCGTGGACAATGCGGGCGTCATCCGCTTCAACGACGACTACAGCCTCGTCTTCAAGGTGGAGACCCACAACTCCCCCTCCGCCCTGGACCCTTACGGCGGCGCCCTCACCGGCATCGTCGGCGTGAACCGCGACCCCTTCGGCACGGGCATGGGGGCCAAGCTGATCTTCAACACCGACGTGTTCTGCTTCGCCCCGCCGGATTACGACCGCCCTCTCCCGAAACGGATTCTCCATCCCCGGCGGATCTACGAGGGCGTCCGGGAAGGCGTGGAGCATGGCGGCAACAAGAGCGGCATCCCCACCGTCAACGGCTGCCTGGTCTTCGACGAGCGCTTCCTCGGCAAGCCCCTCGTCTATTGCGGCACCGGCGGCATCATGCCCGCCCGCCTCCACGGGAAGCCCTCCCACATCAAGGAGATCGTCCCCGGCGATCTCATCGTCATGACCGGCGGTCGGATCGGCAAGGACGGCATCCACGGCGCCACCTTCTCCTCCGAGGAGTTGCACGAAGGTTCGCCCGTCACCGCCGTCCAGATCGGCGACCCCATCACCCAGAAGAAGATGACCGACTTCCTCCTCAAGGCCCGGGATCTGGGGCTCTACCGGTGCATCACCGACAACGGCGCCGGCGGCCTCTCCTCCTCCGTGGGGGAGACGGCGCAACTCTCCGGAGGCTGCGAGATGGACCTCCGGCGGGCCCCGCTGAAGTACCCCGGCCTGAACCCCTGGGAGATCCTCATCTCCGAATCCCAGGAACGGATGACCCTCGCCGTTGATCCGGAGCGGATCGACGCCTTCCTGGCCCTGGCCGCCAGGATGGACGTCGAGGCCACGGTCCTGGGGACTTACACGGATACGGGGATGTTCCACGTCCGATACGGCGACGAGACCGTCGCCTACCTGCGCATGGACTTCCTCCACAACGGCCTCCCCCAGATGCGGCTCCGCGCCCGGTGGGAGCGGCCCCGTCGTCCCGAACCCGACCTGCCCGCGCCGCCGCCATCGCCGGCAGCCGCGACGGCGGCAACCACGGTGACATCCGGATCTGGGCTTATGGCAGCCGCCGAAGCCGCGACTTCATTGACCGCGTCCGCGCCGACCACCACGCCGGCAACCGCATCAGCCTCGGTGCCAGCAACCGCCGCGGCAGACCCCGGCGCGACGCCAAGTCCGGAAGCCGCCGGGGATCTGGCGGCGTCGATGCCCGCCGCCGCGACCGCTGAAGACATCGGGGCAGCCCTGCCCGCCGGCCTGGCCGCCTCCTCAAGTCCTCCCACCGACCTGGCCACCGCCTCCGGGGCGCCCGCCGACATGGGCGTCGCCCTACGGCGGATGCTTTCCCGACTCAACATCTGCAGCAAGGAATCCATCGTCCGCCAGTACGATCACGAAGTCCAGGGAGGCAGCGTCGTCAAGCCCCTCACCGGCGTCGTCAATGACGGCCCCAGCGATGCCGCCGTCATCCGCCCCCTCCTCGACACCTTCGAGGGGATCGTCGTGGCCAACGGCATCTGCCCCCGCTACAGCGACATCGACGCCTACCACATGGCGGCTTGCGCCATCGACGAGGCGGTCCGGAACGCCGTCGCCGTCGGGGCGGACCTGGACCACCTCGCCGGCCTGGACAACTTCTGCTGGTGCGATCCCGTCGCCTCGGAGAAGACCCCCGACGGGGAATACAAGCTCGCCCAGCTCGTCCGGGCCAACCAGGCCGTTTACGACTACACCACGGCCTACGGCGTCCCCTGCATCTCCGGCAAGGACAGCATGAAGAACGACTACAGCATCGAGGGAACCAAGATCTCCATCCCGCCGACGCTGCTTTTCTCCGTCATCGGCCGGATGGCGGACGTCCGCCGGGCGGTGACCATGGACGCCAAGCGGGCCGGGGACATCGTCTATGTGCTGGGGGAGACGAAGAACGAGTTGGGGGCCTCGGAATGGTACGCCCTCCACGGCTTCGTGGGCGACAACTGCCCCCGGGTAGAAGCGGCGGCGGCGAAACGACTGTACGCCGCCCTGCAACGGGCCATCGCGGCGGGCCTCGTGGCCTCGTGCCACGACTGTTCCGACGGCGGGCTGGGGGTCGCCCTGGCGGAGACGGCCTTTGCCGGCGGCCTGGGCATGGAGGTGGATCTGCGGCGGGTCCCGCGCCGGGACCTCGACCGGGACGACTACCTCCTCTTCTCCGAGACGGCAAGCCGCTTCGTCGTCACCGTGACCCCGGCCAACCAGGCGGAATTCGAGAGGACAATGGCCGAGACGAAAATGACGAGGTCCGCGGGCGCCTCCCCTGCTTCCCCCGCGACGGACTCAAGAGGACAGGATCAATGGCCGAAGCCGCCCCCCGTGATCCTCGCCGCCGTCGGGATCGTCACGGCCGCGCCGTCGCTCACCATCCGGGGCCTGGGCGGCGACATCATCCTCCGGGAACCCCTGGGGGAACTGAAGGCGGCCTGGCAGCGGCCGTTGCCGCAATGAGGCCCGCGGGTGACCCGGCGGCGCCCGATGCGGCAAATGAACGGGCAACGATTTTTGAGCCGTAGCGCCGTCATCTTTCAAGGGTCATCCCTCCCGTTTAGCGCCTCCTGGGTGGGAGAGCCTCCTCTAGGCCCAAGACCCTTTAAAAAATAGAATTTTCCTCACGCTTTCGAAAGGAAAAGCAAAGAAGAATGAGCAAGATCGTCAAGAGCATCGTCATCACGGGAAACGGCACGAACTGCGAGACGGAGACGGCCCACGCCTGCCGCCTCGCCGGGGCCGACGTCGTGGATATCGTCCACATCAGTGAACTTCTTGTCGGGGATAAGCGCCTCGACGACTACGATTTCCTCAATCTTCCCGGGGGTTTTCTGGACGGCAACGACCTCGGGGCCGCCAAGGCCGGGGCGAACCGAATCCGCCACGCCGCTGTCTCCGGCACGGAGGAGAGGCTCTACGATCAGATGACCCGCTTCATTCGGGACGGCAAGCTCATCCTCGGGGTATGCAACGGCTTCCAACTCCTCGTGAAACTGGGGCTCCTCCCGGGCTGCAACGGCGACTATCAGAACCAGACCGCCACCCTGACATACAACGACTCCGGCCGCTTCGAAGACCGCTGGGTCCATCTGGCCGTCAATCCCGGCTCGCCGTGCATCTTCACCCGGGGGATCGAGCGCCTCTACCTCCCCGTGCGCCACGGCGAAGGAAAGTTCATCCCCCGGGACGAGGCCGTCCGGGGACGCCTCCACCGGGAGGGACACGTCGTCCTCCAGTACGCCCCGCCGCCTCCAGAGGGCCAGGCGCCGGAGGGCGGGGACATCCACGGCCAAACAAAAAAAGGGGGCGAAACCGCCCCCACTGCCGCCCCCATTGCCTCCGCCATGTCCTACCCGGACAATCCCAACGGCTCCATAGACGCCATCGCCGGCATCTGCAACGACACCGGTCGTATCTTCGGCCTCATGCCCCATCCGGAGGCCTTCCTCCACCGCGTCAACCATCCCCGCTGGACCCGGGAGGACCTCCCCGACGCCGGTCAGGGCCTCGCCCTCTTCCAGAACGCCATCGCCTTCCTCCGCAAGGCCTGAGGGAAGCCCACTCTTGCGGTTTGTGACCGGCCCCTACTCTCCGATGTATCTCCAGGGGATGATGGAGATGTTGCCTTTGGCCAAGGCCAAGTCGCCACTGTTTAACTCAACGACTTTCAACAACTATCAAAACATACATCGCGGATTATCCCAATTAACTCAACAACTTGCCATCAATGCATGCGCATGAAAAAACGAGAATTTTCCTCGCGTTTTTGAAGGGAAAAGCCTATCCTCCTTCCGACCTCCGACTTCTGACCTCTGACTTCTTGTCACCGGCGACCTGAAAATGTATTTTACTGGGCGGTTTGAAAATGATGTTTTAGAACCTTTCGTATTATTCCTTAACTTGAGAGTCCAAAGTTTTTGGCTTGTAACGTAACAAGCTTTGAATAACGTGCGTTTGTTAAATAGTCAACGGTGATATGCGTTGCAGTATAGGGCGGTAAAGATTATCAAAAAATATTTAATGT
>JASGUC010000045.1 GCA_030057915.1 Pseudomonadota bacterium
TACAAGCTGATTGTCAAGCATTATTTTTCTTTATAAATATAAATTAGTGACTACATAATCGCCCCCTAAAAACACATTCCTCAATATAATCAAGATATTGTAAATTTTCTGCCTGGAACATCCGTTCAAGAGTTCTGAAATTCTACTATTTTCCGTCGCCCGGGCAAAAGCCGGGGTTGGGAATGCCTTGAAAACACCATATTCCGGCTGTCACTGGGATGGCGATAGGGACTTTGGAAACGGATTCTTTCAAGGGTCTCTCGTTCTCGACCCGGTCCGGGTTTCCCTATCCCATCAAACCGGGCAGCCAGAGGGCGATTTGGGGAAATGCGAGCAGGAGCGCCGTGAGGATGATCATCGCGCTCATCATATAGGCCGATCCCTTGAAGATGACATGCAGCGGCACGTCCCGGGCGATGCCCCCCACCACATAGACGTTTATCCCCACCGGTGGGGTTATGACCCCCATGCCGCCCACCATGACGATAATCACCCCGAACCAGATGGGATCGTAGCCCAGGGTGGTGACCACGGGATAGAAGACCGGGATCGTCAACATGATCATGGCCAGGGAGTCCATGAGGCAGCCCAGAAAGAGATACGTGGCGATGACCAGGGTCATGATCGCCACGGGGGGCACGGGAAGTCCGGCTACCCAGGCGCCCACTTCCGTGGGGATGGTCGTCACGGCCAGGAAATGGCCGAAGACCATGGCCCCGGCCACGATGGCCATGATCATGCAGGAGATGCGCACCGTTTCGCTCAGGGAGCGGACAAAGGCGCGCCAGGTCAGGTTGCGACCCATCAGGGCGATGACATAGGCGCCCAGGGCGCCAATGCCCGCCGCCTCCGTGGGGGTGAAAAGGCCTATGAAGAGGCCGCCCATGACGATGAAAAACAGGGCGATGGTCTCGATGACCCCGGCCAGGGAGATGAATCTCTCCCGCCAGGAGGATTTGGGGGCCAGGGCGCACAGGCCGGGCTGGAGGCGGTTCCAGACCAGGATGACCAGGGCGAAGAGGACGGCCAGGAGGATCCCAGGCAATATCCCGGCGACGAAGAGCTTGCCCACGGACTGCTCCGTCATGATCCCGTAGATGATGAAAATGGTGCTGGGGGGGATGAGGATGCCCAGGGTGCCCCCGGCGGCCACGACGCCGGTGGCCAATGCCGGGTCGTAGTCGTATTTCTTCATCTGGGGCAGGGCCACCGTGGCCATGGTCGCGGAGGTGGCGGTGGTGGAGCCGCAAATGGCGGCGAAAAAGGAGCAGGCGCCGATCGTGGCCATGGCCAGGCCGCCGGGCAGATGACCGATGAATTTATGGGCGGCGTTGAAGAGGCGGCCGCTGATTCCGGAATAATGGGCCACCTGCCCCATAAGGATGAAGAGGGGAATGACGGTGAGGTTGTAGGAGGTCAACACGGAAAAGAAATCCCTGGCCAGCAGGCTCAGCGCCGCCGGCCAGGAGACGAGGCAGCCGAAACCGACAAAACCAACCATGGCCATGACGAAAGCCACGGGGATGCGGAGGAACATGAGGGCGATGAGCAGGACGAACCCCGCTATCCCGGTTCCGATGGGCGTCATGGGCCGAGCCTCCGGAGGCAGCGGCCGAATTCGGCGGCCAGGACCAGGCAAAGCAGGGCGCAGCCCACGGCGATCCCGGCGGCGAATGGATATACGGGCATCCCGAGGGTGGCGGAAACCTCGCCGCTCTGCCGGAGATCCAGGGCGTACAGGACGCTCTGCCAGGCCAGGGCGGCAAAGAGAGTCAATCCGAACAGAGAACTGACGGCATCCAGAAGGATTTGCCATCGTTGGGGCAGGTAGTTGACCAACAGGTCCACGGCGATATGACCCTTTTCCACGGAGGTGGCGGCCAGGGCGAGGGCCACGGCCAGGGCGCCAAGAAATCCGATGATCTCGTAGGCGCCCGGAATGGGAAGGTCAAAAAAACGCAGCGCCACGTCGGCGCAGGTGAGCAGCATCATGGAGATCAGGGCCGTCCCGGCGGCGAGGCCGGCCTTCCTGCTCAGAGCGTTTACGAACCGTTCGACCCTCTGCATCGTTTGCTACTTGTATGTCTTCGCGTATTTCTTGATCAACCGCTCCGCTTCGGCCACTGCCTTCTGGCCGGGGAGGCCTTTGGCCGTCGTGGCGGTTATATATTCGTTGAGCATGGGGCGGACGGCCTTTTTCCACCGGGCGCCCTCCTGCTTGCTCAAGGGGATGATCTTGTTGCCCAGGCTCAGGGTATAGCGGCGGCCTTCCTGGTCGAGGTCGTCCCAGGCCTTGCCGTGGACATCGATCCACTGACCGCTCACCTCCTCGAAGACCTGCTGGATATGCTTGGGCAGGGCGTTCCACTTCTTGAGATTCATGACGACGAACATGGCGGTGGTGTAGCCGATTTCCGGACAGTCGGTGGTGGATTTGACGACCTCCGCCTGTTTCCAGCCCTTGAGGACCTCGATGGGGCCGAACGTTCCCTCGACGACCCCTTTTTGCAGGGATTCATAGGTGGAACCCTGGGGCATGGCGACGGGAACCGCCCCGAGCGAGGAGACGACCTTGGCGCTGAGACCGGTGGAACGGATCTTCATCCCCTTGAGCTGATCGAGGGTGGCGACGGGACGGACGGTGTGGAGGAGGCCCGGACCGTGGGCATGAAGATACAGCACCTTTACGCCCTTGAGTTCCTGGGGGTTGAAGATCCGGAAATATTCGTTGGCCACGGCGGTGGCGACGCGCCCGTTGGGATAGCCGATGGGGAGATCGAGGACCTCCATGAGGGGGAAGCGCCCCCGGGTATAGGCGAAGCAGGACATCCCCAGATCGGAGATCCCCTTGAGGACGCCGTCATAGACCTGATCCGCCGGGGTGAGGGAACCGCCGGCAAGAATGTTTATCTTCACCTGTCCCTGGGTGCGCTTTTCAATCTCCTTGGCCCAGGCTTCCCCCGCTTTGGCCTGCCCGTGGCTGGGGGGGAAAAAGATGCTGTAGGTCAGCGTGGTCGCGGCCTCCGCCGCGCCGACGCCGAATGTCCACAGTAATGAAACGATCGATAAGGCCGTGATGAACTGTTTTTTCATGCTCCTCCTCCTTTTTCTTTCCGGACGGGAACGGGTGGCGCTCCCGTCCGCCGACCGGACGCGGGTCGGCGGTGGGTTTGAATGACGGTTAATCCGACGCTGGGCATATATGGACAAAAAACATCTCGCTTCTCGATTCCTTCTATCTTTACTTTATGGGGGTTCGGTTGGAAAAACTATTCGGAGCAGCCTGCCTTCCCGCCTGGCGGCGGTCAGCAGGCATCAATACATATAGGCGTGTCTTGGGAGGCGGATAGCGGCTTTTTGCATGGTCCTCGGGCGCATATGCAGCCCTTTCCAAAGGAAATTTCGGGAACTGATAGGGTAAATCGCCGTGGCTGTCAAGGATTATTTTCCTTCGATTTCAACGTTTCTTCCCGGAGACGCTCCAGCTCCTCCCGGTAAAGCTCCGCCTTGGCCCGAATCTGTTCGATCTCTTCCTGGGCCCTTTCCAGCTTGTCGTCCTGCCGCTTTCTCTCCTCGCGGATCTTCTCCTGGATGTCGTCGTAGCCCACGTACATGGCCAGACCGCCGCCGAGGATCATCAGTATGGGCAGCGCCCCCTTGACGATGGCGGCGAAGGCATGCCACCAGACGACAAGTCCGACCAGGCCTAAGATGGCGGCAATGACGCCGCCCACGAGCAGGGGCATAAAAAGGGCCTCCTTCAATGTCCATGTTGATGAGGATGGGTGGGAAAGTAGCAAAAAAAAGGTCTCCTGGCAAGACGAAAATTGCCTTGGAGGAAAAAAAGGCTTGCTAAAATAGGCATGTTCTATTACCATGCGCCCCCAATTCAAAAAAACCGGGGTGGTTGGCCTCGGCCAGACAAGGAGATAGGGATAATGATATCGCCGGATTTCGATCGGGCCGGCGGCTTGGCGCCGGCCATCGTTCAGGATGAGGAAACGGGCGAGGTGCTCATGCTGGCCTATATGAACAGACAATCATGGGAAAAGACGCTGACGACGGGTTTGGCGACCTATTGGAGCCGATCGCGGCAGACCTTGTGGGTGAAGGGGGAAACCTCGGGAAACGTTCAGGAGGTCAAGGAGATCCGGGTCGATTGCGATCTGGATGCCGTGCTGCTCAGGGTTCGGCAGCGGGGCGGGGCGGCCTGTCATACGGGGCACCGTTCCTGCTTCTATCGACGGATCGTCGCCGGGGAGCTGGAGGTGTGCGGCGAGCGGATCTTCGACCCGAAGGAGGTATATAAATGAATTCTTTGCGGCTGGGGATACCCAAGGGCTCTCTGGAGGCCAGCACCGTGGACCTTTTCAAGCGGGCGGGCTGGCGAATCACCTACGACAGCAGGAACTATTTCCCGGATATCGATGATGAGGAGATAACCTGCATCCTCGTGCGGGCCCAGGAGATGTCGCGCTACGTGGAAGAGGGCATCCTCGATCTGGGGTTGACGGGCCGGGACTGGATCGTGGAGAACGAATCCGAGGTGGTGACAGTGACAGACCTGATCTATTCGAAGGTGTCGGCGCGACAATCGCGGTGGGTCCTGGTGGTCAGGGAGGATTCGGAGATCCGCTCCTTGGCGGACATGAAGGGAAAGCGCATCTCCACCGAGCTGGTCAATTTCACCAAGAAGTATTTCCAGGAACGGGGGATCGAGGTCCACGTGGAATTTTCCTGGGGGGCCACGGAGGCCAAGGTCGTGGAGGGGCTGGTGGACGCCATCGTCGAAGTCACGGAGACGGGATCGACCATCAGGGCCAACAAACTGAAGATCATACATGAATTGATGAAGACGAACACGCAGTTGATCGCCAATCGCCTGGCCTGGGAAGACCCCTGGAAGAGGCAGAAGATCGAGCAGATCAGGACCCTTCTGACCGGATCCCTCCAGGCCATGGGGAAGGTGGGGCTGAAACTCAACGTCGCCAAGGAGAACCTGGGCCGGGTGATCCTGGTGCTGCCGTCTTTGAAGGCGCCGACGATTTCCAGCCTTTATTCCGAGGAGTGGTATGCCGTGGAGACGATAGTAGATGGCGCCATAGTCAGGGATCTGATCCCCATCCTCCAGGAGGCGGGGGCGGAGGGGATCATCGAGTACGCCCTGAACAAGGTTATCTGACCCTTTACAGATCGCGGGGAGGACGGAGGATGCGCAAGGGCAGGATCGAGAGAAAAACCCGGGAAACCGACATTTCTGTGGAGGTGGAGCTTGACGGCATCGGCCGGGGCGAGATCGACACGAAGATTCCCTTCATGGACCACATGTTGAATCTCCTGGCCCGGCATGGTCTCTTTGACATCGAGATTGCCGGCCAGGGAGACCGGGAAGTGGATGACCACCATCTGGTGGAGGATCTGGGCATCTGCCTGGGGGCCGCCGTGAAGAAGGCCTTGGGCGAAAAGGAGGGGATCGCCCGTTACGGGGCGGCCCTGGCCCCCATGGACGAGAGTCTGGCCAGCGTCGCCCTCGATATCTCCGGACGACCCTGCCTCGTCTATCATGTCGAATTGGGGGCAGCCCGGATAGGGTCCTTCGACCCGGCCCTGCTCCGGGAGTTTTTCAAGGCCTTCTCCGATCACGGTGGAATCACCTTGCACATCAACGTCCCCTATGGTAAGAACAACCATCACATGGCGGAGGCCGTCTTCAAGGCCTTTGCCCTGGCGCTGCGCTCCGCCGTGCGGCGCGACGAAAGGATTCAGGGCGTAATGTCCACGAAGGGTCTGCTCTGAACTTACATGTAAAACCCTCTCTCTTTGAGCATGCGCCGGCCCATGAAGAATAGCGTATCCGCCCATGGAATCCCGAATTCCCGGAAATCCTCCCCCGCGACCCCGAGGGGCCGCGACCTTTGCAAAACCCCGTTGCGTCCTCCCCATGGTCCTTGCCGGGAAAGCGGTAATCCGGTGTCATCAACTAATTTCTGGATGCCGTCTCAAGCTCGACAGGGCATGGGCGGCGGTTTTCCAAGGGGCTCGGACCGCGACGCGGCGACGGGTTTGATCCGTCGATGTCGGGGGTTCAAGGCGGCCTCCGTCTTCGCGTGGCTCCTCCTCCTTATGACGATGGGATGCCAGAGCGCCAGCGGGGTCTCGACGTCCCTGCTGCGGGACCGGGACATCGCCTTTAAACGCCTGGCCGTCATGCCATTCCAGCAGGCGTCGCCGGAGATCGTGGCCACATATGCCGCCCGCGGTTCCCTGCCGGCCTCCGTCCTGAAGACCGACAACGACCCCCGGAGTCCGGAGCGATACCTCCAGGACCTCTTCCTGGAAGCGATGGCAAAGCAAGCGCGGTTCGATCTCGTGTCCCCGGATCGGGTTGGAGGCGCCTACGAGGGCGTGAGTACCGGCGCCCTCAAGACCACCCTGCCGGAGGCCCTCAGGGAGGCGGGGACGGAGCTGGGCGCCGACGGCGTGGTCGTTGGCTATCTATATCGATGGCGGGAACGGCGTGGTTACGATTATTCGGTAGAAAAACCGGCCTCGGTCTTTTTTGAGATTCAGTTGTTCCGGACCGGGGACGGGACGTTGGTCTGGAAGGGGATCTTCGACAAAACCCAGAAGTCTCTGATGGAAAATGTCCTGGGCGCCTCCTATTTCGTCAAGGATCGGGGGCGTTGGCTGACGGCGCGGGAGCTGGCGGCGGAGGGGGTCGCGGACATCGTCGCCCGATGGCCGGGGCTCGCCGGGAAGGAAGAGAAGAAGGCGGCGCCAAGGCCGGAGTGACGGGCATCCGGAACCGCGGCCCCCGTCCCGTCTCGCTCGGGCGGCGCGGGCGCGGGGGACGGGGAGAGGAACGGCACATCCGGATTGCCCCTTGCCCCGTCCCGCAAGCCATGGACCAAGGATCGGAATTCCCCGGAGGGATTCCGAAATTTTTTTCCGAGGTGGCAATGATTGTTATTCCCGCTATCGATCTCCAGGACGGCCGGTGCGTTCGTCTGGCCCAGGGCGACTTCCGCCGGGTGACCGTTTATTCGGAGGACCCTGCCTCGGTGGCCCGGCAGTGGCAGGAACAGGGCGCGGAACGTCTCCACGTCGTCGATCTCGACGGCGCCCGCGCCGGATCGCCCCGGAACCGGGATGCCGTCCGCGCCATCGTTGCCGCGATCGATATCCCCGTGGAATTGGGAGGCGGAATCCGCGATCTGAAGACCGTGGCCGAATGCCTCGAACTCGGCGTCCACTGGGTCATCCTGGGCACGGCGGCGCTCAGGAACCCCGAGTTTGCGCGGGAGTCCTGCCGAACATTCCCCGAACGGATTATCCTGGGCGTTGACGCCCGGGAGGGTCTGGTTTCCGTCCAGGGCTGGACGGAAACGACCGCGCATTCGGCGGTGGACTTGGTCCGTTCTTATGCGGATTGCCCCCTGGCGGCGGTGGTTTACACGGACATCAAGCGGGACGGCATGGAAACGGGGGTGAACGTCGAGGCCACTCGGGCCCTGGCGGAAGCCACCGGCGTGCCCGTCATCGCCTCCGGGGGCGTGAGCGGCATGGCAGACATCGAGAAACTCATGGAGGCGGCCTCGTCGGGGATCGTCGGCGTGATTGCCGGGCGGGCCCTGTACACCGGTGCCCTGTCCCTGGCCGCGGCGGTCCGCCGGACGAAGGCCGGATTGGGGGGTGGAAGGTGAGGGCGGATTTACGTCCCGTTTGCCGTTTTAAGACGACATGGCTTCCCGCAACCACGGAAAAAGGGAGGCCGCCGTGCGGAGGCATCTTCTTGCGAATGAATTCAGAAGCCAAGGAACTCGTGGTAGGAGGGAGGAGCGATGGACGACTGTATCTTTTGTAAGATTGTCAAGGGGGAGATACCCTGCCGGAAGGTTTACGAAGACGATGAGGCCCTGGCCTTCGACGACATCCATCCCATGGCGCCCGTCCATGTGGTGATCGTTCCCAAACGACACCTGGCCACGCTTCTCGAGGTGGATGAGGACGCGCTGCCCGCCGTGGCCGCCATGATCAGGGCGGCCCAGGAGGCGGCCCGGATAAAGGGCATAGCCGAACGGGGGTTCCGGACGGTGATCAACTGCAATGAAGAGGGGGGGCAGGTCGTTTTTCACCTCCACATGCATCTGCTGGGAGGGAGAAAACTAGCGGACGGGCTGGGATAAGATCGGGACCAATTAATTCTTCCGGCAGGCGCTCGATTTCATGTGACCGCAACACATGGGAAACCCGCCATTCTCGGCTTGTCTCGAGCAGGGCCAGATTGCCCTGGGGATAAAATGCACGGTAAATTTGTTCTATTTCTAAGTGGCTGAAAACAGGACGCGCCTCAGTTTTAGTAGATCATTCAAGATCAACTACTTACATTGAGAACAAATTTACCCTGGGATAAAATGGTGTTTTCCCGTTGACAACCGGCGAAGGGTGGATAATTTAGAGCGGCGCGCTCCACGATCCTTGCTCTTCGATAATCCGGCCCTCCCCAGCCGACGATGCGTAAGAGGAGACCTTTGAAAAACCCCGTTTCCAAAGTCCCTATCGTCATTCCAGTGGAAGCCGGAATACGGTGTTTTCAAGGTGTTCCCGATCCCGGGTTTTGCCGGGGCGAAAGGAAAACGTAGATTTTCAAAGGTCGCCGTTCGTCATGCCCGCGAAAGCGGGCGTCCTCTGCTTTCAAGCATCCTCCGGAGGCCGGGTCAGGCCCGGCATGACAGGATAGGCCGTTTTTCAAAGGTCTCGAGACATTGTTTTCATTGCCCGCGAACGCCGGAAAGGCGAGATGTTCAAGGGTCACAATCCATATTTTGAGGACAAGAGGAGATGGAACTGAGGAACAAACTGGAAGAGGAACTGGTCAAGGCGGCCAAGGCCAAGGAGAAGCTTCGCCTGTCGGCCCTGAGATTGATTAAAAACGCTATTCACAACAAAGAGATAGACCTCAAGCGGGAGACGACGGAGGCGGAGTTCCTCCAGACCCTCGCCTCCATGGTGAAGCAGCGCAAGGATTCCATCGAGCAGTTCGAAAAGGGAGGAAGGGCCGACTTGGTCGAAAAGGAGACCGCCGAACTCAAGATAATCCAGGAGTTCATGCCCCGGCAGTTATCCGAGGAAGATCTCGACGCGGCCATCGAAAAGGCCATCCGGGAAACCGGAGCGGCGGGACCGAAGGACATGGGCAAGGTCATGAAGGCCCTGATGCCCGTGATCAGCGGTCGCGCCGACGGCAAGGCGGTGAGCGAGAAGGTCAAGGGACGCTTGACGGGTTGATGCCGTCTCAAGATGCAAGGTTCGATTCCTGAAGACAAGATCGACGAAATCAAAAGACGGATCGACATCGTGGATCTGGTGGCAGGGTACGTCAATCTGAAGCAGGCGGGGCGGAATTTCATCGGCCTATGCCCGTTTCATCAGGAAAAGACGCCTTCTTTCACGGTCAATCGGGAAAAGCAGATCTTCTATTGCTTCGGCTGTGGGGAGGGAGGAAACGCGGTCACCTTCGTCATGAAGCAAAACGGCCTCTCCTTTCCCGAGGCCATCAGGCATCTTGCGCGGAAAACGGGCGTCGTCCTTCCCACCCGTTCGTTGAGCGATAAGGAAAAGGGGGAGCTGTCCCGACGGGAAAGGATGCTCCGGCTGCACCGCACGGCGGCGGCGTTCTTTTCCGAACGTCTGGAGGGGAGGGAAGGCGCCGCGGCCCGACAATACCTGCGGGAGCGCGGTATTAGCGAGACGACGGCGAAGGAATTCCGCCTGGGCTATTCCCCTCCGGGCTGGCGTCAACTACGGGATTATCTGGACCGGAAGCGGATGTCCCTGGACCTTGCGGAGCGGGCGGGCCTCCTCGTGAAGAACGAGCGGGGGGATTTCCATGACCGTTTCCGCGGCCGTCTTGTCTTTCCCATCGAGGATCCATACGGTCAGATCGTCGCCTTTGGCGGCCGCATCATGGGGGAGGGCATGCCCAAATATCTCAACTCCCCCGAATCGGCCCTCTTCAGCAAGGGCAGGAACCTTTACGGACTCGCCAAGGCCCGGGAGGCTATCCGAAAAAGTGGTTCCGTGATCCTGGTGGAGGGCTATTTCGATCTGCTCGCCCTGTGGAACGCCGACATCAGGAATGTGGCGGCCACGCTGGGCACCGCCCTTACCCGGGATCATGTGGAACTCCTGCGCCGGTCCGCCCCGAAGGCGGCCGTCGTCTTCGACGGCGACGAGGCGGGGAAAAAGGCCCTGGCCCGGAGCCTGGCGCTGTTTGTCGAGGTCAACCTCCCCATGCGGGCGGTGGTGCTCCCCCAGGATGCCGATCCCGATGACTGCGTCCGCGGCCTAGGGAGGGAGGCCTTCCTGGACCTGGTGGCCGCGGCGCCCCCGGCGGTGGAGTATTACGTGGACAACTTCATCGGCAATCCCGCGTCCATGGAGGACGGCCGGGAAGCCCTCCGCGCCGCCATGGCCTTTATCGGGAAGATGGAAGGCGATGCGGAGAGAAATCTCTTCGTCAGACGGGTGGCTCAGCGCCTCGGAGTCGATGAGGCCGTCCTCCAGAAGGAAGTGAACCGGGGACGGGGAAGGAAAACGACGGCTCCGGAAAGAGAGGCCAGGACCCCGCCGTCCGCCGCCTCCGCCGCCGTGGATGGCCTGGAAGCGAGCCTCATCGCCCTGCTTCTCGACCATCCCCGCATGATCCCCGCCGTTGTCGCCGGCGATGCCCTGACCTACCTTCAAAACGAGGAGTTGAGAGGACTGGGGGCGGCGGCGGCGGCGCAATACGAACGACGGGGAGGGATCGATCTGGAGGATTTCGTCGCCCGTCTCGGTCCCGGAGCGCTGCGAGAGGCGATCCTGAGCCGACTGGTCGATTCCGCCTCCTGGGAGGGGGAAACGGCGGACCGGATATGCCGCGACATGATCCGGCAGATCAAGCGTAGGTGGTTCAAGGAGAGGCGCCGGTCCTTGAACGCGTCCCTGGTCCGGGCCCAACAGGCCATGGACGCGGAATCCTGTCGGCGGCTGCTTGCCGAAAAGACGGAGCTTATCGAAAAAGAGAAATCCATGCTGTCGAATGGATAAGGGGAGGATTTTTATGAGGAAAGACATCCATTCCGAGGAATTCAAGAAGCTGGTGTCCCTGGGAGAGGAAAAGGGCTTCCTGACCTATGACGACGTCAACGACATGCTGCCCTCGGACATCATCTCTTCCGATCAGATTGACGATATCATCATGCTGTTCGGTGAGAAGAACATCGACATCATCGATACGGACAAGGGTGAAAAGCTGGTGGTGAAAAAGTCCCCTGAGGAGCTGGCGGGGGCCAAGGACGACGATCTCATCGGCTTGATGCCCGTGGCGGGCAAAACCGGCGATCCGGTCAAGATGTATCTCCGGGAAATGGGGATGGTCGCACTCCTGAGCCGGGAGGGGGAGGTGGAGATCGCCAAAAGGATCGAAGAGGGCATCCGGGATACCATGGACTCCGTCTTCAGCGTCAATGTCTGCGTCAGGGAGGTCATGGACATCGGGAAAAAGCTCCGCAGCGGCGAGATGCGGATCAAAAACGTCGTGGACAATCTGGAAGACGAGGACGGCTTTGTCGAGGAGGATATGCACCGCGATCGGGTTATCCGCCTGATCGACAGGATTACGGCCATGAGCAGAAAGAACGATCGGATCAGGGAGGCGCTGAAGGACCGGAGCATCTCTCCGGAGCAGCGTGCCGTCCATGAGAAGAACCGGGAGAAGAACGTCAAGGCCATTATCCGGGATTGTCGGAAGATCAAGTTCAGCAAGCGGCAGATAGACCGGATGGTGTCCATCCTCAAAGTCTTTGTCGGCGAAGTGGAAAAGGCGGATGAAGAGATCCGGCGCTGTAAGGAGGACACCTGCCTATCCCTGACCCAGTTGGAAAAGACCTGGCCCCGCCTGCGCCAGGACCGGAAGTCCCAGATGCAGTTGGTCAAGGAGCTTGGCGTGCCCCTGGACAAACTCAAGGCGGCGGAGGTCGTCATCAAGGATGCCAGTCGCCGCAAGAAGAAGGCGGCCCAGGAAGCGGGCCTTTCGGTGACGGAACTGAAAAGGGTGGTGGCGACCATCGATGACGGGGAGGCCAAGGCGGAACTGGCGAAAAAGACCCTGGTGGAGGCGAATCTACGCCTCGTGGTCAGTATCGCCAAGAAATACACCAATCGGGGACTGCAATTTCTGGACCTGATTCAGGAGGGCAATATCGGTTTGATGAAGGCCGTGGATAAATTCGAATATCAGCGGGGCTACAAATTCTCCACGTACGCCACCTGGTGGATCCGTCAGGCCATCACCCGGGCCATTGCCGACCAGGCCCGCACGATCCGCATCCCGGTCCATATGATCGAGACGATCAACAAGCTGATCCGCACCTCCCGGTATCTGGTCCAGGAGCTGGGAAGGGAGCCTACCCCGGAGGAGATCGCCGCCAAGATGGAGTTCCCCCTGGAGAAGGTGCGGAAGGTCTTGAAGATCGCCAAGGAACCCATCTCCCTGGAGACTCCCATCGGCGAGGAAGAGGACAGCCATCTGGGCGATTTCATCGAGGACAAAAAGATAATATCCCCTTCCGAGGCGACGATCAGCATGGATCTGGCGGAACAGACCCGCCGGGTCCTGGCGACCTTGACGCCCCGGGAGGAAAAGGTGTTGCGGATGCGTTTCGGAATCAGCGAGCGGGTCGATATCTCCTCCGAAGAGCTGAAGGAGACGCCGGCGGGCCTGTCCGTGGATAAGACGCGTAATGCGGAGAATAACGGCGTCCGAAAACTCCGTAACCCCTCCCGGCGGAAGCTGATCCGGCTGGCGGGATGAAAGCGGCGGGCGGGAGCGTGGCGACAAATAAGCTATTGACATCCCATCGGCTTGGGTATATCTAAACAGGTCATTCCGAAAGGGGGACCGTTGCGGGCCCATAGCTCAATTGGTAGAGCCACCGGCTCATAACCGGTAGGTCCCTGGTTCGAACCCAGGTGGGCCCACCATAACAAATGTATAACGAGCACAGGGGATTGGGGATACAAACTTATAAGGGGACGACAGGAATCGGCGTCTTCCCGGAAAGAAAAGTGCGCCTTGCAAGAGGCGCGCTTTTTTTTTGTCTTGTTTTCTCTTGAGAAAGGGGTAAATAATTGAACCAAAATTTGTTGCAGCTCATTGAGCTGCAGAAGATCGACACGGAAATGCAAAAGGCGCTCCAGAGCAGGAAGGAACTCCCCCTGCGTTTGGTCAGGCTCGACGCGGACTTCGCCGCCGTCCGGAAGGCGCTGGAGGAGGAGAGAGGTCTGCTGGAGGCGAAGAACCAGGCCCATCGGGAACTGGAGGAGGCCCTCCGGAGAGGCGTGGAGCAGTTGCGGAAAAGCCGGGACCGCATCCACGAGGTGAAATCCAACAAGGAATACCAGGCGATGCTCAAGGAGATAGAGACCCTGGAGCAGAAACGCGGCGCGGTGGAAGACAAAATCATCGCCATTCTGGAAGAGCTTGACGCCATGAAGGCCTCCCTGGCGATCCGGGAAGGCGAATTCCAGGCGGTCGGGCGGCGATACGAGGAGGAAAGGGAAGAGCTGGAAAAGCGGATCGGTTCCATCGAGTCGCAGCTCCAGGAACGACAGCGTGCGGGGGAGTCCCTGCGGGAGAGAATCCCGAAGAATATCTTGAAAAGATATGATATGACCAAAAACGTCAATCATGGACTGGCGGTGGTTTCCGCCTGGAAGGAAACCTGCGACGGGTGTCACATGAGCATTCCCCCCCAGCTCTACAACGAACTGCTCGAGGAAACGGAGGAACTCATGGTGTGTCCCAATTGCCGCCGGATTATCTACTGGTATGACCAGAACAAGGAACATGTTTGAGGAGGACAGATGATCGCTGGTCCGGCAAGTCCGGGCGGGAGGAAAGTCCGAGCTCCACAGGGCGGGATGGTCGCTAACGGCGACTGGGGGCGACCCTAAGGACAGTGCCACAGAAAATATACCGCCCGCGTTCCGGAGCGTTGCTCCGTGGCGGGTAAGGGTGAAAAGGCGAGGTAAGAGCTCACCGCTCCGCTGGTGACAGGGGAGGCATGGTAAACCCCATCCGGAGCAAGACCGAATAGGAGAACGATCGAGGGCGGCCCGCCCGAGGTTCTCGGGTAGGTCGCTTGAGACGGCAGGCAACTGCCGTCCTAGAGGAATGATCATCGCCGGCGGCCGGGGTTGACCCGGCGCCGGAACAGAACTCGGCTTACGGCCTCCTCAAACATCCTAAAAAAAGGGGGCGGTCGCCTTCCCGCGGCAACCGCCCCCTTCCGTTTTTATCTTCCCTTTCCAGCCCAGCCGCGCCGGCGGATTTCCCCTGGGTCTGAAACCCCCTTGCCGGGGGATGGGGCCATTCTTTCCTATTTTCCCAGCGTCTTTTCCGTCTCCTTGATGTCGATGGTGGTCTTGATGACCGTATCGGAGTTCAGGGAGATGCTGCTGATCCCGCATTCCACGAGGAACCGGGCGAACTCGGGATAATCGCTGGGGGCCTGACCGCAGATGCCGATCTTTTTGCCCATCTTGTTGGCCTTGGTGATGGCGATCCGGATCAGATCCATGACGGCCTGGTTGCGCTCGTCGAAGATATGGGAAATGAGGAAGGAGTCGCGGTCGAGGCCCAGGGTGAGTTGGGTAAGGTCATTGGAGCCGATGGAGAAGCCGTCGAATATCTTGCCGAATTCCTCGATGAGGATGACGTTGCTGGGGATTTCCACCATCATGTAGATCTCCAGATTGTTCTCGCCCCGGACCAGCCCCTTTTCCGCCATGAGGGCGACGACCTTTTTCCCCTCTTCCACGGTGCGGCAGAAAGGGATCATCAGCTTGGCGTTGACGAGGCCCATTTCGTTGCGTACCTTCTTCATCGCCTCGCATTCCAGCGCGAAGGCGTCGCGGTAACGCTCGTCGTAGTATCGGGAGGCGCCCCGGAAGCCGATCATGGGGTTTTCCTCATCCATCTCGAAATACTGACCGCCGATGAGGTTCTTGTACTCGTTGCTCTTGAAATCGCTCATCCGGACGATGACATCGCGGGGATAAAAGGCGGCGGCGATCTTGCCCACCCCCTGGGCCAGCTTGTCCACGAAGAAATCGGCCCGGTTGTCGTAGCCCTGGGTGAGGGCGGCGATCTTTTCCCGGATGGCCGGGTCGGCGACCCTGTCGAACTGGATCAGCGCCATGGGGTGGATGCTGATGAACTGGTTGATGATGAACTCCAGTCTGGCCAGCCCGACTCCGTCGTTGGGGATGGCGGCGAGGTTGAAGGCGTTTTCCGGATTGCCCACGTTCATCATGATCATCGTCCTCGGGCGATCGAGATTCTTGGCGTCCACCCGCTGGACGTCGAATTTCAGGAGACCTTCATAGACATTGCCGATCTCGCCTTCCGCGCAGGACACGGTGGCCTCCTTGACCCCCCTGAGGGCCGTGGTCCCGTTTTCCGTGCCCACGATGCAGGGGACGCCAAGTTCGCGGCTGACGATGGCGGCGTGGCAGGTCCGGCCGCCCTTGTTGGTGACGATCGCCGCGGCGATCTTCATGACCGGTTCCCAGTCCGGGTCCGTCATGTCCGTCACCAGCACCTCGCCTTTCTTGAAGTTCATGATCTGATTCACCGACTCGATGATGTTCGCCGGGCCGGCGCCGATCTTGGAACCTACCGCGGTTCCCGTGACCAGGGGGTCCTTGCGCTCCAGGAGGACGTAGCTCTCCAGGACGCTGGCATCCTTCTGGGACTGGACCGTTTCCGGTCGGGCCTGAAGGATGAAAAGCTCTCCCGTCCGGCCGTCCTTGCCCCATTCGATGTCCATGGGCTTGAAATAGCCGGCCTGCTGGGAATAGTGATCCTCGATGATGACGGTCCACCGGGCCAGTTGCAGGATCTCGTCATCCTCGAGACAGAACCGGCGCCGCTGCTCCACGGGAACCGAAACGGTCTCGGTGGCCTCTCCGCCCTGACGTTCCGCGTAGATCATCTTGATCTCCTTGGCGCCAAGCTTCTTCTGGACAATGGGCCGGTATCCCTGTTTCAGCGTGGGTTTGAAGACATAGAATTCATCGGGGTTGACCGTGCCCTGAACCACCGTCTCGCCCAGTCCGTAGGCCCCGGTGATCAGGACCGCCTCCTTGAATCCCGATTCCGTATCGATGGAGAAGATCACGCCGGAGGCGGCGAGATCGGAACGGACCATCTTCTGGACGCCGATGGAGAGGGCGATGGAAAGGTGGTCGAATCCTTTGTCCACGCGGTAGGAAATCGCCCGGTCCGTGAAAAGGGAGGCGAAGCAGCGTTTGCAGGCCTCGATCAGGGCTTCTTCCCCGGTGATGTTCAGATAGGTTTCCTGCTGGCCGGCGAAGCTGGCATCGGGGAGATCCTCCGCCGTTGCGGAACTACGGACGGCCACATCGGTGTTTTCGCCGTATTCTTCGCAGAGCTTCCCGTAGGCGGCGACGATGGCGGCGGTCAGGTCATCGGGGAAAGGGGCGTTGTATATGAGTTCCCGCACCTTTTGGCCTCTCGTTTTGAGATTTTCGATGTCGTGGGTGTCCAGATCCGAGAGAACCGTCTTGATCCGATCGACGATTCCCGCCGATTCCAGCAGATAGCGGTAGGCGTGGGCGGTTACCGCATATCCGTCGGGGATGTTCACCCCTTTGGGGATCAGTTCCCGGCGCATTTCCCCCAGGGAGGCATTTTTCCCTCCTACCTGAGGGATATCGGAAAGCTGCAACTCATCGAACCAGATTACCAATCTGTTGTCAGTCATGGAATTCCTCCTGTGTGAAGATGTTTGTCGAGGCATTGAGAAAGACTCGGGGACATTTATCAACAATGAATAATGAAGTCAAACGGAAAGATGTCCGGTCCCGTCGTCGGGGGGAAAAAAAAAGGCCGGATCAAATCCGGCCTTTCCGTTAACAGGGATTATTTATCTTCTTCCTCATCATCGTAGAATGGTCCCTCCCCCTGGGAGTCCGCCGGCACTTCCGCCGCTATGGAGCGGGAGATGCCTCGGGAGAGCAATCCGGCGATGGCGAACAGGAGGACGATGGAGATCACCAGGATCAGGATGATCGTGGTGGACCAGGCCTTTGCCTCCTTCTGGATGTTCTTGGTTGCCTGGGTGGCAGCCTCGTTGAATTTTTCCACATCCACCCCCATGGCTATCCAGCCGAAACCTCCCGGCGCCGGATAATCGGGGGCGAAGAATTTGATCGGCGCATACGCGACGAACTTGGTATGGCCGGCAAACTTATAGGTCTTGATCCCCGCCTTCCCCGAGGCGGCATCCTTGGCGATCAAGGGCAGAGTGGGATCCACAAATTCCATGAGGTTGAGATTCAGCACCTCTTCGCCCTTTTTCGTAAGTTCCGCCGAGTTCTGCCCCGTCAGGGCCGGCACCGGCCTTCCGTCCGGATAGAGCCCTTCGATGTGATAATCGTTGGGGTGAGAAATCATCATCCCTCGATTGTCCACCATATAGGCGTAATTCCCCGTGGAGGCGTCCGCTTCGAATACTGGCGTGGCCTGGGTGGGGACCACGTGATCCGTGTAGGAGGCAAGGTGACGATAGTCGAGGGCGAGCTGAACGACGCCCTGCAGACCTTCACGGCCGTACAGCGGCGTGGCGAAACGAACGACTCCCGAAAATCTCTTGCCTTTCTCGAAATCGGTCCGGTTCACGTACCAACCCGTCACCGGGGAGACAAATACGTCGCCCTTGTTCAAGGCCTTGGCCGAGGCGAAATAGGTTTCCGATTTGTAGGTGGTGTTGGCCGGAATGCCCACATTGGTGAGCCGGGATTTGGGGGCGATTTCTCCGTTGACGATCTTGATGGCCTCGTTGCCGCTTTTGTCAATGAGGGTCATCTCCGTGTAAACGGGGACGGAAATCTGTTTCAGCTTGTCGCCATCCTTGATCCAGACGTTCCGGCGGTTCTCGTTGACAAACTGCTTATACGCAGCTTCCGTGGCCGGGATTATCGTGGCGATGAGGACGTCTTTCTTACGTTCCGTGAGGAAGCTCGCCACCTCGTCCGCGATGTTCATGGCCCGTATCTTGATTTCTTCCTGAGACTTCTGGTCCAGAACGGTCACCGCCCGTTCTTTTACTGTAACCCCTAATTTGAAAATCCCATTGGCGATAAGGATCGCCATCAGTGATAAGGGGATTACGATAAGCAGGAAGAATACCCTCGCGACAGTGAAAAACTGCTTATCTTGTTTCTTCTCTGACATTCTTTTTCCCCCTAACTGTAGTTCATTTTGAAGTTAATTGCATCGGTCGGATTAACCCAAAAAGTACTTTACGTAGGGGTTGGCATAGAGGAGAACCAGCGCCACAACCAGGGCATAAATACAAACGGATTCCGCCATGGCCATGCCGACGAGCATCACGGTCATGATCTTTCCCTGAACCCCGGGGTTTCTTCCGACGGCCTGGCAGGCCCCATTGGCGGCATTGCCGATGCCGGCGCCGGCGCCGATCGCGCCCAGCCCGATGGCGAACCCGGCGGCCACCATGGCGCCGACCGCATAAATGACCTTCACGTAGGACTCACCCGCGCCCGGCAGGGCCTCTCCCGCCGCGAATACAACCGGTGAGGACAAAAGCACCGCTGCCATCGTGGTCATGAGCGTTAACAACTTCTTTCCGAATTTCCCTAACATCTCTTCTTCTCCTTTCATGTGTTGACTTGTAATTTTTTTCCCCCCTTAACACAGTTCTTGTGCCCGGGGAAGGGAAATCTTTCAGACTGCGCCGGGAAACTGCAACTACCATGCCATGGTGGCCGGCCCCGCCGACAACGCCTCTTAAGAAGCGACAAACATTTGGCAAATCCGTCCCGACCCCCGCCGGCCCGTTCCGGGCGCGGGGCTGGGGTCGTTGAACATTTCATTCAATCGGTCCCGTCGATTGAATGAAATGTAAAATTCCGCTCCCGCCGATTGAAAGATTCTTTACGAGGGTACATTTTTATTGAAATTTTACCCCGACGCAAGTAGGATCAAAGGCGCGCAACCCGATCCTGCCGAATAAAATATCCTGAAAGGGCTCGAAAATGCAAGAAATATTGACGGCCGTTACCTATCTGGCGGTGTGGTTGATATGCCAGCGTGTAATCGGCATTGAAAGTGGACTGGTCAATCTTATCATTTCCCTCAGCGCCGCCGTGGGTGTTTACGTCCTGATGGCGGTCAAGGAGCACAAGGAAAAGAAGAAGAGGGGAGAGCCCCATGACTAAGGCCGTGGAAGAGGCATTGGCACAGGAACGGAAGGTGATCGTGGGCATCATGGAGGGCTCCCCCATCCCGACCTTTGTCATCAACCGAAGGCACGAAGTGATCTTCTGGAACCGGGCCTGCGAGGAACTCACCGGTTTCGCCGCCGGGCAGATGATCGGCACGGACAAGCATTACATGCCTTTTTACGGGACCAAAAGGCCGCTCATCGCCGATCTCATCGTCGATCAGGACATCGTCTCCCTGGAAAGGCTCTACGGATCCAAGCGGGTCCGCAAGTCCGCGAAGGTGGAAGGGGCTTACGAGGCCCGGGATTTTTACCTCGATCTGGGCGGACAGAGCCGCCATCTCTACTTCCTCGCCGCCCCCATCTACGACGAGCGGGGGGAGATCATCGCCGCCATCGAGACCCTTCAGGACGTGACCCGGGAAAGGGTCATGGAACTCAGCCTCAAGGAGTATGCGGAGAATATCCGGGAGGAGTTGGAGAAGAACATCACCCTGCGCAAGACCATCGAGGGCATCATCGAGGGATCGCCCATCCCCATGTTTGTGATCGGCAAGGATCACAGGATCATGTTCTGGAACCGGGCGTTCACGGAACTGAGCGGCTACGAGGGCAGACATTTCATCGGAACGGACCGTCAGTACGTCCCCTTTTATCCGGAAAAACGCCCGGTAATCGCCGACCTCATCGTCGATGACGACATCGAGAGCCTGGAAAAGTACTACGGAAAGAAAAACGTTCAAAAATCTCCGATGATTGAAGGGGCTTACGAAGCCTGGGATTTCTACCCGCACATCGGCGGCAGAAGCCGTCACCTCTATTTCCTCGCCGCCCCGATTCGCGACGACAGGGGGGAGATCATCGCCGCCGTCGAGACCCTCCAGGACATCACCCGGGAAAAGGAGATGTCCACGCACCTCCATGAATACGCCGAGACCATGGAGAACGAACTCAGGGAGAACATCCGGCTCCGTCAGGAGATCGAGGGGCTATACAACTACATGCAGGCGGTCCTGGAAAGCTCTCCGGACACCCTTTTCGAGCTGAACAGCGAGGGGATCATCACCTTTGCCAGCCGTGACCGGGGCCATGACGGCATGGAGACGGCGCGGATCAAGGGAAAGCATTTTACCGAGTACGCCCCGGCCCACAAGGAATTTCTCCTGGAAAAATGGCAGGAAATAAAAAAAGGCGTATTCAAGCCCTTCGAGATGGAGGTGACCGCCCCGGACGGCGGCCGACAGTACCTCCTGATCACCCCCTGTCCCTTCAAGGGCTCGGCGGACCGGTATGTCATGGTCCGACGGGAGATCACCGAGTTCAAGGAGTTGGAGAAGAAGTACTATGAGAGCCAGAAGCTGGCGGCCATCGGCCAGCTCTCCGCCGGGATCGCCCATGAGGTCCGCAATCCCCTCTCTTCCATAAAGATGAGTCTGCAAATTCTCGAGAAACGTCTGCAACCCACGGGCAACGATCTGAAACGATTCCGGATCGCCCAGCGGGAGGTCGAGCATCTCGAGGAGCTGGTCAATGATGTCCTGATCTACGCCAAGCCCGAGGCGCCAAAGCGTGCGCCCACGGATATCCGACGCGCCATGGAAAACGCCCTGGAGATGGTGGAAAAGGCCGTTACGGACAAGCATATCGCCGTCTCGATCACGGCGGCGGAGGGACTTCCCCATCCGAACATCGACGGCGCCATGATGGAGCAGGCCTTTCAGAACATCTTCCGGAACGCCGTGGAGGCCATGGAGGAGGGGGGGCAACTGCGGGTCTCCGTTCAAGACAACGGCGACGCGACCCGGACCGTCTCCATCGAGATCGCCGACAACGGTTGCGGCATGGACGAGGAGGCCCTTTCCCATCTCTTCAATCCCTTTTTTACGCAGAAACGATACGGAACGGGATTGGGCATGACTCAGGTGAAGAAGATCATCGACCTTCACAAGGGCAACATCGACGTCGAAAGCAGAAAAGGCGAGGGAACGAAGATCGTGATCACCCTGCCCATGGACGTCTGAGCGATCATAACATCAGGAGCCCCTCATGGCAAAGATTCTGGTCATTGACGACGACAGTTCCATCGCGGAGAGTCTCGACCTCTACCTCACCGAGGAAGGATATACGGTTTACACCGCCGCCACGGGAACGGACGGCCTCAATGCCTTCGTGAAACACGCCCCCGACCTGGTCATCCTCGATATCCGCCTCCCCGACATCGACGGCTTCACCGTCCTGGAAGACCTGCGGGAGGAGGAAGAGAACGTGAAGGTGATCATGATCACCGCGTATCACGACATGGATTCCACCATCAAGGCCATGAAGGGGGGCGCCTTCGATTACATCCACAAACCCATCAACGTGGAAGAGCTGGACATGGCCATCAAGAAGGCCCTGAAGACCCTGGAGATGGAAAAGAAGATCAGCGGTCTGCTCAACGAGCCGTCGCGGAGCTTCAAGGTCGGCGACATCATCGGCAATACGAAGGAGATGAAGGAGATCTTCAAGACCATCGGCGTCGTCTCCCAGAGCCGGACCACGGTGCTCATCCAGGGGGAAAGCGGCACCGGGAAGGAGCTGATCGCCAGGGTCATCCATAACAATACCTCTCCCGAGGAGCCGTATATCGCCGTCAACTGCTCGGCGATCGTGGAAACCCTTCTGGAGTCGGAACTCTTCGGTCACGAAAAGGGCTCCTTTACCGGGGCGATCACCCGCAAACTCGGCAAATTCGAGCTGGCCCGCCACGGGACGGTGTTCCTCGACGAGATCAGCGAGATGTCCCTGAACCTCCAGGCGAAACTCCTGCGGGTCCTCCAGGAGATGGACTTCGAACGGGTGGGCGGCAAGGATACCATCAAGGTCAACGCCCGGATCATCACGGCGACCAACAAGGATCTCAAGTTGTGGGTCAAGGAGGGGAAGTTCCGGAACGATCTCTATTACCGCTTGAATATCGTGGCGATCCATCTCCCGCCTCTCCGGGAAAGGCGGGAGGATATCCCGGCCCTGGTGGATTACCTCCTGGCCAAGATCAACCGGGAACTCCACAAGAAGGTCATCGGCCTCTCCGATGAGATGATGGATCTTTTCATGACCTATGGCTGGCCCGGCAATGTCCGGGAATTGGAGAACCTTCTGACCCGGGCCGTGGTGGTGGCCAAGAGCCAGGTGCTCACCCGAAGCGACTTCCCCGATCTCTCCGAAGTGGTGACGACCGTGGCGGACGAAGAGGGGGAAGAACCCTTCGCGATCCCCACCGGCCGTCCCCTGACCCTGGAGGCGGTAGAGGAGAGGTATATAAGAAAGGTGATCAAGGAGAACAGCCACCGCACCAAGGGGGAGTTGTGCGAAATCCTGGGGATCTCGCGGCCGACCTTCGAGCGCAAGCTGGAGAAATACGGCCTGGCCATCGAGCGGGATTGAGATGTCTCCATGAAGATCCGGTCCGCGGAGTTTGTCAAGACGGCGTTCCTTCCCGCCCATTATCCAGCGCCGCAATATCCGGAAATCGCATTCGCCGGCCGCTCCAACGCCGGTAAATCGACCCTGATCAACGTCATGACGAACCGGGGGGATCTGGCCAAGGTGGGCCGAACGCCGGGCCGCACCCAGGCCATAAATTTCTTCCTGGTGAACGAAACGGTATCCTTTGTCGATCTGCCCGGCTATGGTTTCGCCCGGGCGCCGGAAAAGGTCCGGCGGAGCTGGGGGCCCATGGTGGAGGCCTATCTCGCGGGGAGAGAAAACCTGGTCCTGATCGTCCTGCTCCTCGATATCCGCCGGGAACTCCGGGACGACGACCGGAATTTTCTGCTGTGGATGGAGGAAAGGGATCGTCCCTGTCAGCTTGTTCTGACAAAGGCCGACAAGCTCTCCCGACAGCAGGCCCTGGCGCGCCGACGCCTTGTGGAAGCCCAGGGCGGCGGCGCCGGATGGCGGGAACCCATAATCTTTTCCGCCCGCACGGGTCAGGGGCGGGCCCCGTTGTGGCGGGTCATCGAGGAGGCGGCGCGGATCCCCTGAGCTGTCCGGGGAGGACGGCAGGCGCTGTCGCATCTACCCCCGGGGGAACGGCGGGGGCGCTCCCGCCGGGGAGGCAGGCAGTTCCCCAGGACCGTCGTGGCCTTTTTCCGATGCGGCATCTCCCGCCCCGGGAGGCAGTCATTGGGCATCTGCCGTCGGACCAGGGGAGCGGAGCCCTGTTCAGCCGTCGCCGCGACGGGCGCTGGCGCATCTACCGTCCGGGGGAACGGCGGGGAAGCAGGCAAGCAGGGAATCAGGGAGGATGGGGACGATCCGAATATCTCCGAAACATTAAAGGAGTTAACCTCTTGAGCGGGAACTTTTGCCCTTGACAGGGATGTGGAATCGTGATAGCGGCACCGACGGTCGCCGTCTGCGGAATCCGATCGGGAAAAAGGTCGTCCTTGAAGACTTATAAAATATATAAACCTGCATATACCCATCTTTTGAGGTGTCTCTCGTGATCAATGACAATGAAAAAATCGGTTCGGTAATGGTTGTCGGCTCCGGCATCGCCGGGATTCAGGCTTCCCTCGATCTGGCCAATTCCGGCCTGAAGGTGTATCTGGTGGAGAAGGACATCAGCATCGGCGGCGTCATGGCCCAGCTCGACAAGACCTTCCCCACCAACGACTGCTCCGCCTGCATCCTCTCCCCCAAGCTGGTGGAGGTGGGCCGGCATCCCAACGTGGAGATCCTCACCCGGCGCACGGTCAACGCCGTGGAAGGGGAGGCGGGAAGATTCACGGTGCGGATGACCAGGGCCCCCCGGTTCATCGATCTGGACAAGTGCACGGGCTGCGGCGACTGCGCCAAGGTCTGTCCCATCAACGTCCCATCGGACTTCAACGAGGGCCTGTCGGAGCGTCAGGCTACCTATCGCAAGTTTCCTCAGGCGATTCCCAGCGGTTTCGCCATCGACAAGCTTGGCACCTCCCCCTGCAAGGCGGCCTGCCCAACCCACATCAGCGTTCAGGGATACGTGGCCCTCATCGCCGCGGGGAAATACAAGGAAGCCCTGGCGCTCGTCAAGAGAGACAACCCTTTCCCCATCGTCTGCGGCCGGGTGTGCAACCATCCCTGCGAGACGGCCTGCATGCGGGGCAAGGTGGAAGAGCCCATCGACATCATGCACCTGAAGCGCTTCGTCGCCGATCTGGATCTCAAGGCCGAGACCCGTTACCTCCCCGAGAAGAAGGAGAGTAAGGGAAAGAAGGTGGCCGTGGTCGGCGCCGGTCCCGCCGGTTTGACCTGCGCCTACTATCTGGCGGCGGAAGGCTATGACGTGGAGGTCTTCGAGTCCCTCCCCGTGGCGGGTGGCTGGCTCGCCGTGGGCATCCCCGAGTACCGTCTCCCCAAGGACGTGCTCCGGGCGGAGATAGGGGTCATCGAGGAGTTGGGGGTCAAGATCCATCTCAACACCGCCGTGGGCAAGGACATCCCCTTCGGGAAACTCCAGAGCGATTACGACGCGGTGTTCATCGGCTGCGGAACCGTCAACAGCAGCAAGCTCAACATCCCCGGCGAGGAGATGCAGGGCGTCATCCACGGCGTCGATTACCTCAAGCGGGTCAATCTGGGCGAGAAGGTCTTCCTGGGCGACAAGGTGGCCGTGGTGGGCGGCGGCAACGTCGCCATGGACGCCGTCCGGACGGCCCTGCGCACCGGCTCCAAGGATGTGTTCATCCTCTACCGCCGGTCCCGGGCCGAGATGCCCGCCTCTCCCGAGGAGATCGAAGAGGCCCTGGAAGAGGGCGTGAAGATGGAATTCCTCGTGGCCCCCAAACGGGTGGTCGGCGAGAACGGCAAGGTGACCGGGGTGGAGTGCACCCGCATGGAGCTGGGCGAGCCCGACGCGAGCGGACGCCGCCGGCCCGTGGAGATCAAGGGGTCGGAGTTCATCGTTCCCTGCGACGCCCTGATCCCCGCCATCGGCCAGGAGGCGGATCTCGACTTCGTTCCCCCGGATAGCGGCATCGCCATCAACAAATGGAAGAACTTCGACGTCGATCCGGTGACCTTCGCGACGACCACCCCCGGCGTGTTCGCCGGCGGCGACGTGGTCACGGGCCCGCAGACGGTGGTCAAGGCCGTCTATGCGGGCAAGGAGGCCGCGGTCTCCATCGACCGCTACCTGAGGGGCGAGGACATGGCGGCGGGCCGGGCGAAGGACTGGACCAAGAACCTGGCCGACAAGGCCGACGTTTCCCAGGTGGCCAAGGTTCCCCGGGTCAAATATCCGCACCTGAAGCCCGAGGAACGGCGGACGAACTTCCGCGAGGTGGGCGTCGGCTTCACGGAGGAAGAGGCCGTGGCCGAAGCGCGGCGCTGCCTGGCCTGTGGGATCTGTTCGGAATGTTACCAGTGCGTCGATGCCTGCATCGCCGGCGCCATCAACCACGATGACGACTTCGCGGAAGAAACCATCGAGGTCGGGGCCGTCATCGCCGCCCCGGGTTTTGAAGTCTTCGATGCCAAGCTCCGGGGCGAATACGGCTACGGCATTTATCAGAACGTCGTCACCAGCATCCAGTTCGAGCGGATCCTCTCCGCCTCCGGACCCTATTTCGGCCACGTCCAGCGGATCAGCGACGGACAGGAACCGCGAAAGATCGCCTTTATCCAGTGCGTGGGCTCCCGGGACACCTCCTGCGGAAACAGTTGGTGCTCCTCCGTCTGCTGCATGTATGCCACCAAGGAGGCGATCATCGGCAAGGAACACGCCAAGGGGCTGGAACCGACGATCTTCTTCATGGACATCCGGGCCCACGGCAAGGATTTCGACCGGTTCGTCAACCGGGCGAAAGACGAATACGGCATCCGTTACATCCGTTCCATGCCCTCGACGATCAAGGAACTCCAGCAATCCAAGAACCTGCTTTTGAAGTATGTCCAGGAGGACGGCAGCCTTGTCGAGGAGGAGTTCGACATGGTGGTCCTCTCCGTGGGGCTGTGCCCGCCTTCCGGGGCGGCGGAACTGGCGAAGGCCCTGGGCATCGAGCTGGAAGAGCACGGCTTCTGTAAAACCTCCCTGGAGAATCCCGTGGAGACCACCCGGCCGGGCGTCTTTGTGTGCGGCGCCTTCGGCGGTCCCAAGGATATCCCCGAGACGGTCATGGAGGCCAGCGGCGCGGCGGCCCGGGCCTCGGGCATCCTGGCGACCCGGCGGGGGACCATGATCGCCGAGGAGGAAATCCCCCTGGAATCGGATCTCCGGGGGCTCGGTCCCCGCACCGGCGTCTTCGTCTGCCATTGCGGCATCAACATCGGCGGCGTCGTCAGGGTGCCGGAGGTGGTTGAATACTGCAAGACCCTGCCCAACGTCGTCTTTGCCACGGACAACCTCTTTACCTGCTCCCAGGATACGGCGGTGAAAATGGGCGAGGTGATCAAGGAACAGAACCTGACGCGGGTCGTCGTCGCCTCCTGCTCCCCCCGGACCCACGAGGGACTCTTCCAGGAGAACTGCGAAAAGGCGGGGCTCAATCGCTATCTCTTCGAGATGGCCAACATTCGCGACCAGGATTCCTGGGTCCACATGCACGAGCCGGATGCGGCCACGGAAAAGGCCAAGGACCTCGTCCGCATGGCCATAGCCAAGGCGCAGTTCCTCAAGCCCCTGAAACCGGGCCAGTTAACGGTGAATCATGCGGCGCTCATCATCGGCGGCGGTCTGGCGGGGATTACGGCCGCCCTCTCCCTGGCCGATCAGGGCTTCGAGTCCTATCTTGTGGAAAAGGCGCCGGTTCTGGGCGGGAATTACCGGAAGCTCTACTACACCCTGGAGGGGCTGGACACTCGAAAGCACCTGAAGGAACTGCTGGAGAAGGTTCAGGCCAGCAAGCTGATCCATGCCTATACCGACGCGACGATCACAAAGATAGATGGCTTCATCGGCAATTACAAGACCACCGTCACGACGCGGGACGGGGAGGAACAGTTCGAGCACGGCGTGGTCATCGTTGCCACGGGCGGCTATGAACTGGAGACGACGGAGTATCTCCATGGCCAGTCCTCCCAGGTCGTCACGCAGCGGGAGCTGGAGAGGCTCATCGCCGAGAAGGACGACAAGGCGACAAAGGCCGGAAGTATAACCATGATCCAGTGCGTGGGCTCCCGGATACCCGAGCGGCCCTACTGCAGCCGCTATTGCTGTTCCGAGGCGATGAAGAACGCCCTGAAGCTCAAGGAGATGGACCCGGACCGGGAAGTCACCGTGATCTACCGCGACATCCGCACCTTCGGCCTCAAGGAGGACTACTACAAAAAGGCCCGGGAGCTGAACGTCCGGTTCATCCGCTACGATGAGGACCGGAAACCGGAAGTGGTCCAGCGGGGGGACAAGCTCTCCATCCGGGTCTTCGATCCCATCATGAACGCCCCTGTGGAATTCGAGACGGATCTGCTGGCCCTGAGCGTGGGCACCGTACCCAACCCAGAGAACGTGGCCATCGGGAACATGCTCAAGGTGCCCACGAATCAGGACGGCTTCTTCCTGGAGGCCCATGTGAAGCTCCGCCCCGTGGATTTCGCCACCGACGGCGTCTTCATGTGCGGCATGGCCCACGCCCCGAAGCTCAGCGAGGACGCCGTTGTCCAGGCCAATGCCGCGGTTTCCCGGGCCTGCACCATCCTCACCAAGGATTACATCGAGGCGGAAGGCAGGACGGCCTACGTGATCAAGGAACGCTGCTCCGCCTGCGGTCTCTGCGAGGACAACTGTCCCTTCGGTGCCATCCGCGTGAATGTGGTGGAAGGGTGCGCCGAGGTCAACGCCATCCTCTGCAAGGGATGCGGGGTCTGCACCGCCTCCTGTCGGATGAACGCCGTCGATCTCAACGGCTTCACGAACGAAGAAGAGCTGGAACAGATATATAACATTTAGGACTAAGGTCAACGGCCGATGAGGAGCTTGGCCGCGGGAAGGAGAATATATGGCAGAAAATGAAGCAAACAAGGAATGGGTGCCAAAGATCGTCGCCATCGTCTGCAACTGGTGCACCTACGCAGGCGCCGATCTGGCGGGCATCAGCAGGATTCAATATCCGCCGAATGTGCGCATCGTTCGCGTGCCCTGCACGGGGAGGATCAACCCGTTTTACGTCGTGAAGGCCCTGCAGACGGGGGCCGACGGCGTTCTGGTCTCCGGCTGACACCCCGGTGAATGCCACTATATTTCGGGAAATCTGGTGGCGCGCCGCAAGTTTGCGACGTTGAAAAGTTTCCTGGACTACATCGGTATCGAGGGCGATCGAACCATCTTTACCTGGGTCTCGGCATCGGAGGGGGAGCGGTTTGCCAATGTCATCAAAGGGGTGACCGCTAAGGTGCAGGCCCTCGGCCCGGCGACGAAGCTGGTGAAGGAGCTGTAAAGACCGTTTTGGGGGCGCCGGGCCCGTGCGGATCGGCCCTGCATTTGCTTTTGCTAAAGACAATATCAATGCGAGGATTCGTGTAAAGTGGAAAACATCGAGAAAAAGTTGAGGGAAGAGGCAAAGCGGCTTCTGGAAGAAAAAAGGGTGGATGCCCTGGTGGGTTTCGAGGCGGGCACCTTGCCCCTTACGGCTACGCCCTGTTTCATCACGAGTCCGGAAGAGGCCGACCGGCTGGTTTGGAACGCCTTCTGCAGCCAGAACCTGGCCAAATACGTTCACGATCTGATCTCCCAGCATCATAATAGCCAGAAACGGGTCAAACCGGAAGATCGGAAGAAGAAGGTGGTCGGCGTCGTGGCCCGGGGCTGCACCACCCGTTCCATCGTGCTCCATCTTCAGGAGCGCCAGTATGGACGGGACGAGGTGACGATCATCGGTGTGCCCTGCGAGGGCTATGTGGATCGCAAGGCCCTGACGGCGGCCCTGGACGGCGCGGATATCCGGGAAGGGTCGTTGACGGGAGACCGGCTTGACATCCTGACGGCGGAAGGGAAGAAGGAGATTCCCCTCCAGGACGTCCTGGCGGACAATTGCCGGACCTGCAGGTTCAACAACCCCATTATCCACGATGTCATGATCGGCGAACCGGCCCCGGCGATGCCCGGAGCGGTCCAGGAGTACGCCGAGGTCGAGGAGTTCGAGAAACTCTCGACGGAGGAGCGCTGGAGGTATTTCACCAAGGAGATGTCCAAGTGCATCCGTTGCTATGCCTGCCGCCAGGCCTGTCCCTCGTGCTACTGCCCCACCTGCTTTGTCGAGCAGACCCAGCCCCAGTGGGTGGGCCTGGGAGAGGATGCCACGGACACCCAGGTCTTCCAGTTGATGCGTTTATTCCACATGGTGGGGCGTTGCGTGGACTGCGGGTCTTGCGTCTCCGTCTGCCCCATGGGCGTCGATCTGAGGAAGTTCCTAAAGAAACTGGACAAGGACGTCTTCGATTTCTTCGGCAACCGGGCGGGGGTTTCCCTCGACGATCCGCCGCCACTTTCCACCTTCAAGGAAGACGACAAGGAAGATTTTATCTATAACCCCTAAATATGTCCGGCAGCAGGATCCTGGTCAAATCTTACGGCTGTCTGCCTTTGACCGAGGAAGACCGAACGGCGAATGGAGTTGACATGAAGACCTTTCTGGAAGAAGTGAACGAGAAGATAGACGGTGTGCCCCTGCAGCGGTGCTATCACTGCCGAAAGTGCACCGCCGGATGCCCCCTGGCCTTCGCCATGGAACACAACCCCAACAAGATCATCAGGATGATCCAGATGGGGATGAAAAAAGAGGTCCTGGGCAGTTCCACCATCTGGCTCTGCGCATCCTGTGAAACCTGCATCACCCGCTGTCCCAACGAGGTGGATATCGCCCGGATGATGGATGTCCTCCGGGAGATGGCCGTCGCCGCCGGCATCGGAGCCAGGGAAAAGAACGTCCTCTCCTTCCACGAGGCGTTCCTGGCCAGCATAAAATCCCGGGGCCGGATCAACGAGCCGTTCATGATGGTGGACTACAAGCTCAAATCCGGGGATCTCTTCTCCGATATGGGCATGGGCATCTCCATGTTCATGAAGGGCAAATTGTCCCTCGTCTCCCCGAAGACCCGGGACATGGATGCGATCCGGAAGATATTCGATAAAACGAAGCACGCGTAACGCGGCAAGCGACAGCAAGGAGGCAAGTGTTGAAAGTTACTTATTATCCGGGATGTTCCCTCCATGGGACGGGGAAGGAATACGACCAGTCCGTCAAGGCGGTGAGCCGCGCCTTGGGCGTCGAACTCGAGGAGATCGAGGATTGGTCCTGCTGCGGCGCCACCTCGGCTCATTCCACGAACTTCAAGCTTTCCGTGGCCCTGCCCGCACGCAACCTCATGATTGCCGGCAAGGGGGAGGCCAAGGATATAATGGTTCCCTGCGCGGCCTGTTTCAATCGTTTCAAATCGGCGCAACACCACCTCCAGCATGACGAGGCCCTCAAGAAGGAGGTGGAAGAGATCGTCGGTCAGAAATACTCGCCGGGGTTGGACGTCAAGAGCCCGATCGACATCCTGTACAACGGCATCGGCCTGGACGCCCTGAAGGCCAAGGTGGTCAAGAGGCTTACCGGCCTCCGGCCCGTGTCCTACTACGGCTGCCTCCTGGTCCGCCCCCCGGAGGTCTGCAAGTTCGAGGATTACGAAAACCCCTACATGCTCGACGGCATCCTGGCGGCCCTGGGGGCGGACGTGAAAAAATGGTCTTACAAAACGGATTGTTGCGGCGGCAGCCTGACCATCAGCCGGACGGATATCGTGGGCAAGCTGGTGGACAAACTCATGACCATGGCCCGGGAGGCCGGGGCGAACTGCGTGGTCACCGCCTGTCCGGTCTGCATGGCCAATCTCGACGCCCGGGCCAGCGAGAACCTGCGTCTCCCCGTCTTCTACTTTACGGAACTGACGGCCCTGGCTCTGGGCCTGCCCGGAACCTCGACGTGGTTCAAGCTGCACAATGTGGATCCCCTGCCGCTGGTCAGCAGCCTGGGGCTCCTTTAACAACAATATCCAAAATTTCTGATACTGAAGGACGATATGGAAAAACGGTTGATCAAAAAAGACGCTCTGACAGGGATCATCGGGAAGATCGCTCAAGAGGCAGTAGTTTTTGCCCCGGTGAAGGTGGAAGACAATGTCCTCTTCAAGGCGCTGGAGAAGGGGGAGGAACCTTTCCTGACTTACGCCAACAGCAAAAACGCCCCGAAGAATCACTTCTTCCCCCGCTCCGAGGTCATGCTGCGCTACACCCGGACGGCCAAGGGGGTGGAGTTCGCCGGCGGGCAAAAGGAGGCGGAAGCGACGGTGCTCTTCGGGGTCCGGCCCTGCGACGCCCGGAGCTTTGTCCTTCTCGATCTCCTCTTCGATCAGGAAAAATACAAGGATCCTTATTATATAGATAAAAGGCAAAAGGCCACGATCGTCGCCCTGGCCTGCGTCCACCCCCCTTATGCGACCTGCTTCTGCACCTCCGTTGACGGTCATCCGCTCTCCGCGGATGGGGCGGACGTCCTTCTCACCGATCTGGGAGAGGAGTTCCTGGCCGAGTTTGTCACCCCCAAGGGTGAAAAGCTCCTCAAGTATTTCGGAGACGTAAAGGCCGATGCCGCCGCCGAGGCGAAGAAGGAGGCCGTGGCGGAACAGGCGGCCAAGGAGATCAAATCCCACATCCCCGCCCGGGAAGTGAAGCCGATCATGGACGCCAACTTCGACAGCCCCTTCTGGAATACCATCCACCAGAAGTGCATCGCCTGTGGGACCTGCACCTACCTCTGCCCGACCTGCCACTGTTTCGACATCACCGACGAGATGAAGCGGGACGACGGCCGGCGCCTGCGGAACTGGGATTCCTGCATGTATCCCATGTTTACCAAGGAGACTTCGGGGCACAATCCCCGTCCCACCCAGAGGGAACGTTGGCGTCAGCGGGCCATGCACAAGTTCAGCTACTACCCGGAGAATTTCAACGCCATCGCCTGCGTGGGCTGCGGCCGCTGCGTCATGTATTGCCCCGTCAATCTCGACATCCGGAAGATCGTCACCGATATATCGAAACTATAGAGCTGGGAGAAAGTCATGCAAAACCCTTACATACCCTATCCTGTGGAGGTAGTGAAGATCGTCACCGAGGTGGATACGAAGGACATCAAGACCTTCCGTCTCGCTTTCGTGAACAAGGAGGACGAGGAGAAGTTCAAGTATATCCCCGGCCAATTCGCGGAATTGTCCATCTTCGGCAAGGGAGAGTCCCCCATTGGCATCGCCTCGTCACCCACCCAGCCCGGCTATGTGGAGTTTACGGTTCAGAAGGCGGGCGTCGTCACCTCGGCCCTCCATGAGATGGAAGTGGGGACGCGGATGGGTCTCCGCGGTCCCTTGGGAAACTCCTGGCCCATCGAGTTCCTCGAGGGCAAGAACGTGGTCATTGTGGGCGGTGGGTTTGCCTTCACCACCCTGCGCTCCCTGATCAACTACATGATCTTCGGCGACAACCGCAAGCGTTTCGGCAAGATCACCGTGGTTTACGGCGCCCGGAATCCGGGACTACTGATCTACAAGGACGAGCTGGAGGCCTGGAGCAAGCGGGACGACATCGATCTCAACGTCACCGTGGACAAGGGTGACGCGGCCTGGAAGGGTCGGGAAGGCTTTGTTCCCACGGTCTGCAAGGAGGTCGGCCCCAGTCCGGAAAACGCCGTGACGGTCATCTGCGGCCCCCCTATCATGATCCGCTTCACCCTGCCAGTTTTCTTCGAGCTGGGCTTTTCCAAGGAAACCATCATCACCTCCCTGGAGATGCGGATGAAATGCGGCATCGGCAAGTGCGGCCGCTGCAACGTGGGGAGCAAGTATGTCTGCAAGGACGGCCCCGTGTTCACCTTCGCCGAACTGGATAAGCTTACTAGGGACTTCTGAAGGCCCTGTAAGCAGCCTCGACACGCCCCCATAACCAATCGGAAGGAGCCCCGCCGGCTCCTTCCGCGCATATGAGCACAGTGAAAAGGAGTGAATTCTTGAGCCGGATCGTTTTCAAGGAAGAACTGTCGGACAGCGTGGTCCGGATGGACCTGGAGGCCCCGGCCATCGCCCGGAAGCGCCGGGCGGGCCAGTTTCTCGTCCTCAGGATTGACGAGCGGGGGGAGCGGATCCCCCTGACCATTGTGGATTCCGACGAGGAGAGGGGAACCGTGACGATCATCTTCCAGGTCGTGGGGAAGACCACGGCCCTCTTGGCCGCCCTTGCCGTGGGGGACGATGTCCAGGATGTCCAGGGCCCCCTGGGCAATCCCACGGAGATCGAGCATTACGGCCATGTGGTCTGCATCGGCGGCGGCGTCGGCGTGGGGGTCATCTATCCCATCACCAAGGTCCTCCGGGAGGCGGGAAACCGGGTGACCTCCATCATCGGCGCCCGGAACAAGTCCCTGATCATCCTGGAGGAGGAGATGCGGGCGGCGAGCGACCGACTTGTCGTGGCCACCGATGACGGCAGTTACGGGGTGCGCGGGTTCGTGAGCGCCGTCCTCCAGGGTCTCATAGACGATGGGGAGAAGATCGACCGGGTATTCGCCATCGGACCCGTGCCCATGATGAAGGTCATCGCCAACCTTACCCGCCCCCATGGCATCAAGACCATTGTCAGCCTCAACGCCATCATGGTGGATGCCACGGGGATGTGCGGCGCCTGCCGGGTCGTCGTCGGCGGGCAGACGAAATTCACCTGCGTCGAAGGACCGGAGTTCGACGGCCACGAGGTGGACTTCGATCTTTTGGCGAGCCGCCTGCGGATGTACTGCGAGCAGGAAGGGGTGGCCTACGAGCGCCACCGGTGCGGCTGGCAGGGCAACTGAGAACGATGACGTCCCGCCGCCCCCCTCGGGCGCCGAGACCCTTGACCCATGGCGGGGCCGCCGGGCTTCCGGTCTCCCCGCGTCGGCGGTGGGACGCCGACGAGGCGATCGACGGCCGCCTCGATCTCACCGGTTTCCCCGCCTCGGCGGTAGCCGTGGTTTTCGGCCGCCTTGCCTGGGACGGTTCGAGCCGGTTGCGACAAGCGGCCTCGTTTAACGGAGGGCGCCCCCGCCTTGCGCCGGCGGGGGCGATCCATGACGGTTCAAGCCCGTCGCGGCAAACGGTCCCGCCCGACGGGGGGCCGCCCGCCCTTGCGCCGGCGGGGGCGATATTTTAAGTGGCGATGAGTGAGGAGGCAATGGAAGGCAAGTCGGAGAAACCCAGGAAAGAGAAGATCCCCCGTCAGCCCATGCCGGAGCAGGATCCCCGGGAGCGGATAGGGAACTTCGAGGAGGTCCCCCGGGGATATGCGCCGGAGACGGCGATCCTGGAGGCGAGGCGCTGCATTCAGTGCAAGAAGCCAACTTGCATGGATGGCTGCCCCGTGGATGTGAAGATCCCCGAGTTTATCAAGCAGATTGCCGAGGGGGATTTTCTGGGCGCGGCCCGCACCCTGAAGGAAACCAACAGTCTCCCAGCGGTTTGCGGCCGCGTTTGTCCTCAGGAGGACCAGTGTGAGAAGACCTGCATCCTCGGGAAGAAGGGGGCGCCGGTGGCCATCGGTCGTCTGGAGCGGTTTGCCGCGGATTACGAGCGTGAAAGCGGCGCCGTGGCCATCCCGGAAATCGCCCCGCCCAACGGGAAGAAGGTGGCCGTGGTCGGGTCGGGTCCTTCGGGGCTCACCATCGCCGGCGATCTCGTCAAGCTGGGCTATGACATCACGGTCTTCGAGGCCCTCCACAAGGCGGGAGGCGTCCTGGTTTACGGCATCCCGGAATTCCGCCTTCCCAAGGCCATCGTGGAGGCCGAGGTGGACTACCTGCGCAAGCTGGGGGTCAAGATCGTCGTCAACGCCGTGGTGGGCCGCCTGAAGACCGTGGACGACCTGTTTGCCGAGGGTTTCGACGCCGTCTATATCGCCGTGGGGGCTGGCGCCCCGGTGTTCATGGACATCCCCGGAGAGAACCTCAGCGGCGTCTATTCCGCCAACGAATATCTGACCCGGTCGAATCTCATGAAGGCCTACCGGTTCCCGGAATACGACACGCCCATCGTCCGGGGCCGGAACGTGGCGGTCATCGGCGGGGGCAACGTGGCCATGGACTCGGTGCGCACGGCCCTGCGCCTGGGGGCGGAAAACGCCCGCATCATCTACCGGCGCAGCGAGGTGGAGATGCCCGCCCGGAAGGAAGAGGTTCATCACGCCAAGGAAGAGGGGGTGCAGTTCCATTTGCTGACCAATCCCGTGGAGTATCTGGGGGAAGGGGGCTGGGTGAAGGGCGTCAAATGCCTCCGGATGGAGCTGGGGGCGCCGGACGCCTCGGGTCGGCGGAGTCCCGTCCCCGTGGCGGGATCGGAATTCGTCATCGAGGCGGATACCGTGGTGGTCGCCGTGGGCACCATGGCCAATCCCATCGTCCCCGCCACGACGCCGGGCCTGGAAACCAACCGACGGGGCTACATCATCACCAAGGGCGAATCGGGAGAGACGAGTCGTCCGGGTGTTTACGCCGGCGGCGACATCGTCACCGGATCCGCCACGGTGATCCTCGCCATGGGGGCGGGGCGTAAGGCCGCCCAGGCCATCCACCGGCGGCTTTCCGGAGACGACCCGAAGGCCTGAGTGGGCCCGGTTGATCCCGCCAATGCCATCAAAATGAGTCAATAGTTGTCTGGCTAAGTCTTCCGCGGATTGTCCCGATTATCCGATTCGCGGTGGAACGGTCAATGACTCTCCATCAGACAAAGCCTCCGGCCCAAAAAGAGAAGGCTTTTCTCTTGGTCGTTCGGATTCCGGCCAATCCTCGATCCATTGGCGACTGGCTGGCAGGGTTTTCTGACATTTCCACAGCCTCGGCCATGTGCCACATGTCCGCCGGAAGTGAAACGCTAAATTGCCGCGGACAGGTTGTTATTTTGATCTGGCAAATCCCGGCCAAACAAATCCTTTCTCATCAACAGACAGAAGCCCCTGCTCGCGAAGTGTACTCAGGTCACGCTGCCTGGTCTTGTCGCCCAGTTTGGCATAGAGCGCCTCGTACCAGGGCGCACGGCGCAGCGCATCGATCGACAATGGTCTGTCTCGCTCCATAACCTGGGTCAGAATGGCGTACTGGCGCGGATTGATGCCTTTTGTGTCCCGCAAATGTCTGATGCGCGTTTCAAAGAGCAGGGATTTAACCATGGCATTTACCCTGTCATGGAGGCGATTGATGCCGGCCAGCATACCTTCGAGATGGAACAGGACAAATGGCGTGTTCGGGCCTGTCGCTTTCTTGTTCGCCCGTTTGCGGCAAAGATTGAATAGAGAAAAATATTGGTCGATCCGCTCCATGTAGTAGCGTGCCATGGCGAAAGGGGCGTAGCGGAATCCGGCGCCATGCAGCACCGTTGCTTCGAGCACCCGCCCTACGCGGCCATTGCCGTCCCAGAAAGGGTGGATCAACTCAAAGTAGTAATGCGCCAGCGGCGCCCGTATCAGAGCCGGTATCTCCGCGGTGACGAGTTCATTGTGCCATTTTGTCAGATGATCAAGCAAAAGCTCAATATCGCCTTCGTACTGGGGCGGCTTGTAACGCCCGCCATGGGCGGCATCGCCAACATGGGTCATGATATTTTTGGGGTTGTTCCTTAGCCGGCCCGGCTGATTGTACTTGTGGGAGATGCCATCGGTCACGGCGGCGTGGATCTGTTTGATGAAATCTACCGACAAACGCCAGTGGGGTCCCTGCGCCGACCTCTGGGCGATGTCATAGGCCGTCCTGATGTTCACGGCGCGTCGCTGCTCTTCGGCTTGCACCTGAGCGGGATCGAGTTCGAGGGCGTCTCTGATTTCCTCTTCAGTAAGCGTGCCCCCCTCGATCGTGTTGGTGCCAAAGATGCTGCTGACGAGAACTTCCTGATCCAGACGGTTCGCTACATGGGAAAGCGGTGAACTCATGAAGCGCGCCTGGGCATCGGCAACCCGTTGAAGAGGCATGGCTGCTTCGTGCCGATCCACGCCAATCTGAAAGGTAAAAGGACCAAAACGCGAGGTTTCTACACGATCCACGACTTCGTTCGAGAATAATATCTCGTCGTCTGAAATGTCCATGATTATGTCCGGCAAGTTTATTCAGTAATGGCTTAAAAATACACTATAAATTAAATTGATCAAGTAAAATATGGCCATTGTGATGTCCATTCATCGCTAAGGAATGAAGACGTCCTCTTGCGCTACGTTCAGCATGTATCCCACCTTGCAGTGCGCATTCCTCCGGAATCGAGTGGCGGAATCAGCGGAATAGGCATGGAGGGGCGGGAGGATGGCGTTCTTCATGGGGAGGTTGATTTCCGTGTTTTTTTCTTCGGTTGAGATAGAGCGATGGCTTTTCCTTATTCCACCCCCGGCGAAATTTTGCTTGAGGAATTTTTGAGGCCGATGGGAATTACTCAGTGCCGGCTTGCGAAGGAAATAGGGGTGTCGCAACGGCGTATAGGAGAGATCATCGCGGGTAAACGGGCCGTGACCGCCGATACCGGACTACGCTTATCCCGATTCTTCGGTACCGGCGATGGTTTTTGGGTCGGCTTACAGAGTTGCTTATGCAAGCCGCATGTTTTCCTGGCGGGCTATTTGAAAAGTCCTTTTAAGCTTTCCATCCCTTTTCAACGCCTTTTTGGATACCGTCCCGCGTTATTTTTTCCATGGCGACCGGTTCCTGCTGACTGGCCTAATATGTTGGAAACTCCCCCGCGGCATCCGCTCTGCGCTGGACACATCTGTAAATGTAGCCCGGCGAGCCGCCGCCGGTGCATCTCTCCGGCGCAATGTCCTTGTATGTACATTGAGGCTTGTCCGAGCCCCAGTGTTTCATCGTCGTCCCATCCCAGCACACGGCGGTCTTATTCAGGAAGGAGGCGTTGCACAGATCCGGCTTTGGCATGGATGATCCCACGCTCAGGGGCTTAACATCCCGTCCGGTGCAATCGCCATTTCCGACCCGCACCCAGGCATAGCCTTCCATTTCCACGCATTCATACATGTGTCCGGGGCTGCCGCCGCCGGAGCAACGGTTCGGTCTGATATTTTTGTAAGTGCACTGAGGTTTCTCGGAACCGTAATGTTTGAGATTTTGTCCATCCCAGCACACGGCGGTCATCCCCTTGAAGGATGGGGTGCATCTTACGTTGTCGGGCGTGGGCGATCCCATTGTCAGGCCGCCGACGTCCATGCCCGTGCAATCTCCCCTCCCGACGTAACGCCATCCCATGGTTCCGGAAGCAGCGGCAGACGACATGGACGGTTCGTCCCTGAACGTAGGCTGTGCGGCCGAACCCTGCGCCGCCGGTTGTCCATCCCCCGAGGCAATGGCGATAAATTCACCCTTGAGGTGGCGGTTTTCGATATAGGTTTGAGTTATTCGGAATCTTACCCTGAGGTTTTGTTTGAATGTGTAGGGTTTCAACTTTTCATACAAGGCCGGTGACGGCCTCAATTCCAGGGTGGTAACACATTTCTGATTGGTATGAAAATTTATGGTTTCGGGGAAGCAGTCAACAAGGAAAAGGCCGCCCAGTTCAGCGACCTTGCCGATGGATTTTTTCCCATCGCGGCAGATGGCGTCGGTCGTTGTATAACTTACATTTGCGTAAGCGGTCGCAACGACGCCCGATAAAGCAATGGCAACCCATGCCGCTGTACAAAGAGCGATCATCCTTTTGCCCATGTCAAACCTCCTAGCGGATCGGTATTATTGATTAACAAAGATTTTTTGGGGGAAACTATAAAAGGTGGCCTCTTGCGTGTCAACAGGATATTCAATGTCAACACGGTAAATTTGTTCTATCTCTAAGTGGCTGAAAACAGGACGTGCCTCAGTTTTTGTGACCATGCTCAGTTGCGAACGATATTGAGCATGAGACGTCCCGTGATTTTGATGACCTCATCGCCTCGACTGAATCCGTATTTGTCGTTAAAGGGTTTGAAATGATCCAAGTCGGCATAAGCCAAAGCAAAAGGAATACCCATATCTAGACGGTTTTGTATTTGACGATTGATGGAGATGTTTCCCGGGATGGTCTTCTATGCCCTACATGATGGTCACAGTTTCCCCTTCACGTCGTGCTACTTCAATAATGGCGCTGGTGTCATCCTCAAACCACTGACGTTCACCGCAAGGAATCGGTTCAATACGATTATCCGTTCGGGCCGCAAGACGCCAGAGAAGATTAATATCGTCACGAGTGCGTCGCTCGTCAAAGCTCGGAGAGACAACCAGTAAATCAATGTCGCTCCAGGTATCGGTGTTACGTGTAAGTTGCGAGCCAAATATAACGCCGAACTTGACAGCGATCCCCTGATCCTGCAAGGCGCGAAGATATTTACGGACACCGTTTACAACTGATTCATTAACCATTGATAAACCTTTTCTGCTCTCGTGATGTAACTTGACGCTTCTTCTTTTGTCGGAAGCACTGTCAAAGATTCAGGATAGCGAGCCTCGATGTGAAAAGCATTCATTTCAGCTAAAACGTCCACATAATCGGTTTCAAGTATAATACCTGTCATTTCGGAGAGCCTGGATAAATTGTGAATCCTTGGTGCAAGGTCTTGTGAATGTTTACATATAAGAGCCTTGAGGATCTTTTCAAGGGTCAGGTGTGCAAAGAAAAGCCCGTGCCTTATACGGCCGTTACGGATACATCCGCCTGTCTATGCGATAACAGCTTTTGCTTTCCTTCTTGGCCTGGTGTTTCATCTCTGAGGCGATGCTCGTGATGGCGCCATAATGGGTGAAGGCACCCTTAGTGGCGTAGGTGACACCGATAGAAATAGCCATCATGGGGAACCTTTGGACGTGCCCTTTACGGTCCGTCGATTGGATATGGCCCGCTTCTCGATCTTCGGGGTCATAAAAAGAAGGTATGATGCGATCAAACGCCTCGATCAGATCCTGGCACGTGGCTTCGATCAGTTCAGGATCCATAATACAAACGAAGTCGTCTCCGCCGATGTGGCCCACGAAATAATCCCGTTGCGCTATGTTGCGAACGATATTGAGCATGAGACGTCCCGTGATTTTGATGACCTCATCGCCTCGGCTGAATCCGTACTTGTCGTTAAAGGGCTTGAAATGATCCAAGTCGGCATAAGCCAAAGCAAAAGGGATACCCAGATCTAGACGGTTTTGTATTTGACGATTGATGGAGATGTTTCCCGGCAGCCGTGTCAGGGGATTGGTTTCGACAATCCGTTCCGCACGTGCCAAACAGAGTTCAACTTTCAGGAGCGCGTCTCTGTCCAGATCCTCTCGCCAGACATAGTCTTCTACCGGGAGGGTTTGCCAATCAGGTCGTGCATCCCCCCGATCGAGGATGGCAAGAACCGGAAGGTGAGTAAACAGAGGATCCTCTTTCAGAGTGCGAAGCAGTTCCAGCGTCTCTGGGTCTCCATGAAGATCGGCGAGCAGAAGATCCGGGATATCGTTGTAGATATGGTCAAAGGCAGCGCTTAGACGACTGAAGACGGTCATATCGTAAGCTTTTGCCAGAATGTTGCGGAGAATACTCGTCACTGCAGGATTGGAGGAAACAAGCAACAGGGAGCCGGGAATCATAACATTTCGCTAAAGGAAGCAATGTTGTCTTCCAACAGTGATAGGACGTCTCGAATGTCGTTCCCCGTTAGGTTCACCATCTTCCAGGCGGCTGGATGGACGGCAGGCACGCCAGGGTCGCCTGCAAAGCCGATTCCTTTGGCCCGCACCAGAACATCGGAAACGTGGACGATGGCTGTCTCCATGGGCAAGTGTTTGGCGAGTTGTGGCTGATGATGGTAATGGATGACATCGATCAGCCCAGGAGGAAAGTGCCATTTTTGGATGAGCCACTGACCGACTTCGGCATGAGAAGCCGCGAAATATCGTGCTTCTGCTTCATAAATGGTAATTTCTTCATTTTCCGCATCCTGCATGGCTTTTTCGAAGGCCTGCGGAAATTGCAGCATAAGTACAGCCTTGCCTATATCATGGAGAAGGGCGCAGACGGAAACTTCTTCTGGTTCCTTCAAACCCTTTTTCTGGGCAATGAAACGGGCGGCAGTGGTGCAGGCTAGGGAATGTTCCCACAGACCGATGATGGTCTTTTCCATCAACTCAAAAACGGAAACACCCAAAAGGAGGCCTTTGATCACGTTCAGGCCAAGGAGCATAGTGGCATGCGATACAGACGATATCCGCCCCGGGAACCCGTAAGCGGCTGAATTGACCATTTTGAGGATTTTGGTGGTCAGGGCCGGGTCATTGGAGATGAGGCGACTCAGTTCATCCAGACTGATCCGCGGTTTTTCCAACATGGCAGAGATACGCCGAAGTGTCGCCGGCACTGTCGGTATGGCGGCGATCGAGTTTACCTTACTCTGTAGAATTTGACGGTCTATCTTGTCAGGCATACAGACTTTCGATATGTTCTTTTACGCTTTGCTTGATTTCACGCATATATGGCCGATCCAGAATTTTTCGGAACCGGGCATCCAGCAACTCGAGAGCCTGTTCTTTTGGAATGGCCTGTTCCTTTGTTCCTTCGATGGTGATCTGTTCGATCCCCATATCGGCGATTCGTTCAATCCATGTTTCGCTGAGTACCGTACCTTCCCCCAGGATCACCATATTTCCCTTTGTCAGAGGTTTTGCTAGCACCATCCCTTCTTTGAGATTCTCAATTGTTACCACAAGCATCGTCTCTTCCCCTTTCTATCGCAGGGACCAGATCCTTCACATCGACTCCATACCCAAAATTTTTTAAATTGTCACGCCAGAACATAATCTGTTTGGCAATATCGACCATTGGATCCAATCTCTATCCCCCCAAACGAAAAAGTATCTTTGGCATTTATCTTTTTACATAAACAATATCAAGCGTTATCGGGATATGATGTTAAAACGGATGTTCCAGGCAGAAAATTTACAATATCTTGATTATATTGAGGAATGTGTTTTTAGGGGGCGATTATGTAGTCACTAATTTATATTTATAAAGAAAAATAATGCTTGACAATCAGCTTGTA
>JASGUC010000046.1 GCA_030057915.1 Pseudomonadota bacterium
CTGGCAAACCATCTATCTGCCACAACCACGACGCCATCGCGCATAGCGGCCTTGTATTCCATCTGCCGACGAAACTCGAAAAAGCCCGTATCGGAGACGGAGCGGGACAGGCGCCTGTTTTTCACCATGCCGCGCACATTCAGGTCTTCAATGCCGATGACGTTAAACCGACCTGTGATGCTGCTGGTGAGCTTGTGCAGCGCATCGTTGCGGCGCGTTCTTAGTGACTTCCAGCATCCAAGGGAACCGTTCGCGTTTCATAGCGTTCAACTGGCGACGCAGCGCAGCCTGCCTAGGTTTGGGTCGAGAATTGTCCAGAGTCCATGCCGCGTACTGGCGTTGCCATTCCGCCAGTGCCCAGTTGTAGGCGAAACGAGCTGTACCCGCAGCCTTCGCCATGTAGGTCGCTTGCAGGTTGCTCAAGTCCAGTGCGATTTTGTGGGAAATCAGCATTGCGCTTCCTCCACAGCCTTCTTCACGCCATCCAGCAATTTTTGGCTCTTGCGGGAGCGGCTGCCATATAACCGGGCGCTGAACACGGTGATGATCTCCAGCACATCCTTGGCCAAGTCTTCCTCAAATGTCGTATCTTCGCCTTGGTTGAGGATAACGACTTCGACATTCTTGGCTGCGCAGATAGCGAACACCAACTCTGCGCCAAAACGCAGCAACCTGTCTTTGTGCGTGATAACCAACCGTCCGATCTGGCCTTCGATGACCGCATCGAGCAAGCGCTTCAGTCCTTGTTTGTGGTAATTCATGCCAGAGCCAAGGTCGGCAATCACCTCGAACGTCCATCCTTGTCGGGCGCAGTAAAGCTCAAGCACCTGCTTTTGTCGTTCCAGATCGGTCTTTTGATCGTGACTGGAAACGCGAGCATAAGCCACGGTCTTGCGCTTGGCTTCAGTCTCAACGCGGAATAACTCCGGTCTGAGCTTTGCCAAATTATAGCGCCGGTGGCCTCCAACTGTGTGCTCGGCAATCAGCTTGCCATTCGCCTCCCAACGGCGCAAAGTCGTGATGGATACGCCCAACGCCTTTGCTGCTTCACCTATGCTTACCATTCTCTCCATATTGTATAGAATAGCACAGAATTAGTCAGAGTGCAAGCGAACTGTTAAAACCCTGGCTTCATCCTACATCCTGTCCGGCGCGGATACCCCCAGCAAATGCAGATTATTCTTCAAGACGATCCGCAGGGCCTCGATGAGGAAAAGACGGGCCCGGGACAATGCCGGATCGTCGGAAATCACCTTGTATTTATTATAATAGCTATGGAAAAGCGCCGCCAGCTCGTTGGCGAAGAAGGTGAGCCGATGGGGCTCCAGAGCGGCGGCCGCCCCGGCGACAAGCTCGGGAAACCGGCTGAGGGCCTTGATGAGGGCCATCTCCTCCGAAAGGACCAGAAGCCCGGTTTCCACCTCCTCATAGCGGGGAACCTCCATGCCCCGTTCGGCGGCCAGGCGCAGGATGCCGGCGATCCGGGCATGGGCGTACTGAACGTAATATACGGGATTCTCGTTGGATTGTTCCTTGGCGACCTCCAGATCGAAGTCCAGATGGCTGTCCGTGCGGCGCATGAGGAAGTTATACCGGGCCGCATCCCTGCCCACCTCGTCCACGACCTCCCGCAGGGTGACGAATTCCCCGGAACGGGTGGACATGGCCACGGGCTTACCCCCCCGCAACAGGTTGACCAGTTGGACCAGGACCACCCGCAGGGATTCGGGAGGATAGCCCAGGGCCTGGACGCCCGCCGACATCCGGGGCAGATAGCCGTGATGGTCCGCGCCCCAGACATCGATCACCCACGAGAAGCCTCGCTCGAACTTGTTCTTGTGATAGGCGATGTCGGCGGCAAAATAGGTGGTTTCGCCGTTCTGGCGGACAACCACTCGGTCCTTCTCGTCGCCGAAGGCGGTGGTCCGGAACCACCGGGCGCCATCCTCGCCGTAGATATGGCCCCCTTCCTCGAGGCGCCGCAGGAGCTTGGCCACGCCGTCATCCCGGTATAGCTCCCTCTCGCTGAAGTAGCCGTCGAAAACCACCCCGAAGGCGGCCAGATCTTCCTTGATCCCTCTCAGGATGACCGTGGCAGCGTAGTCGGTAAAGACCGGCACGACCTCCTCCTCCGGCCGGTCCAGGTACGATTCCCCATCCCGGGACAGGATCTCCGCGGCGATCGCCCGGATATATTCTCCCTGATAGCAGGTCTCGGGGAAGGCCGCCAGCCGGCCGAGGAGTTCCCGATAACGATAGAGCACCGAGCGGCCGAGGTTGAACATCTGGTTGCCCGCGTCGTTGACGTAGTACTCCCGGTAAACCTCATAGCCGGCCGCCCGGAGGATGTTGGCCAGCACATCCCCGACCACGGCCCCCCGGGCATGGCCAATATGGAGCGGCCCCGTGGGGTTGGCGCTGACGAACTCCACCTGGACCCGCCGGCCGCCGCCGGCATCGGAGCACCCGTAACGTTCCCCCATCGCCTCGATCCGTTGGAGTTCCGTTTTCCAAACCTCTTCCCGAAGAAAAAAATTGATGAACCCCGGACCGGCGATTTCGACCTTGGCGAGGATGGATTCCTCGTCCTGGAGGCGGTCGCATATCGTCCGGGCTATTTGCCGGGGATTTCTCTTCAGCCTCGCCGAGAGGATCATGGCCAGATTCGTGGCGTAGTCGCCATGGGCGGGATCACGGGTCGCCTCCACCTCCACGGGGGGCAGGGGCAGGGGGTCCAGTCGGGCCTCCGCCATGACCTCCGGCAACGCCCTCGCGATTATGCTTACAATACGGTTCTTCATCACTTCCTCTACCGGAGCGATCCTGCGACCATCAGCGCCCCGCCGGTCTTGCCGACCCCCGGGTCCCCGACACCGGGCAATCGCTCCGCTCCTTTCCGTGCCGCGTTTTTCCCCGCCGAGGGGCACCTTATATTTTCCCGGCCCGGTAAGTCAAGATGTTTACGAGCCGGAAAAGGCGTTAATATCAGATAAGACAGGGGAAATATTTCGCCAGATCCCTGCCCCAGAACAGGTAGAGAGCGGCCCCCAGGGAGAGGAAGGGGCCGAAGGGAACGGCGTATTTCAGTGATTCCCCGCGCCGGATCATGAGGAAAATCCCCACGGCGGCACCGGTGACGGAGGCGATCATGAGTATGAAGGGGAGGGACTGCCAGCCGAGAAAGGCCCCGAACATGGCCATAAGGTTTACATCGCCGCCGCCCATGCCCTCGTTTCCCGTGATCTGCTCATAATACAGGGCGATCAGGTAGAGGACGCCGATGCCCACCATGATCCCCAGGAAAGAATCCCGCCAGGAAACGCCCATCGTGAAGACGGCGGCCAGGAGAAAGACGGGAATCCCCGGCAGAACTATCTCGTGGGGGATGATCTGGTGTTCGATGTCGATGAATACGATGACGATCAGGGCGGCCAGAAACAGAAAGACGGCGGGCAGGGCCGGGGAGAGGCCGAACTTGAGGTACGCCGCCGAGGCCAGGGCGGCCGACAGGGCTTCCACCAGGGGATAGCGGCCAGAGATCCGCTGCCGGCAATGACGGCAGCGGCCCTTGAGGAGGAGATAACCTATGATCGGAACATTGTCATGCCAGGGGATGTCGCTTCCGCACCGGGGGCACCGGGAAGCGGGAAAGACCAGGGACTCCCCCCGGGGAATGCGATAGATGCAGACATTGAGGTAACTGCCCACAATCGCCCCCAACAAAATCGCGCCGCCGATTCCCAGCCACCCCATGGAGGAGATCACGCCGCCTCCTCGTTAGTAGTTTTCGTTCCCGGCATTCCGGCGCTACTCCAAGTCCCTCTTGTTGGCCCCGGTCTGCCGGACCATGTTGCCGGCGTTGAGCAGGGAATCGAAGGTCCCCGCATCGGTCCACCAGCCGTCGAGGACATCCCAGGTGAGTTTCTCCCGGCGGAGGTAGTAGTTGTTCACGTCGGTGATCTCCAGTTCGCCCCGCTCCGAAGGTTTCAGGGTCCTGATGAAATCGAAGACCTGAGGATCGTACATGTAGATCCCGATGACGGCGTAATTCGAGGCCGGGGAGGAAGGCTTCTCGTCGATGCGGACGATCCGGTCGCCATCGAAGGCGGGGACGCCGAAACGCTGGGGGTCCGGCACCTCCTTGAGAAGGATCTTCGCCCCCTCCGCCTGTTTCCCGAACGAATCCACCGCGGCGCGGATATTCCTCTCGATGATGTTGTCACCGAGCACCACGACTATCTTGCTCTGATCGGCAAAGTATTCCGCGAGGCTCAAGGCGGCGGCGATTCCGCCCTCCCCTTCCTGATAGGCGTAGTTCAGGTGCCGGAGACCGAAATCCTTGCCGTTGCCCAGGAGGCGGAGAAAATCCCCGGCGCTGTTACCGCCGGTCACGATGAGTATTTCATCGATGCCCGCGTTCACCAGGGTGCGGATGGGGTAGTAGATCATGGGCTGGTTATAGATGGGCAGGAGGTGTTTGTTGGTCACCTTGGTCAGGGGAAACATCCGCGTGCCCAGTCCGCCCGCAAGTACGATGCCTTTCATTGTAAATCTCCTTTCACCGCTTAGTGATGCCGTGTCCTATTACACCTCCCCTCCCAGGTCAATCATAAAGTGAGACCTCTGAAAATCCACGCCTTCCGCCCACCCCGGTAAGCGCCGGGTTGGAAATGCCTTGAACCCAAATTTTCCATCAGGATGTTTCCGCCCTCTCTAGGCGGCGCCGCAGATGGTGGCCGTAAGGATTTCCGGATGCTGCCCCAAGGAAACAATCAGAAATTCTTCATCGCTTTCATTATGTGGTCTTCGCCATACGACCCGTTGGCCCATGAGCCAGGGGCATCGCGCATGAATCATGGACCCGTGAGCCTTCCAATGGAAAATTTGGGTTGAAAATACCGTATGCCGGCTTCAGATTGAATTGCGCTGTTATAGGATTTCTCGTCGTTCGCGCTCCTCGAAATGACATTAGGGGCCAGGGAACGGCGTTTCTCAAAGGCTGCGGAGTGAATCCCCCGCATAACGCGATCTTCGCAAGGATTTCTCCCTTCGGTCGAAATGACAAAATGGTCGGTCGAAATGACAAAAATGTTGGAAAGACCGGCCTTTGCAGGCCGCCGATCCTCCTGGATCACCCTTTTCATCATGCGCGAACCCTGAGGAATCTTAGGATTTCTCAGTCGCTTCGCTCCTTCGAAATGACATCTGGGTAGGTTCGCGCTCCTCGGAAAAGCGACTTGCCCGCGGGTCCCCAAGAAGGGCGATCCGGCATCCCTGATCGCCCTGACGCCCCCGGCGCCCCCTCGCCGCCGGAGGCCACTTCATATCCCTGCTCATGCCCGATACAGGGTGCCCGGCGCCCCCTCACCGCGGGAGGCCACGCCGGGACGTAATGGAGGCCGGGCGGCGCGGATGGGGAAGAGACGGATTCAGCGCCCGGCAATGCTCCGGAGGGCGGCCAGGGCCTGATCGATCTCTTCTTCCTGGTTGAAGTAGCCAAATCCGAAGCGGATCGTCCCCCGGGGAAAGGCGCCGATGGTGCGGTGGGCCGCCGGGGCGCAATGGAGACCGGGGCGGCAGAGGATCCCGAATTCCTCGTCGAGGGTTAGGGCCGCCGTCGCGGGGTCAACGCCGTCGATCCGGAAGGAGACCACCGAGGTCCGCCCCACGGCCGTGGGCGGGCCGAAAACCTTGACCTCGGGGAGGGAGGAGATCCCCTCCAGGAATCGGGCCGTAAGCTCTTCCTTCCGGCGGCGGATGCGGTCCACCCCTTCGGTCAGAACGAATCGCGCCCCCGCGCCCAGGCCGGCAATCCCGATCGTGTTGGGGGTGCCGGACTCGTAACGGTCGGGAAGGAAATCGGGCTGGGCCTCACGTTCCGAACGGCTTCCCGTCCCGCCGAACATAAGGGGTTCGATCCGCCCCGCCAATTCCTCCCGTATAATAAGACCGCCGGTTCCCTGGGGGCCGAAGAGGGATTTATGGCCGGAGAAGGCCAGCAGATCGATCCCCATGCCCTCGACGTCGATGGGCAGCGCCCCGGCGGTCTGCGCGGCGTCCACGCAGAACAGCAGCCCGTGTTGCCGGGCGACGGCGCCCAGGGCGGCGACGGGCTGAATGGTTCCCGTCACGTTCGAGGCATGGGAAACGACGAGGAGTCGGCTCCGGGGTCCGATGGCCCTCCGGACGTCTTCGGGGTCGAGAAGACCGGCGCCGTCGCAGGGGACTACGGTCAGGAGCGCCCCCTGGGACTCCAGATGGCGCAGGGGCCGCATGACGGAATTGTGCTCCATCCCGGAGGCCAGGACATGATCGCCGGGACGGAGGAGCCCCAGAAGGGCTATATTGAGAGCCTCCGTGGCGTTCTTGGTGAAAACGACGCGGAGGGCGTCGTCGATGCCGAAGAGCGCCGCCAAGGCCTCCCTGGCCTCCAGGATCAACCGTCCCGCCGCCAGGGAGCGGCGATGTCCGGAGCGGCCGGGGCTGCCGCCGATCCGTTCGGCGTATTCGACCATGGCCGTCATCGTCGCCGGCGGCTTCGGCCAGGAGGTGGCGGCATTATCGAAATAGATCACCCGCTCGGTCCCCTCGCACCCTGCCATCCTTTCACGCCCTGCCATCCTTCCTCGTCCCCCTCTCCGCCAAGGCCCCCGGATCCAGGGGATTTCTCCCTTCGGTCGAAATGACGAACGGCGACAACCCTCCGCCGTCGGCACGGCGGATCGCATCCATTTCCCGTCCGAGACCTTTGAAAAACACCGTTGCCGGTCCCCTGCCGTCACTTCGGCGGCAGACAAATGCCGTGTTGCCAAGATGTTCTGGAAGCCGGTTTTGGCCGGGGCCACGAAAACGCGTGTATTTTCAAAATTCCCGGTCTTTTGCCCTTACGGGACCATCTTATGGATTTCTCCTTTGTCATTTCGACCGAAGGGAGAAATCAATCCGCCACTGCGGTGCGACGGATCGCCGCCCCGCTGCAAAAAACCCCTTCCCAGGCCGGAGTCTCCCGGGATAGCCACTCGTTACCCTACTTGACCCGTCCCAGGGGCGCCTCCCCTTCCCAGGTCACCTTGCCCCGGAGCAGCGCCACCACTTCGGACCGTTGCGCCTTGGCGATCCGGAGGCAGACGCCGCAATCGGAACTGATGTGGCGGGGCACGGGAATCAGCTTATGGGGCATCCCGGCCGCCTTGAGGAGTTTTTCCGCCTTCAGGGCATGGCTCACGGAAGGGAAAATGAACGCCAGGAAGTCGTCAGGGGGGTTCTCCATCAGGGACGCACCACCCGCCCGGCTGCGGCCAGGATCTCGACGATGTCATACATATTGGAGATGCGCCCCACCGCCACCCGGTCCATGACGCCGAAGAAATCGGCACAGGCCCCGCAAATCAGGATCTCCGTGCCGGATTCCTCCAAATCCCGAAGGTCGTCCAACACGGCGGAATCCGCCAGGGTCAGCCTGACCCCGGCATTGTAGCAGACGATCCGGGCCGGCCGCGGATCGAGTTGCAACAGGGCGTGGATGAAACCGCGGATCAGGAGTCCCCCCAGGATATCGTCACCCTGGCCCATGCGTTCATCGGCCAGGACAACGACCAGGGGGGCCGCATCCGCCCGTCCTCCCTCGTGGCATATCGGCGGATGCGCGGCGGCGGCAGGGCCGTCTGTCGGTCCATCCCCGGGCGGCCCTGTCCGCGTCAGGACGATCTCCCAACAGCCCCCCTCCTTTTCGGTCACCGCAAAGCCACAAGCCGTCTTTACGGCCAGACGACGGATATTCTCCACCGCCTGGACGTTATCCACCAGGACGTTGATCCGGTCTTGCGCCTCCATGGCCTTCTTGGCCATAATCACCGGCAGCGGGCAGGCCAGCCCCCGGGCGTCCACGGTTGCCGTCATCTTCCCCTCCCGGGCCGGGATCGCCCCACGGCCCTCCCGAACATCCCCCATTGCATGCTTCCCGCCACGATAAACCCCCGCGATCCTTTTTTTTGTTTGCCCTGACCCGCCTACCCGGGGGAAAAGTAGAAAAGCGCCCCGCCTTCACTTTAGGTGGAACGCTTTTCTCATGGTCCGGAAGAGCCGTTCTAAGTATTCGGACCTTTGAAGATCTCTGTCTTTCCCGCCGCCCCGCGCCATGAAAACCATGGCTTGCCAGGATAAGCGGCGAGGGGAGGCCGGCGCCTCGAAGGCCTCGTATTATGGGTGTGAATCCGTCTCCAGGGGCAGAGGGAGGGCTACTTCTTGCCCCGCTTGACCTTCTTTGCCGGCGGATCGGGAATGGCAGCCAATTCCTGGAAAGCGGCGTCCCATTTGGCAACTAGGGTTTTCAGTTCCTCGGTCTTCTTCTTGGCACCCAGCGGATCGGCGGCGAGCATATCCTTCGTCGCCTTCAAGCCGTCCTCGATGGCCTTGGCATCCGTCGTCCACGCCTCTTCCTGGTCCTTCATCTTCTTCTGGAGCTTCGGCGCCTCGGCCATCAGTTTATTCCATGCCTCCTCGCAGGCGGCGATGGCGGCCGTCGTCTCGTCCGCAACGGCCTTCTTCCCGGCCGCGGCGGCCGCGGCGGCCTTCTCGAATGCCGGCTTGGCGCTCAGATAACCCTGCTTGGCCTCTTCGTACTTCTTATCATTCATCCGCGCCTCCGCGCCGTCCCAGGCCTTCTTGCCCGCGGCGAAATCGGCGGCGGCGTACTTATCGGCGCCGGCGGTCATGGCGGCGTCCATGGCAGCCTTGGCGGCCGCCTTTTCCGCCTCCGGCGGTTTCGCGCAACCGGCGAACACCAAAACCACGACCAGAAACATCAACAATGATACCGAATGCTTGAAACACTTCATGATCTTTCCTCCTCATCTCTAAATTAATAAGGTTTTCTTCTCCAGACGGCCTTGTCATTATCCTGATTTATCGGTTTGTCAAGCAATTTTTGTTTCCTGCCGCCAGCCTGCCCGGCAGGCAAAAAGGATTGCCGTCCCTGGGGAAATTTCCGCAACTACTCGTCGCTTACATCTTCCCATGGGGCCAGCGCCAACGCGGGCGTTCACAAAAAACCAGGCATCCAAGCGAAATCCCTAAATGTCTTTCATAGGTTGCGGGCGTCGAACCGGGGTGGCAACGCGCCGGATGCCGGATGCTGCCCCAAGGAAACCATCAGAAATTCTTCATGGCTCTCATTATGTCGTCTTCGCCATGTGACCCGTTGGCCCATGACCCAGGGGCGGCGCACCATGAATCATGGACCCGTGAACCTTCCAATGGAAAATTTGGGTTAAATATGAGTTGCTTTCGGGAGGACCGTCATTATAAGGATGGGGTCCATATCCCTCGGGAAAACACGGATGATGCTCGGAGGACGGCGACCCCCTTTTCCACGGTCCCGACAGGCCTCGTCCATACGGTCATGACCCATGAAAACGCCCATACGCATCGACACGATCCTTGATTCCATCGCCGACGGCGTCTTTACCGTCGATCACGATTGGCGGATCACCTCCTTCAACCGCGCCGCCGAGGCCATTACCGGCGTGTCCCGGGAGGATGCCGTCGGTCAATTCTGCCGGGAGGTGCTTAAAGCCGACGTCTGCGACCGGCAGTGCGTCCTCCGTTACACCAAGGAAACGGGTCGGGAAGTGGTGAACCGGACGGTTCACATCATCAACGCCCACGGTCGGCGCCTCCCCGTGAGCATTTCCACCGCCATTCTCAAGGACGAGATGGGACAGGCCATAGGGGCGGTGGAAACCTTTCGGGATATCAGTCGGGAGGAGGACCTCCGGAAAAAATTGGAAGCGAAGTACACCTTCCAGGACATCATCTCCCGGAGCCACAAGATGCGGGAGATCTTCGATCTCCTTCCCGACGTCGCCGCCAGCGCCGCCACCGTCCTGCTCCAGGGGGAAAGCGGCACCGGCAAGGAACTCTTCGCCCGGGCGATTCACAACCTCAGCCCCCGCGGCCGGCGGCCTTTTGTGGCTGTCAACTGCGCGGCCCTGCCTGACACCCTTCTGGAAGCGGAGCTATTCGGCTACAAGGCCGGGGCCTTCACGGATGCCAAAAAGGACAAACCCGGCCGTTTCAAATTAGCCGATCGGGGCACCCTCTTCCTGGACGAAATCGGCGATATCTCCCCGGCTTTGCAGGTTCGCCTCCTCCGGGTCCTGCAGGAGAAGACCTACGAGCCCCTGGGAGGCGTGGAGAGCGTCCGTCACGACGCCCGTATCATCGCCGCCACCAACCGGGATCTCCAGGAACTGGTGAAGGAGGGCAGATTCCGGGAAGACCTCTACTACCGCATCAATGTCCTCAAGCTTTCGCTGCCGCCCCTCAGGGAGCGTATGGAAGACATCCCCCTACTTATCGATCACTTTATCCGGATCTTCAACGCCTTGCAGGACAAATCCCTACAGGGCGTGGACGACAAGGCCCTGACCCGCCTCATGGCGTATAGCTATCCCGGCAATGTTCGGGAGTTGGAAAACATAATCGAACGGGCCTTCATTCTCTGCAAGTCGGGGATCATCCAGTGCAAGGATCTGCCGGAATTTCTCCGCTCCGGCCAGGAAGACGAGACGGCGCCTTCGGATCATACGACCTTCCGGGAGGTGGAAGCGGCCTTCCTCATCAACGCCCTCAAGAGAAACAAGGGTAACCGGGCCCAGACGGCCCGGGAACTGGGCATTCACAAAAGCACCCTCTTCCGTCGGATCAAGGCCCTGGGGATCCAGGAACCCCGATCGGGAGGATCCTGACGGAGGCGGCTTGGCAATCTATCGATCGACAACCGAAGCATTTCCGCAACCCATAACCTGGGACGCGCCCGCCATGTCTCCCCCATAGCCTTGACTTCACAGACTATTTTTAATTACTTTCCTCAACGGCACGAACCTTGCTCTATCGTTGATCGCCCTGGTTGACGATGGATCGTCAGGCGACCGTCGGCCCGGGTATCGGCGTCGGCCGAGACCGCCCCCGGGGTCCGGCGGAAAGCAGGAGTGGCCTTATAAGAACGAGACCTTTGAAAGTCCACGCCTTCCTGTCGCCCCGGCGGGATTCGGGGGTCGAAACCCCTCGAGAATACTGCCTCCCGGCTTCCGCCGGCATGACGACAGGGCGTCCGAGGCGACGTTTTTCAAAGCTCTCGGAACACCCAAGAGGGAATCGAGAATCGATGGAATCTACTGGTCTCCGTATCGAGCGCGGAGGGACAATCAGCGATTTCCGGTAGTTTTACAATTGGCTCAAGTTTTGAATTTTTCGTAAGACGCTTTGCATCGAGGAGGAACGATCATGCCCAGAGGAGACGGTACGGGACCCGCCGGCAAGGGGCCGGGAACGGGACGGGGAAGAGGCGGACGGGGACAGGGAACGGGGATGGGAATGGGACGCCTGGGGGGCCCTCAGGCCGGCGGAGCGGTGGGTTTTTGCATCTGCCCCGATTGCGGAACCCGGCAGCCCCATGAACGGGGCATACCCTGCTATGAGAAGCAGTGTCCGAACTGCGGGAAGGCGATGATCAGGGAATGAGGGGGAAGGCGATCCTTATGGCCCGGGCATGCCGTAGGCAGGACAGGGGCACTAAACGGGGCAAGGTATGAAGACCACCCTGGACTGCATCCCCTGCCTCCTCCGTGGCGCCCTGGAATCGGTTCGCCTGGCCTCTCCGCACCCCCGGACCCACGAACGGATCATGCGGGAGTTATTGCGGGTTCTCGGCGAAACAAGCCTGGAGTACCCGCCGCCGTTTCTGTCGCAGTCCCTGCACCGGCGTCTCCGCATCCTCACCGGCGTGGAGGACCCGTACCGAGCGGCGAAGGACGAACAAAATCGTCTGGCCCTGCGGTTCCTCGACGACATGAGGGACGGGATCGATGCGGCCGCGGACCCACTAATAACGGCGGTCAGGCTGGCAATCGCCGGCAATATCATCGATCTGGGGGTCAAAACCGGCATTGAGAACAAAGACATCCAGGCTGCCCTGATCCGGGCCGCCGAGGAACCCATAACCGGAGATATAGAGGATTTCCGCACGGCCGTGGGCGAGGCCAGGAGCATCCTCTACCTGGCGGACAATGCCGGGGAAATCGTCTTTGACCGGCTGCTCGTCGAGCGGCTATCCCCGGCGCGGGTCACCCTGGCCGTCCGGGGAAAGCCGGTCATCAACGACGCCACCATCGTTGATGCCCGCGACGTGGGTCTCCATTCCCTCGTCGAGGTCATCGAGAACGGCTCCGACGCCCCCGGGACGATCCTTGCCGATTGTCGTCCGGAATTTGTCCAGCGCTTTCACGCCGCCGACCTGGTCCTCGCCAAGGGTCAGGGCAATTTCGAGACCCTGAGCCAGGCGCGGCGGGACGTCTTCTTCCTTTTCCATGTCAAGTGTCCCGTGATTGCCGACCATGTAGGCCTGCCCACGGGAACCAACCTGCTGCGGCATCACCGCGGGTGAGGGCGTGCCGATTTCCCCCAACGCCCCCCTTGACTTCGTTTACGCGGCATCACCGCGGGCGAGGGCCTGCCTATCGGGACGGCGATTTTCCCCCAAAGGGCCGGACTCCCCTTCGTTCCGGCCTCCCGCTTCCTTTTCGCTCCCCTTTCGTTTCCTTTTCGACAGGCCGCAAGGGCGAGTCCTCACTTAAGCAGGGTAACACGCCTCGTCCCCTTGATATGACGGAAATTTGCACCCTAACCAGAGGCGGCTCTTGTCGTAGGGCGTCCCGGGGCAAGGTGGCCGCGAGTCCGCAACGACGAGTCCAGACGGCCGTGTGGAATATGCCCTGACGGATGTCCCTAACCGCCGCTTCACCTTTGAGATCCGCGATAAGATGATCGATTATCTTCATGGGCCCTTCTCTTTCTCTCCTTACTTCTCTCCTCTTTGGGCATGATGCCTCAATCGACAATTCCCTCAGCCTCCCGGCACAGCCTTTGCTAATACCTGGGGTGGGGAGAAACGCCACGGCCGTCCCCGCTCAGGAGGAACAATGTCCGCCGCCACCTTCAAGTACGTATATGGCCCCGTGCCCTCACGACGACTGGGAAGATCCCTGGGCGTCGATCTTGTCCCCTTCAAGACCTGCGCCTACGATTGCATCTATTGCCACCTCGGACGCACGACCGAAAAGACCGTGGAGCGAAAGGAGTATGTGGAAATAGACGCCATTGGCGCCGAACTGGAGAGAAAGCTCGGGCATGGGCCGGCGCCCGATTACATCGGCCTCGCCGGTTCGGGGGAACCGACGCTGAATCTCCGCATCGGCGACCTGATCGACCGGATCAAGTCCCGTTTCCGGATTCCCATCGCCGTTTTCACCAACAGCGCCCTGCTGGGAAGGATCGAGGTCCAGGATGCCATCCTGGCGGCCGACCTCGTCATCCCCTCCCTGGACTCCGGCGACGAGAGCACATTCCAACGCGTCAACCGCCCACACAAGGACGTCTCCTTCCCGGCGATGGTTGACGGGATCGCCGCCTTCGTAGCCAGGTTCACGGGCGAGGTCTGGCTGGAGACGCTGCTCATCGAGGGCATCACCGACATCCCCGCCGCAACGGAGAGGTTGATCGCCCAAATCAGAAAGATCCGACCGACCCGGGTGCAACTGAACACCTCATCCCGTCCCCCCGCCGAGGAATTCGCCCGCCCCCTTTCCCGCAGGCGACTGGAGGAATTGCAAGTTCTATTCCCGGGTGCGGTGGACATCATCGGCCCGGAGAAGGGGAACGAACACGACCAGCCGGAGTCGCTTCCCGCCGGCGAAGGGGAGGTCCTGGAGTTGCTCTCCCGACGTCCTTGCACCGTCGGCGATGTGGCCCGCGGTCTTTCCATGCACGAAACCGAAGCCCTCAAGCTGCTTCTGGGACTGGTCGCGACAAGGAAGGTTTACACGACCACCGCTCTGGGGCATCGATTCTATGCCATAAACAGGGACGATGCGGGATGACAAACGCATTTATGCAACCATTTACCTTCCTTGCAGTCGCACTACCGCGACCATAAGGAATGGACACGAAGGCGGCGGGCAGGGCCCATGCCGCCCGCGACAGCGGTTTTTCCCTTCATGGGCCCCAGCGGCACACCCCTTGCTAATGGCTACATCGGCAGGACAGCAAGGTTTGTCATTTACCGGGACAGGAATATGGCCATCGCACTGGCAGCATCAGAGGATCATATCGCCACGGTTTTCGATTCCGCCGATTCTCTCGTCGTCATCGAATCCGGCGTTGTCCCGCAACGGCGCATCGAGGCCATCCCGGCGGGACTGACCATGATGCAGATGCGGCAAAAGCTCAAGGAACTGGGTGTGAACGTCCTCCTCTGCGGGGCCATCGCCACCTCCACCCGACAATTTATCGAAGGGGGCGGCATTGTCGTCATTCCCTTCCTGAAGGGGAATCTTACCGATGTGGAGACCGGTTTTTTTACCAACCGCCTGGACGATCCGGCCTTTTACCTGCCGGGATGCCGCCGGGGATGGATGAATTACGGTTCCTGGCCATGCGGCGGGCTGGGCGGCGGTAGCCGTGGCAAGACGGGCAAGGGAAAAGGACAGCGAAAGAGAGGAAAGACATGAAGATAGCGGTAACGGCACAAAAACCGGGTTGGACGGAACCATTGGACAATCGCTTCGGACGGGCGGCTTGGTTCGTCATCGTCGATGGGGAGACCAAGAAATGGACGGCCGCGGAAAACCTCCAGAACCGTCAGGCGGCTCAGGGAGCGGGCATTCAGGCCGCGGCGGCGATAATCGACCGGCAGGCCCAGGTCCTCTTGAGCGGCAATGTGGGCCCCAAGGCCTTCCGGGTCCTGCAGGCCGGCGGGGTGCGCATGTATCGCACCGACACCGCCAAGCAGCGGACCGTTGCCGACGCCGTAGCGGCCTGGGAACGGGGCGAACTCGAGGAAATAACGGCAGCGACCACCGAAGGTCACAGCATATAGTCCATCCTCCGGCCAGATTATGAAAATAGCCTTCGCCAGCGGCAAGGGCGGCACGGGCAAGACCACCGTAGCCGTCAATATCGCGAATATCCTCCAGCAGACCGGCGTGGACGTCCAACTCCTCGACTGCGATGTTGAAGAACCAAACGCCCATCTCTTCCTCCTGCCACGGATCGACTGGAGCGTTCCGGCGACCGTGAGAAGACCTGAGGTTGCGGAAGAACATTGCACGGGGTGCGGCGTCTGCGCCGAGTTCTGCGAATATAACGCCATCACGGTGCTCAAGACCACCGTGCTCGTCTTTCCGGAGCTGTGCCACGGTTGCGGAGTCTGTGCCGAGTTCTGTCCCGAACGGATCATCACGGAATCCGATCGGGCCATCGGGGTGATCGAGGGAGGCGCCGCCGGGGGGATAGGTTTCGTACAGGGACGTCTCAATGTGGGCGAGGTGCTGGCGCCGCCCCTTATCAACCAGGTGAAGGAGAAGGCCCCGGCGGCGGCGGTCACCCTTGTGGATTGCCCTCCGGGGACCTCCTGCCCCGTCATCGAAGCGGTGCGGGGCATGGACCTGGTGGTCCTGGTCTCCGAACCAACGCCCTTCGGTTTTTACGACCTGACGCTAATGGCGACGACCCTGAAAACCCTGGACATTCCCAGCGGGGTCGTTGTCAACCGTTGTGATATCGGCAACGATGAGTTGTATCGCTTCTGCCGCCGAGAGGGTCTCCCCATCCTGGCGGAGATCCCCCATGATCGGAGGATCGCGGAGTGTTATTCCCGCGGCGTCCTGATTACCGAGGCGCTGCCGGAATACCGAGAGCTGTTTGCCGATCTCTGGAAACGGGTAATAGACTCGCTGCCCTCCCCTCCGGACCGGGAAGGACGAGAAGGAACGGGGACGTCTCCATGACTAAGGAAATCACCATTCTCAGCGGCAAGGGGGGCGCCGGGAAGACCACCGTTGCCGGCGCCCTGGCCACCCTGGCAAGGAATGCCGTCCTCATCGACGCCGACGTGGACGCCCCGGATCTCCACCTCCTTCTTCAGCCACGGATCAGGAGGAGCGAGACCTTTTACGGATCCAAGAAGGCAAGGATAATCGCGGCGGATTGCACTCATTGCGGTCTGTGCGTCGATGCCTGCCGCTTTGACGCCATTACCCCGGGAGAGCCGCCGGAGATCTCCTTCTTTTTTTGTGAGGGATGCGGTATGTGTTATCGGATCTGTCCCGCGGAGGCCATCGAGTTTGCAGAAGCCCGCACCGGAGAGTGGTATGTGTCGGATACCGACTATGGTCCCATGGTACATGCCCGTCTGGACCCCGCCCAGGGCAATTCGGGGAAACTGGTCAGTCTGGTCCGCGAGGAAGGACGAAAAATCGCCGCGGCCAACCAGGCGGAGTATATCCTCACCGACGGGCCTCCGGGGATCGGTTGTCCCGTAATCGCCTCGTTGGCGGGGACGGACTTTGTCCTTGTCGTCACGGAACCTACGCCGGCAGGGGAACATGACCTCCGGCGACTGGCGGAGCTGCTCGGCCTGTTCAAGATACCCGCCGGCCTCTGCCTCAACAAATGGGACCTGAACCCGGAAATGGCGGCCCGCATGGAGGCCGCCGGCCGCGAGCTGGGCATGGAGGCCGTCGGCGGAATCCGCTTCGATCTGACGACGGTCACGGCGCAGCTTGAGGGACGCACCGTAATGGATTATCCCGCCAGTCCGGCGGCCACGGACATCGGGGACTTATGGAAAAACGTGGAAAAGTTATTGAAAAAAAACGATTCGGCAGGACGGTGAATTCAATGAGCGATTCAGCAGACGCCCTTCCTCTTTACGGAAAAGGGCAGAGACAGCAACAGGAGAGTCGCGGCGGGGCGGAGAAGCGCCGGCGGGAAGAAGAACAGATGAGGGAACGGATGGGGAAGATCCGTCACAAGATCCTGGTCCTCTCCGGAAAGGGAGGAGTGGGCAAAAGCACTATCGCCGCCAATATCGCCGTCGGCCTGGGAATGGAGGGGAAAAAGGTGGGTCTGCTGGATGTGGACTTCCACGGCCCGAGCATCCCCACGCTTCTGCGCCTCGGCAAGCAGACCCTGCGCACCGACGGGAAAGACGCCTTTCCCCTGGATTACATATATGGCATCAAGGTGGTTTCCCTGGGTTTCCTCCTGCCTGACCAAGACGAGGCGGTAATCTGGAGGGGACCATTGAAGATGGGCGTGATCCGGCAGTTCCTCGCGGACATCCAGTGGGGGGAGTTGGATTATCTGATCATCGATTTTCCGCCGGGAACCGGCGACGAACCTCTGTCCGTGGCCCAGATGCTTCCGGATAGCGCTGGGGCCATAATCGTCACGACCCCTCAGGAGATGTCCCTGGCGGACGTCCGGAAGTCCATCAGTTTCTGCCGTCAGGTAAAGGTGCCCGTCCTCGGCGTCGTGGAAAACATGAGCGGCCTCCACTGCCCCCACTGCGGGAAACTGATCGAGCTTTTCAAGGCCGGCGGCGGCGAGGCCATGGCCAGGAAGCTGAAGGTCCCCTTTCTGGGCCGCATCCCCCTGGAACCGGCTGTTGTGGAGGCCTCGGACAGCGGCCTTCCGTTTGTTTACCACTGCAAGGATACCGGCGCGGCCCAGGCGTTTCGCGAGGGGGTCATCAAGACCCTGCTCGCCCTTGACGACCGATAGCGAAGGACGACATTGGCAGGAGCGGCAGGGGGCGTCATCCCCCACGGCCGATATCCCTGAATATTTTTTGAAGAATAAATCTTGAGGTGAAAGAGATGCAGTTGATGAGAATTGCCATCCCGACGGTGGACGGTTATCTATGCCCCCATTTCGGCCACTGCGGCGCCTTCGTCATCGTCGATATAGACAAGGACGAAGGGAAGATCCTGAAAACGGAAACCCATGAAGCGCCGCCCCACGAGCCGGGGCTGCTGCCCCGCTGGCTGGCGGAAAAGGGCGCCGACCTGATCATTGCCGGCGGGATGGGCGCCCGGGCCCAGAATCTTTTCAACCAGCAGGGGATCGGCGTCGTGGTCGGCGCCCCCTCCGAAACCCCGGAAAAGATCGTCGGCGACTATCTGCGGGGCTCATTGCTCTGCGGTCAAAATCTCTGCGATCATTGAGTCACGAGGCGGCAACCCGGATATGCCCATATACGAATACGAGTGCGCGGACTGCGGGAAGATATCGGAATTCCTGCAGGGGATGACAGGCGATGAACCCGAGGCGCGCCGATGCCGTTTCTGCGGCGGCGATGAATTGCGCCGCCTCATGTCCCCCAGCGTCCTTCCCCGGAGCCGCACCCTTTCCGCCTCCCCGGCGGGCGGGACGTGCTGCGGCCGCGAACAGCGCTGTGACACCCCGCCTTGCGCGGACGGGGGAGGCTGCCGAAGATGAGCGAGGGGAGATCGACGACGAAACCCGGTGAAAACCCGCGGGGGATCGACGAGGATACCTTTCAGGCCATGATCCGGAGGATCCGCCGCCGCCCGCGGCAGCCGATCTCGGGACACTGGCTCAACATCGTCGAGGCGCTGGGCCATCGCTTCCTGCAAGGCCCCATAGGCGCCGATGTGCGAGGGCACAAGCGGAACGGGGGATTGGCCTATATCGGCCGCTCGGTCCGCGCCGACGACATCGCCGGCTTCTGGCCGGAAACCTCGGGACGTCTCCTAACCCCCGAGGAGGGCGACGCCACCGCCACGTTCATATCCTCCCTCGACGGCGGGGATGTCGAATTGATCGTTCCGTTGCGCAATCGCGCCCTGCCGGTCAGGTGGGAAAGCTTCGAGGATTCCCGGGAATACCCCCTCTACGCCGCCCATATCCACCCCCGGATATTGTCCGCCCTTTCGGGACTCCCCTTTCGGCGTCTCCTCGACGTCGGCTGCGGGTCGGGGAATCTGCTGGCGGCAATCCGTCGCGACCATCCCGAGGCCCATTACGCCGGCGTCGATATCAGTCCAGACAACGTGGAAGCGGCGCGGGAAAAGGGATTTGACGACATCCGCCAGGGCAGGGGGGAAGATGTCGCCACGATGTACGCCCCGGAACCTCTCTTCGACGTGATCGTCTTCTGTGGCGTCCTGAACCGGCAGATCATGGATGGCCACACCGCCCGGAAGATCCTGAAAAGGAGCCTGACCCGCCTGGAGGGGGGGGGCCACGTGATCATCACCGGCTACTCCTCCTGCCACCTCAGCGCCCGGGAACTGAAGAGGGAGGGATTGACGGCACTCAAAAAGAGCATCCCGGAGAACATCTTCCGGGATTACGATGAATTTCATCTCCGGCAGTTCTATGTGGCAAGAAAGGATGGGCCCTCCCCATAAACATCTCGCCCGTCGGGAAACGGGCAAAAGAAAGTTTGATATTTAATCTCTTATCGTTCATAATCGCCCCGGCACGACGATGGGGCTCATGGGGCTCAAGGATTGTTCTGTAAGCGGCCGCTCCGCGGCCAAGGAGGATGCCGATGAAAAAGGTCGCCCTGTTCGCCTTCAACGGAGAGGCGATGTGTTTTGTCCACGCGTTGCTCAACGCCTTGGAAATGAAGGATAGGGGTTACGATGTCAAGTTGATCGTCGAGGGAACGGCCACCAAGCTGATCAGGGACCTGGCCGCCGCCCCTACGGCCTTTTCCCCTCTCTACGAACGGGTAAAGGCCGCCGGCTTGATCGACTGCGTCTGCCAGGCCTGCGCGAGGAAGATGGGTAGCTATGACGAGGCGACGGCGCAGGGCTTGACCATGTGCGGGGAGATGATGGGTCACCCGAGCATGGCCCGGTACCGTGAGGATGGTTACGAATTGATCGTCTTCTGATAAACGCGGCGGGGGTCGCAACGGATCCACGCCCCCGGGGCCTCGCCCCCGGGACTTGGCGGCCGGCGGACAACGCAGGCTAAACGATGGGAAAAACAGGGAAAAAAGAGGTAGAGGCCATGTCCGCGTGCGGCATGGATAGCCCGGCCGCCGGGGAGGCGGTGATCTATCGTCCCATCGGCATCATCCATTCCCCCTTCAACGAACGGCGGGGCATGCCCATACAGCCGGCGGGGGCCCGGGGCGTCAAGGGACGGGTCGAAATCGACGCCCCCTATCGCCCGGGCCTGAAGGATTTGGAGTCCTTTTCCCATATCATCCTTCTGTATCACTTTCACCTTGCGAGGGATTACCGTCTCGAGGTGGTGCCTTTCCTGGACACCGTCCCCCGGGGACTGTTCGCCACCCGCGCCCCCCAGAGGCCCAATCCCCTCGGGCTATCCATCGTGAGGCTCACCGGCGTCGCGGACGGGATCCTGTACATCGAGGACGTGGATATCGTAACGGGAACCCCCCTTCTGGACGTCAAGCCCTATGTCCCCGCTTTCGACATCGTTACGGAGGCCACGGGCGGCTGGACCCAGGGCAAGGAACAAGAGGCGCGGGCGATGCGCTCCGACGGCCGTTTCCACGGGGCCGACAACCCCCGGTGACACGCGGTCGAAGGGTTCCAAAAAAAGGGGGATGGGCGCGGGCCTGTTTTATCGCGTTATCATCGAGAATCTGGAGAACTCGACGACGCTTAAATAAATTCGAAATATGCAAGGAGGAGTCAAGCTATGTTTCATGAAGAACGATGCGACTTTTGCGGCGAATGTCTGGACCGGTGCCATTACCTCGATTTCGACAGCAAAACGGGCGGCGAGGCCTTTGAAAAACTCGTCCGGGGAGAAAAATCGGACTGGATTTACGACTGTGTGACCTGTATCGCCTGCAACGAATACTGCCCCAAGGATGCCCGGCCCTTTGACCTCATCCTGCAACGGATGGAAGAGGCGGGCGACTTCACCGATCCGAAGCTGAAGGCCCAGATGGCCGACCGCTTCAAGGCCGAGGGCGAGCCAAGGCCCATAGAACCTAAAGACCGGGTGATGTCCATCTGCGTCATGGACGGGAGCATGCCCTGGGCAATCCAGGGCAGCCTCTTCCAGGAGTTGACCCTTCTCAAGGGACGGCATTATTTCTGCAACGTCCTCTTCGCCCACATGGGGGACGAATCCATCATGCGGGACCGCCTCCAGGGGCTGGTGAACAATCTGGCCAAATCGGGGGCCAAGGAGATCGTCTTCGTCCATGAAGACTGCTATGCCCTCCTGGCCGGCATGGCGCCGGAATACGGGATCAAACTGCCCTTCCGCCCCATTTCCATGCTGGAATACCTGGTGGAATTCCTGAAGGACCACCCGGACCGCATCTCCAAACTCGACATGAAGGTCGCCTACCAGCGTCCCTGCGCCTCCCGGTACACCCCGGAAAAGGATCATTTCCTCGATGAGATCTTCTCCCTCATCGGCGTGGAGCGCGTCGCCCGGAAGTACGACGGGATCAACGCCATTTGCTGCGGCGTCGAAGTGGCCGGCCCAAACCTGAAACTCTTCCCCCGAGGGAAGAACTTCACCCCCTTCCAGGAGAAGAACATCCAAGACGCCAAGGACCACGGCGCCGAGGCGATTGTCTATCTTTGCCCCATGTGCTTCCGGACCCTGAACCGAAGGGCGCGGGAAGCGGGGATGAAGAACTACATGATCAGCGACCTCTGTCGGCTGGCCCTGGGGGAGGCCCTCCCGGAGGACAGGCCGGCCTGACCGGGGGACGCGCCGGATACCCCACCGGGGGGACCCCGCCCGGAAGGATGGAGCGGGCGCCTCCCGGCCGCCCCGGGACGCCGGAATGAGACCTTTGAAAAATGCCGCCCCTGCCCTGTCGGGCTTGAGACGGCATTCGGAAAATCGTTGCAGACACCGGATTCCACTTTCCCGGGAGCGACCATATGGAGGACGCAACGGGGTTTTGCAGAGGTATCGGAATATGCGCCGGGGTCGCCGACAGGTTCCTTGCTCGGCCGCCCTCGGGCCAGACAATGGGAAAACCGCTCCCGGCGGCCCGGCGCGGCGGGACGAGAGGGCTCTCTTGCCCCCGCCTCTCCATGCGACTTAAGAGGATTGCTCCGTAAGAGCGAAGCCATTTTTCAAAGATCTCGAGACAAGGAAACAAGGAGCGCGGATGGAAGACATCGACCAAGAAGATTTATCTCCCCAGGTAATCGAACACGCCCGGCGTCCCCGGAACAAGGGGATCCTGCCGGTTTACAACGCCGAAGGGCGGATAACGGGTCCCTGCGGCGATACCATGGCCTTCTGGCTGGAGGTGAGGGACGGCATGGTGAAAAATGCCTCCTTCTATACCACCGGCTGCGGCGCATCTCTGGCCTGCGGGAGCATGGCCACCTGTCTGGTCCGGGGCATGAGCGTCGCCACGGCGGCCTCGCTGTCCCAGAAGGACATTCTCGACGCCCTGGGAGGCCTGCCTCCCGAGACGGAGCACTGCGCCCTCCTGGCGGCCAATACCATGCGCGCCGCCTGCGAGAATTACCTCGACAACGGAAGATGAGCCCGGGAATGGCGATCCACGCCCCGTAAGGCGTCCGGAGGCGAGGCGGCTTAAACGAGGCCGACCGGAACGGCGGCGAGAGACAATTTGGCGAAGGAGGATTGAGAAATGGCTGCTTCCAGTTTGAAACCGGTGGATAGAGTAGAGATCCTGTCCCTTCAGGACAACTACATCGAGATGACGGCCACGGACAACAGCGCCGTGGTAACCAGGGCCATCCCCCTCCAGGACGGCTGTTTCCGTCTGTCGGTCCTGGCGGAGCACGGTTTTGCCGCCGTCGTCAAGACGGGCGTCAACGGCGGGACAAACACCATGCTGTTCGATTTCGGCTTTTCCGAAAACGGCGCCGCTTACAACGCCAAAATCCTGGGCGTGGATATGGGTGCCGTGGAGGCCGTCGCCCTGTCCCACGGCCACAACGATCATACCGGCGGGTTCGATCGCTTGACGGCCCTGCTCGGCAAAAGGGACATCCCCTTCTTCGTCCACCCGCGGGTCTTCCGGAAACCCCGTTACTTGAAGGTGCCCGTGCGGGACATGAAGATACATTTCTCGCCCCTGACCCGGGAACAGATCGCCGCGGCGGGCCTGAAGCTCGTCGAGACCTCGGAGCCCACCACCTTCCTGAACGATACGGTCCTGTTTCTTGGCGAGATCCCCCACCGGACGGACTTTGAAAAGGGATTCCCCATCGCCCACTATCAGGAAGACGGGGAGGAAAAATGGGATCCCATAGAAGACGACACCTCGGTGGTCATGCACCTCAAGGGAAAGGGGCTGGTGATCCTCTCCGGTTGCGCCCACGCCGGCATCGTCAATACGGTGAATTACGCCCGGGAGGTAACGGGCGTGGATAAGGTTCACGCCGTCATGGGGGGGTTTCACCTCTCCGGCATCTACTTTGAGGGGATTATCGACCGGACGGTGGAGGAGTTGAAGAAGATCGATCCCGACTATGTGATCCCCTGCCACTGCACCGGACGCAACGCCATCATGGCCTTTGAAAGGGCCTTGCCGGGAAAGTTCATCCTCAACATGGCGGGAACGAAGCTGACCTTCACCGCTTAGCCCAGGGTCCCATAGGCCCTCCGCGGCGGGGACGGCGGGAAATCTGGCGGCGGTCCCGTTACCGTGTAGGCGACGGCGGGGCCGCCCAGACCTCCTGGAGGGCCGCCAGCAGGGCTTCGTTTTCCGACCGTTTCCGGACGGCGACGCGGAAGAAGCGTCCATCCAGGCCCGCGAAATTGTCGCAGCGGCGGATGGCGATCCCCCTTTGCAGCATCTTCTTCTCCAGTTGCGAGACGTCCATGTCCCGGCCATTCATCCTCGCCAGCAGGAAGTTGGCCTCCCCGGGATAGACATGAAAGCCGAACCGATTTCTCAGACATTCGCTCAAGAAGCGCCGTTCCTTTCCGACAAGGTTCAGGGTCCGGCGGCGGTAGTCGTCATCGTCCAAGAAGGTCTCGCCGGCGGCCTGCGCCAGGGCGTTCACCGTCCAGGGGGGAATGAAGCGCCGGAGCTTTTCGATCACCGCGGCCGCCCCCGCCGCGAACCCCAGGCGAAGGCCGGGGATGGCGTAGAATTTCGTCAGGGAACACAGGACGATGACGTTGGGAGGACGATTTACCAGCAGGCGATCCATGGCGGGCACAAAATCGGCGAAGGCCTCGTCAACGACAAAGACCGTTTTGGGGTGACGTCGGGCGGCATCCCGGATCGCCTCGGCAGGGAAGCTCAAGCCCGTGGGATTGTTGGGCTGGCCGATGAAGACGGTTTCGTCGCCCCGCAGGCGCTCCTCCAGGGCCGCCATCTCCGGGACGAAGTGTCGGCCCTCGCAAAGAGCGATCTTCACCACCTCCATGCCCGCCACCGCGGACGCAGTGGCATAGTCGGCATAAGACGGCACGGGGATGACCGCCCTGGCCCGGGGCAGGGCCCGGGGCAGGGCGTAGAGGATCTCCGTGGAACCGTTGCCGATCAGGATCTCCTCCGGGGGGATCCCGTAACACCGGGAAACGGCGGCGATCACCCCCGCGGCCCACGGCTCGGGATAGTGGAGGATCTCGTTCAAGCGGCGGCGGATGAGGCGCCGAAAACCCACAGGCAGCCCCAGAGGATTGATGTTGGCGGAAAAATCCAACAGTTCCCCCGGGGAAACGCCGGCGCGGGCAGCCAGGCGGCGGACATCCCCCCCATGTGGGAATAGTGATCGCGACATCCCTTACTTCCCCTTTTTCCGGTCCCGTCCCGGCATCCCCGACGCCTGCCGCGGCGGCCCTCTCCTTGGGGCGGCAAGCGGCGGCGGCCCGGGTTTGGTCTCGTCGGGACCTCTAAAAAGCCCGCCCCCCCTTCGTGCGCAACGAAGACAATGGCTCACGGTTGGCGCCGGCAGGCCAGGGCCGGTTTTTCAAAGGCCCCCAATCGGGAACGTCCCTCCGCCGGCCAGGAAACCGGCCCGGGGCGACAATCCGGGCGCATCGTAGCGAAGGATATCCGCCCTGTCAATCACAATCCCGGCCTCCGGCATCAGACCGGCGACGACGCCCTCCGCCGCGATGGCCTCTTGGGGGTCTATCCCTGCCGGCCTGTCAGGGCATGGCTATGCTGCTTGAGGCAACCCGAACCCAACCAGTTTCCCACTTGTGGCAATAACGGGAAATCAAGCGCTTGCGGAGAGCGTCCAATTTACCCCCGCGGGCATGTCAAAGAAGTTGAGTGTCCTTCCGGTAAGGCTGCGTGAAAAATTTTCTGGTGGCGGGTATGGTTGGTCATCAACCGCGAGGGAGGATGACCGATGGAGAACGATTTTGGAACAAGCGTCCGCCCCAGTTTTGAGGATATTGAGGAGCGATTTAGGCAATGGCGTGGGCATCGCAAGCGGGGCAAGTCCATACCCGAGGATTTGTGGAAAGGCGCGGTGAGTTCATGCGCCGGGCATACTCTTTCCAAAGTATCCAGGGCTTTGCATCTGAACCATGCCACCTTGAAGAAACGATTTCTCGCTGCCCGTTCCGCCCATATTCCGGGCTCTGTGACACCATCCGATTTCCTCGCCCTGGATTTGCGGGCAGCTTTGCCGGAAGGACACAAAGCGGCGGCGCCTCGATCCGTTATAAAAAATGGATCAATGTTGGCAAACCTGTAGCGTCAGGCGCTCCGCCTCACTGCACACCTTCAGTAGGCTGAGGAAATTCTTGAGGGTCGGATTTCCTTTCGGGCCGAGCATGCGGCGCAGGCTCTTCTCGTTGATCTCCAATACCCGGGCGATTTCGGCGATGGATTCGGTGGCATTCAAATAATCGCGCAGCAGCGCCTTGCCTGTTTCCATTTCGCCCATCAAGAAGGCATTGGTCGCCTCGATGATCAATTCACTCCTGAAAGCCGGATCCGCTTTGACCCGCGCCATGACTGTTTCCCTGAAATCCCTTGTCAGCGGCATTTGTCCGGTCTCCCTTTATGGCTGTTTCTTTCTCTTCTTATAATCCGCCCAACGCTCCCCCGCCGTGGCAATATCCTACGTCTGGCGCTTCTTTGTCCCGCCTCCAACCAGTACGACCAAAGTCTCTCCGTCCATTCCGAAATAGATGCGATATCCGGGACCATAATCGATTTTCCTCTCGTAAACTCCGCCTCCGACACTCTCCACGTTCGATGTATTGCCAATTCCCATTCGGGTCAAGGCGGTTGTGACCTTGGCGGCGGCACGGCTGTCAAGCTTGTCGAATCAGTTTCGGAAGGGGCTTGCGCCGGCCACGGTGAGATACTCGACTATCTTCATATGCCCTGTTTGCAGTTTACAAGTAACATAAAAGCGACCCTATGTAAAAGCTATTTCTTGGCCTGAACCTACCCATGGCTTAATCCGTGGGGAGGTTCAGAAGTTCCAGGGTGCCAGTTTTCAGCAAACAACCCAACCCTGAAGGCCGTGGATTTCGGTTGGAGCGAAACTGACTGCAAGAGCAGCAAGCTTTAACATGCTGTGTTGATCATTACGACACCAACCAACCCTACATGAGATAGTCCACATAAATCTCTTGAGATGTATGATAGTTACCGATATTTAGTCCTACATACAGTAAACATGCTCAACTAAGCGTTGAGCGCCTGGTTGGCTTATTATCTCATCCTGCGTCCATGCGGGACTCCAAGGTGGAAAAGTCGTGATAATCGTTTGCATCAACAACAAGGGCGGCGTGGGCAAAACGACTATTGCGACAAACATAGCGCACGGCCTGGCAAATCGAGGGAAAAGGGTACTCGTGATAGATCAGGATCCGCAAGCCAATACCACCTCTATTCTCGCTCCTGAATCTCAAAGGACAAACACGATATACAATTAGTTCCTGAAAAATGGACAAAAGATATTTCATTGTTTTTTGGTTGCTCTTAGTCCTTTGATTCCTCTGGTTTTTCTGGTTTCTTTGTCGTCACCATATCAAGGGGGTGACGAGGCAAGGGAAGAGAAAAACCTGTTGGGCCGTGCGTCCTGGTGGACAGAATTTGGCCTCGGGGTATGACCGAGGCGGGACTGAAGGCCGATTTGTGGCTGAAGGATGTCGCGCCCGGCACGGAGACGGAAATGGTTCAATCATGATCGAGCCCGATGGGAGGAATTCAAGAGCCGCTATTTTTCCGAACTTGGGGAAAAACCAGAAATGGTGAAGCGGCTCCG
>JASGUC010000047.1 GCA_030057915.1 Pseudomonadota bacterium
CACCGGCCAGGAACAGGGCCAGTTTCACCGGAATAAAAGGGGGCCATTTCCAGCCTGCGCCGCAGGGAAATAGGGGGGTGATTTCCGGAGGCAAAACTTTTTGACCGTCGTCGATTCCACCTATGATTTCAGGTACTTTACCTATGCCGGCGCGCCGGCATAGGTTCGCCGCGACGAGGCGTTTCAGCCTGGGTAACGGTCGTCCCCTATTACTTCCTATTCAGCAAGTATTCCCTGAGGGCGACGGCTTGATTGCATTCGTTGTCGCTTGCGGAATAGAGAAGGGTGACGCCTCCTTTTGCCGCAAGGTCGCGGAGCCGCTTGACCATTTCTGGCTTTTCCCCAAGTTCGGAAAAATAGCGGCTCTTGAATTCCTCCCCTCGGGCTCGATCATGATTGAACCATTTCCGTCTCCGTGCCGGACGCGACATCCTTCAGCCACAAATCGGCTTTCAACCCCGCCTTGGTCATACCCCGAGGCCAAATTCTGTCCACCAGGACGCACGGCCCAACAGGTTTTTCTCTTCCCTTGCATCGTCACCCCCCTGACATGGTGACGACAAAGAAACCAGAAAAACCAGAGGAATCAAAGGGCTAAGAGAAAACAAAAAAAATGAAATATCTTGTAACCGATCACAGGGGTCTGTAGACATGTGAGAAAAAGTTTCAAGGCGCTGAAGATTTTGCTGACGACGAGGGGCGGATTAAGGAAGTAAAAAAAGAGCTACAAGGGGGGGGGGGACCACCGAATCGATGTTTTCGGGGGATCTTCGAACTGGTGATTACATATTCCACCGAAATGACGACAGGGGGTCGGCAACGACATCTTTCAAAGGCCTCTTCTAAGTAAGTCGCACGTAACTAATTGGATTCTTTAGATACGTGTTTGTCAGTTTCGGGCCGGTTTCATGGCGCGGACTCGACTTGCTTCTTTTATACAAGCCCGCCAGTCGGCGGGCTGGGGCGCTTTTTACGAAAATGACCTTGGTCCGACCGGCCTGCATGAAAGAATGCGGCCTGCAGGCGGAATGTCGCTCAAGTAATGGACGGCCTCCGCCGAATAGTGGTTAAAAGGACGATGAAAGGGGCGGATGGATGAACATGGGAGATATTCTCGGCCTGAGATTCCTCCCCGGCGGGCGGATGCTGGGGGACATCGGTGCGGGCGCCGCGGGTAAGAGCCGCGGCGCTCCCAGCGGCGCCGGGCTCCCTGCTCCGGGCCGCGGCGTCGTCAATTCAAGGACTTTTCCGCAAGACACCTTTTCCCTCCCGCCGGCCCTCGAAGGCCTCCTGGCGAGCGGGATCGATCTGAGCAACAGCAGTTTCGCCGAATCCGCCCGGGCGCTCTCGTTCGATCTCCGTTATCGGTCGGAATCCCTCCGCCAGCTCTCCTTGCAGGGCTATTACGATTATCGTTCGGAGAACCTGAGCGTCGATATTTCCTTCATATCCGCGTTGACGTTCAGGGACCTGCGGAGTGGAGAGGAACGGCATGAACTGTTCCGTTTCAATCTTCATCTCGAAGCCGACTACAGCCTTACCCGCGCTGGCAGTCGCAGTGTGGAAAAGGAGGATATTCTTCGGTTTGCCCGGAAGCTGATCATGAAAATCGCCAAGCTTCATGCGGAGGGAAAGGAGATCGACGGGCTCCGGCTCGACCAGGAAGATCTGCAGGAGCTGGCCCAAGTGGATGATGGCAAGCTCCTGGAAAAGATTATGGCGCTCATCGAAATGATCAAAATCGCCGCCCGGATGAAGCAGAAAAATGGCGAGCACGTCTGGGTCGAGCTGGAAAGGGAAAAGGGGATCGTCAGTCGGGAAACGGAACGGGAGGAAAAAAAGCTTGCCTTTTCCCTTTCCGTTGAGCGGCTCAGCGAAGAGTCGCGGGTTTCCGGGCCGGCGCCGGAAGCTGAGCCCGCCGCGCACGCTCAGGCAGGCGGAGGGGCAATTTAACCAAGATTTTCCAATAGAACATTCACAGGTTCATGAATCGAGACCTCTGAAAATCTACGCCTTCCTTTCTCGGCCCGGCAAAATCCGGCGTCGGGAACGTCTTGAAAACACCGTATTCCGGCTGCCACCGCCATGACGAAACAGGGCCGAAGACGGCATTTTTCGAGGGTCCCTTCCAATCGATTGGCTACAGCGTCGCTCGGGCACGTTGCCTCAGGGCTACTCCTCCGGCCGGGAGCGGCCATCCCGCTTCGGCAGGGCCATGCCCAGCTTTTTCATCCGACGAAACAGGGTGGTCTTATGGATGCCCAGGGTCCGGGCCGCCGCCTGACGATTGAAGGCGTTGCGCTCCAGGGCGACGCGGATGGCCTCGGCATCCAAGATGTCATGGGCGGCGCTGGGCATCAGCGCCGCTTCCGGCTTTGTCGTCGCCGCTCCGCGGGTCCGGAGGGCTTCCGGGAGGTGGCGAAGATCTATATTATCTTCCCCGCAGAGGATGAAGGCGTGTTCGATGGCGTTTTCCAGCTCCCGGATATTGCCCGGCCAGTCATGGGCCATGAGCAGCGAAAGCGCTTCCGCGGCAATGCCCGGGACATTTCGCTGCCAGAGACTGTTGAAGCGTTGGATAAACTGATTCGTCAGCAGGGGGATGTCCTCTTTGCGACGGCGCAACGGGGGCAGTTCGATGCGCGCCACATTGATGCGGTAATAGAGATCCTCCCGGAATTCGCCCTTTCGGGTCAACTCCCCCAGCTCCCGGTTGGTGGCGACTAGGATCCGGACATCCGCCGCTTCCGACCGGATCGCCCCCAAAGGCTCGTACGTCCGTTCCTGCAGCACCCGGAGCAGCCGCGCCTGGAGCGCCGGGCTCACTTCCCCGATCTCGTCGAGAAAGATCGTCCCTCCCCGGGCCAAGGCGAAACGGCCCGGCTTGTCCTTGGCGGCACCGGTGAAGGCACCGGCCTTGTAACCGAAAAGCTCCGATTCCAGGAGGGTGTCGGGCAGGGCACCGCAGTTCACGGCAATGAAGGGCCCTTCCCGCCGCGGACTTAAGTTGTGAATGGTCCGGGCCGCCAATTCCTTCCCCGTCCCCGTCTCTCCCAGAATCAAGACGGTGCTGGGGCTGGCGGCAATGGCCGGCAGGACCTCGAATACCCGCTGCATGAGCGGGCTACGGCTGGTCAACTCACCGATGCGGCGCTTCCCCGCCAGTTCCTGGCGAAGCGTTTCCACCTCGGAGAGATCGCGGAAGGTTTCCACGCCGCCGGTCACCCGCCCCTGTTCGTCGCAAAGCAGGGCGGTGGAGATGCTGATGGGGATCCGATCTCCCGCCGCATCGATTATGTATGCCGAGATGCCGATGAGGGGTTTTCCCGTGGCGAAGGTTTGGGCCAAGGGGCAGGCAGACCCGCAGCGGCTGGAACGGAAGACCTCGGAGCAGCGCCGTCCTATCGCTTCCCCCCGTTCCACGCCGGTGATTTCTTCCGCCGCCCGGTTGAACGACGTAATCCGCCACTCCCTATCCACGGTAAAGACGCCGTCGGAAATGCTCTCGAGGATCGCCTCCGTAGCCGTCAAGGCATCATCTTTCATTGTCCCTCAACGCCCCCCGGCAAGGCCGCCGACGGCGGCGCCGAACGGCGGGCAAGCTTGGGCAAGTTGTCAAAGGATGCCTCCCGATCGGGGGGCGCTTCCGGCAAACGGTCCTCTTCCGGAACCCTTGAAAATCCACGCCTTCCCGTCGTTCGGGCAAAAGCCCGGGGTCCCAAACACCTTGAAAACACCGCGCCCCGACTTCCGCCGGCATCGCGCCAGGAAATCTGAAAACGGCGTTTTTCAAAGCCCTGTTCCGATCCGAGCGACCCGGGCCACAACTAAAAAGAAGCCGGGAAGCGGGGGAGATCGCCGCGCTTCCCGGCAAGGACAAACGATCGAACCATCGCCGCCGTCGGCGGCCTCTCACTTCATCTGCCAGGCAGGTTCTCGCTTTTCGCTGAAGGCCTTGATCCCTTCCGCCGCGTCCTTGAGGCTGCACAGCAGGGCAAACTGGTTGTTCACCAACTCCATGGCCTTGTTGAACTCCAGATCGGACATATCATAGAAGGATTTCTTGGCGCTCCAAAGGGCCAGGGGACTCTTGGCGGCAAGTTCCCGGGCCATCTTCAGGGTTTCCTCCTGCAGCGTCCCCTTGGGGACCACCTTGTTGAGCAGACCGAATCTCTCCGCCTCTTCCGAGGTAATCAACCGGCCCGTCAGCACCAGCTCCAGGGTCCGCTTCTTGCCCAGATTGCGGTAGAGGGCCACCTGGGGGCCGATACAGTTCAATCCCACGTTGATGGCCGTGGCGCCGAAACGCACCCCTTCCTCGGCGATGGCCAGATCGGCGGCCGCAACGATGCCGATGCCATTGGCCACGGCGAAGTTGTGCACCGACGCGATCACCGGCTTTTTGATCTTCGAGATCACCACGATGGCCTTTTCCATCAAGGTGATCCATTCGTAATACTCGTTGGGCGTCATCTTTTCAAAAACATCCGGGGAAATATCGATGCCCGCGGAGAAACACTTGCCCGCCCCGTTGATGACAATCACCCGCACCTCATTGTCCTGGTCCATGTCGAGGAGCGCCTGGCTAAGATCCCGGGCAAGGGCCGTATTGAAGGTGTTGAGCGCTTCGGGTCGATTCAGGGTGATGATGCCAATCTTTCCGTCATCCTTCTTTTCCGTCAAAACCGCCTCGTATGCCATAGGTACAACCCTCCTTATAAGTTAGTGATTATACGTAAAACGCCCCTTCTTCATGACCGCACGACACCATCGGCGGACCCGGGAAGAGGCATCCTTCTCCATTCCCCCTTGATAAATCAGTGAAGAACCCCGTCGCTTGTCCCTTGCCGCCCCGCAAGACGACGCCGGGGCGCCCTCCTGGCGATCCCCCCGGGGGAGATTATCCTCCCCGCGTTTCGCCCTGCCGGTTATGCCTCTTTGGTCATGACCTTCACCGAGATGCTTCGGCAGCATTCGGCGTTTTTTACGACGAAGCAGTCCGGTCGCTCCATTAGTTGGAACTGGCCGGTGGACTCGATCTCCAGATCGTTCCGGGTCAGATTGCCTTCCTTGGGGATGAACAACATGCGGCCGATGGGTATGCCCGCTTCTTTCAAGATTGCCATTGCCCGTGTTTCCTCCTTTTTTTGCCTATAGACGTCAAAAGCCCTGGAAAACTATCATCCCTTTGAGTCAACTATTTGTATCATAACGGTTTTAAGATAACGCCCGTGCGGCGTCCCCCCTGTCGGCGGGCCTTCACCCCAGGAGGATCAAGCCCGTCCATGTGACCCGTCCCCGCACGGGAAAGGCGAGGGGCAGGCCCACATTTTCCAACGTCGCCGCCACATCGATGCCCATGGCCTCCAGGGAGGGACGGGCGCGAAAGGGAAAGCGGCAATGCCGCCCTCCTTCCGCAGCGACACAGACCGGGCAGAGACGGCAGCAACCGCCGATGAACCCGGCGGCGAAACGGAAACCGGACAGAAAGGCCTCCTTTTCTCCCAGGTTGACCAGTTCGTGAAGCCTCCCCGCCGAGGCATAGACTTCCTCATGGGGCCGGCGCCCGTCCAGAGCCGCGATTGCCTCCGTCACCTGCAGGATGACGGACTCCCGGTAACGGCTCAGGACTTCCCGGAATTCCGCCACGGACATGACGAAAGGGGGACACATGAGATTCTTTTGAAAGCTGTCGCAGACGGGCACCCGACACTTCAGGCGGACCCGCTCGTCAACGACGATCCGGTCCGCCGTCAAGGGCAGGGCGGCCGTCGCCCCCCGTTCCTTGAGAAATTCGATCAGGGAAGCGGTCTTTAGCGCCGCGTCGTTGGCGTTCCACATCTTTCCGGTCTATATGAAACGCTCATGACGGCGAGCCGTCACAAAGGGGGATGAAAATGTACGACCCATCACCCTCCGAACCTCACCCCTGAAGGTGGAGGAAATTGTATCATGAATAATATCGATCATTTATGAACGTATTTTCAGGTGAAAATATCCACAACTATATGGTTATTTTTCGAGACCTTCGAGAATCTTCGCCTTCCCCCGGCGCTGAAGGGCGGCAGGGCCTTAGAATTCCATCCCGGCCCGCTCCTTGGCCCCTTTGGCGTAGTGATGTCTGATCTCTTGAATCTCGCTCACCGTATCGGCCCGGGCCACTATCTCCGGAGGGGCGTACCGGCCCGTCAGGATAATATCCATGGCCGGCGGTTTGCTTTCGATCAGGGCGATGACCTCCTCCAGGGCTATCAGCTTGAAATCCAGGGCGACGTTGATCTCGTCGAGAATTACCAGGTCATGTTCCCCGGCGGAAATCGCCTGTCGGGCCAGCTCCAGCCCCGCCTGGGCCAATTCCCGGTCTATGGGCGCCGGGTTGTCCCGCATGACGAAGCTGTCCAGACCGCTGGGGCGGATGGTGAAATCGGGGAGATAACGCTCGGCGGCCAGGACTTCGCCGTATTTCTTGCCTTTCATGAACTGGATCATGAAGACCTTCTTCCCGTGCCCCAGGGCCCGGAGGGCCTGACCGACCGCGGCGGTCGTCTTTCCCTTGCCGTTGCCCGTAATGACCATGACGACGCCTCGGTTGAACTTCGCCAGGGTCGCCTCGATTATGTTGTCCGCAGCCACTGCTCCATGCCTTTCAAATCTAACCTTTGAGACCTTTGAATAATTGTGTCGTCAAGCCCCCTTTCGTCATTCCCGCGACAGCGGGAATCCAGGAGGCCTCATCGCTCCCCGGCAGCGACATTCGAGGAAGACGGGGAAAAGGGCGACCTTCCCGCAAAAGCGGGAATCCGGTGTTTTCAAACGTCTTCTGGATGCCGTCTCAAGCGCGGCACGACCGGATAGATCGCTTTTCAAAGGTCTTACTGTATCTATGCCGAGGTCATCAGGCACCGGGAGACGATATCCGTCCGGGGCCCTTGAAAAGGGGTGAACGCCGTCGCCCACAAGTTGATAGCCCGGGATGAGGCGTCCCATCCCGGGCTACGGTCTCCCGCTAAACAAGGCTAAGCGTCGCACTCCTTAAGATAGCGCCTTGCCACATCATCGGCGAGGGTGTAGGGATCCGTCTCCTTGTTGATCAGTTTCTGGATCATCCCCTCGATCTCGCCATCCTGCACGAGACGATTGAGCACGGGTTCCAGGACACTGTTGCGGATCGCCTCATTGAGTTCCACCGCCGCCTTCCGGCGCACCCGGGACCCTATGAGGTTGTGCTGTACCAGATGCTCATAGTGCTTTTCGATCGTCGCCGACAGCTCCTCCAGGCTCTTGCCGAACCCCTCCGGTTCGAAGGCGTTATCCACCCGGATAATGGGGGGACGCCAACCCGCCGCAAAGGTCTCCGGCGGCGCCATGTCGAGCATGGCCATGATCTCCCGCCGCAGCTTGGAGGAGCCTTCCCGGTCCGCCTTGTTGATGACGAAGATGTCGGCGATCTCCATGATGCCGGCCTTGATGGCCTGGATCTCGTCGCCCATCCCCGGGATCAGGACCACGAGGACCGTATGGGAATGATTGATGATGTCCACCTCCTGCTGGCCCGTGCCGACGGTCTCCACGATCACCTTGTCTTTCCCCATGACGTCGAGGATGTGAATGGCGTCGCCGACGGCCTTGGCCAGTCCGCCCAAGGCGCCGCGGGTCGCCAGGGAGCGGACGAAAACCCCTGGATCCTCCGCGTGGCGCTGCATGCGGATCCGGTCGCCCAGGATCGCCCCGCCGGTGAAGGGGCTGGTAGGATCCACGGCCAGGACGCCCACGGTCTTGTCCTTTTTCCGGAAGGACTCCACCAGGCCATCGACGAGGGTGCTCTTCCCCGCCCCCGGCGAGCCGGTGAGTCCGATGACATGAGCCCGGCCGGTCAGGGGAAAGATGTGTTTGATGGTGGATCGCGCCTCGATCACCCCATCTTCCAGGTTACGGATGAGGCGGGATGCCGTCCGGACGTCCCCGCCTTTAATTTTTTTCACTTTTTCCATGATATCAATTCCTTGGTTGGACGTTCGTTCTGAACCACTCCACGATGCTGTCCAGGGTCGCCCCTGGAACCCAGACCGCCTTGAGACCCGCGTCGTAAAGCATCTGGAAATCCTGTTCCGGGATGATGCCGCCGCCCACGACGGTGATGTCGTCAGCCCCCTGCTCCTTCAGAAGCTTGGCCACGGCGGGGAACAGATAGCGATGGGCGCCGGAGAGACAGCTCAGCCCCACTACATCCACATCTTCCTGGATTGCCGCCGAAGCGATCTGTTCCGGCGTCTGATGACAGCCGGTATAAATGACCTCGAAGCCGGCGTCACGGAAACAGCGGGCCAGGACCCTGGCGCCGCGATCATGACCGTCCAGGCCAGGTTTGGCTACCATTACACGAATCTTCTTGTCTGCCATAACGAATTTCCCTCCTCAAGTCGTTCTCTTAGTACAAACCCGGATCCCGGTATTCACCATATACTTCCCGATAGACGTCGCAGATCTCCTGGACCGACGCCAGGCTCTTCACCGCCTCGATGCAGTAGGGCATGACATTGTCACCCTTCTTGCACGCGGCCTTGATGTCGTCCAGGGCTCTCTTCACGGCCTTGTTGTCGCGTTTCCGCCGGACCGCGTTGAGACGCTCGATCTGCTGGAGTTCCACGGAATCGTCGATCTCCACCAGGGGGATGGGGGTCGCCTCGGGAGAGACGTACTTGTTGATGCCGATCATGATCTTTTCGCCGGCATCGATCTGCCGCTGATAGGTATAGGCGGCGTCGGCGATCTCCAACTGGGGGAAGCCCTTCTCGATGGCCGCCACCATGCCGCCCATCTCGTCGATCTTGTGGATGTATTCCCAGGCCTTCTCCTCCATTTCGTTGGTCAGGGCCTCGACGAAATACGAGCCGGCCAGGGGGTCGATGGTGTTGGCGGCGCCGGTTTCCTCGGCAATGATCTGCTGGGTCCGCAGCGCGATCTGCACCGCATGGTCCGAGGGCAGACAGAGGACCTCGTCCAGGGAGTTCGTGTGCAGCGACTGGGTTCCACCCAACACCGCCGCCAGGGCCTCCGTGGCCGTTCGGACGACGTTGTTGTAAGGCTGCTGGGCCGTCAGCGAACAGCCCGCCGTCTGGGTGTGGAACCGCATCCACCAGGAACGGGGATCCTTGGAGTTATAACGCTCCCGCATGGCCTTGGCCCAGATCCGCCGGGCCGCCCGCAGCTTGGCGATCTCCTCGAAGAAGTCGATGTGGGAGTTGTAGAAGAAGGACAATCGTGGAGCGAATTCATCCACGTCCAGCCCCTTCCGCCGGAGGACGTCTTCCACGTATTCCATCCCGTCCCGGAGGGTGAACGCCAGCTCCTGGACCGCCGTGGAACCCGCTTCCCGGATATGATAGCCGCTGATGCTGATGGTGTTCCACCGGGGGACGTGCTTCGTGCCGAATTCCACCGTGTCGCTGATCAGCTTCACGGAGGGATCGGGGGGGCACATCAGGGTCTTCTGGGCGATGAATTCCTTGAGCATGTCGTTCTGGATCGTCCCGCCGATCTTCGTCAGGGGAATTCCCCGGAGTTCCGCCGCCGCGCAGTACATCGCCCACAGGGCCGTCGCCGGCGGATTGATCGTCATGGACGTGGTGACCCGATCCATGGGGATTCCATCCACCAACTGCATGAAGTCTTCCAGGGTGTCGATGGCGACGCCGCACTTCCCGCATTCCCCCCTGGCCTTGGGCGAGTCGGTGTCGTAACCCATGAGGGTCGGAAAATCGAAGGCCGTACTCAAACCGGTCTGGCCTTCCTTCAAGAGGAGGTGCCAGCGCTGGTTCGTCGTCTTGGCGTCCCCCATCCCGGAAAACATTCGGAAGGTCCAGTACTTCCCCCGGTAGCCCGTGGGCTGGTTGCCCCGGAGATAGGGGTACTGGCCCGGATAGCCGATGTCGTTTGCGAAATCCATGTCCTTGATGTCCTCCGGACCATAAAGGCGTCTGATTTCCAAATCCGACACGGTTGACCAGCGCGGTTTCTGATCGGGATTCTTGGCGATGACCTTGCGGACCTCGTCCTCCCACTTCTGCCTCATCGTACTGGATTGTTCCAGCACTTCCGCTGCAAAGTACATACGTTACACCCTCCTTACTTTGAAATGTTTCATTGAACCTTCAAGAGACCTGATCATAAAACCTTTCCAAATTCCTGGACATCATAAATATTTATGATCCTTGCCCGTGACCCCCTGCACGAGAATTATCCCGACGTCACGAACAAGTTGCAGGCAAGTGAACGAACCGTTTGGAGGAACGTGTCGAGAAGAGAGCGCCACATCGACCCGCGTCCCCGCATCCGCCTTGGCGCGGGGCCCTCTTCCACACCGGATGTTCTGATATTACGATGCCACCATTTTGTCAAGGATAAAAACCGGCTGAATGAAGGTCAGAGATAGCCGGCGCCTCTTCACGGCGCGCCGGCGGACGACGCGGGGATTCAGGGGGGGGAAGAGGGGTGAATCCGCGGGGACGACCGAAATATGGAGAAACGAAGAGAACTCAATGATTCCAGGGGCAAGGGAAGGGATTTCCCTTGCCGGGGGGCGCCCTCGTTACGTCATGAATCGGGGCGGGGCAGCGGCCCCCCGAAGCGAGGGAAAATCTCCATGTTCCGACCAGTCCCTGCCTTGAGGCGCGGCCTCAAGCCTTGCCCCACAAGGACAGGGGGGTCTTGATCTTGAGGTCCTTCAGCTTTTCTTCGAGTTCTTTCTCCAGAAGTTCCTCATATTTTCTGGCGACGATGTAGATGGCGTAATCGAACATGAGGATGGTGCGGCTCTGGCTTTCCGCGGCCTGATGATGCTCCACCGCCGTGATGAAGACCGCCTGGGAGGAGGAAAACAGCCACATGTGCCTCCTCATCAGGGTCAGGGTATAGATGACCTCGGCAACGGGGATCCGCTGGCGGTAACGGTCCTCGGCGAACCGGGAAAAAAGGGCCTCGGCCTGCTCGAAAGGCTTGTCGGTGAAAAAGAGCTTCCCGAAATTCTTGAAGAAATACATGGCCTGCCGCTTGGCTTCCTCTTCCGGCATGGTATGATACGCGGGGGTGCGGGGATTCAACTTCACGTTGTTATACCATTGCTGGGCGATCGTTTCGGCATTGGCCTCCGTGATCTCTATCAGTTTGGTGGCGTATGACGTCATGGTCTGACCCTCCTTCTATGCTTGAGAAAAAACGGATCTACCAAAATCACCGGCGTCGATCCTCGTTCATGAATATCGGGCCCGGGTTTTTCATGCCGGCCGTGCGGGATCGTCATTTCTTCTTGGGCGCCGCACCGGCTTTTCCCCGCGGAGCTTTTTGCGCCGTAATGTCCTCCAGGGTTTCCACGGCGCCGACGAGTTCTCCCCGGGAGTCCCGGATCACCGCGGCGGTGAAACGCAGCCACCGGCCGTTTTCGCCCAGGTCGGGGAAGAAATCCGTCGCTTCATAGGCGTCTTCGATCAGATCCGAGGGGCAGTATTTTCCAGAATACCACTTGGGGATCTTCTCCAGGGCGCTGTCCACAAGGAGGTCGGCCATGCAGGGCCGTTCCTCGGCGTAGAACGCCTGCCACTGCCGGTTCGAGCCTACCACTTCTTCCGCCATGATATTGCTCAATTTTTCCAACGCCCGGTTCCAGTACATCACCTTGTGGTCCTTGCCGATGACGAAGGCCGGGATGGAGAAGCCCTGAATCACGCTGTGGAGGCGGCGCTCGTTTTCAATGATTTCCTGTTCGATGGCCTTCCGCTCCGTTATATCCTCCAGGGTCTCGATGGCCCCCAGGAGGACCCGCTGGGAGCTGCGGATCGGCACGGCGACGAATCTCAGCCACCTTCCGCTCGGCCCCAGATCGGGGAAAAATCCTTCGGCCTCGTAGGTTTCGTCGAGGAGTTGGGACTTTGCCACCCCTGGATACCATTCCTGAATGATTTCCGGAGTCTCGTTCACCAATAAATCGGCCATGCAGGGTCGTTCCCGGGCGTAGAAGGCCCGCCAGTGTTCATTGGTTCCGATCATGTCGGCGGCGGGGAGTTTGCTCAATTTTTCCAGCGCCCGGTTCCAGTAGATGATCTTGTGATCGATGCCGATGACGAAGGTGGGCGTCGGGGAGCCCTCGATGACGCTGTGCAGCTCCCGTTCGGTCTCCCGCTGTTTCAATTCGAAATCTTTCCGTTCGGTCACATCCTCCAGGGTTTCCAGCGCCCCCACCAGTTGCCCCTCCGCGTCCCGGATGGCCGCGGCGGTAAAGCGGAGCCACAAACCGCCGTCGCCCAGGGCGGGAAAGAAATCCGTGGCTTCGTAAGCCTCTTCCAGCAGAGAGGACTTCACGTATTTCCCCTCATACCACTTGGGGATCCTCTCCGTTATCCCATCGACGATGAGGTCGGCCATGCAGGGCCGCTCCTCGGCGTAGAAGGCCCGCCACTGCCGATTGGTACCGACGATCTCTTCGGCGGGGATCCCGCTGAGTCTTTCCAGCGCCCGGTTCCAGAAGATGACCTTGTGATCCCGGCCGATTACAAAGGTAGGGATGGAAAAGCCCTGAACGATGCTGTGCAGCAACAGCCCCGACGGCGTGGACGCCTGCCCGGCGTCCCCTTTTTTCTTGACCGCATCTTTCTTCATAAGGACCTCCTTGCCTGTAATAAAAAATTTACCTTTACGGATCCGGACGCTTCAGGAAACATCGTTATAGAACTTCTTGGCATGAAAGGCCTTTTGGACCAGTTCCGCCGCCTCTTCACAGGAGAGGATCGCCGTGTTGACCACCAGGTCGTAATTGGCCGGATTGGCGATGTCCTCGTTGAAATACTTCTTGATGAAGGCCGCCCGGTCGCTGTCCGTCTTGACGATGTAGCTTTCCGCCTCGGCGCTGGAGCAGTTGCGGTTCTTCATCACCCGGAGCACCCGTTTGTCGAAGGGGGCGATGAACCGGACCCGGAAAATCCGCTTCGGCTTCAGGATGAACTGGGCCCCCCGACCGACAATAATGGCGTTGCCGTGCTCGCCGATGGTGCCGATGACCTTCGTTAGGTGTTGCAGATACACATCCGGCCAGAGATGGCGGGAGGTGAACATCGAGTTGATCCAACTGTCAAGCTTGGTGACATTCTTCTCATCCAGGGTCTTGACGACCCTTTCGCTCATGTTGGCGCTCTCGGCGACCCGGGAGATGATCTGGCCGCCGATGAGATCCATCTTCAGATCCGCCGCCAGGATGCGGGCGATTTCGCTTCCCCCCGCCCCCGGTTCCCTGGAGACGGTGATGCAGGGCTTGGCCTTGGCGGACTTCTCCTG
>JASGUC010000048.1 GCA_030057915.1 Pseudomonadota bacterium
GACCATTCACAAACAAAAGCAGCCGCCGGAACCTAACTCTCTACTTCCGGCAGCTGCTTTTATATCCCCTTCTTCACCAACATTTTCACGCCGCCACATTTGATACATTTTCACGCCGCCGCTGACACCTGAACTGCATCCGCCATGCGAAGGTACTGGAAGGACAGGGCAAGGTTCACCGGATCGGAGAACCATCCCTTGATGCCCACTCCTTCATGCGGAGCGATGATATTGTCGGAGAGTTCATAGATCACGGGCAGACCGCGGCGCTTCCTTTCGATGAGGATCGGCAGCAGATCATGCTCGCTCAGGAGGTGGAGGATGAGGATGTCCGTGGCCAGGCAGAGTTGCTCAAACCAGGGGGAAAGGGTGCTTGTCGTTATGACCGTCGCTTTTCCGGAGTTCCCCATGGCGATGGACGGCTGTTCCACCCGGTAGATATAGTCCCCGGATTTCCTGGTCAACATGGCGACGGCGTTGACGATCAGCATTTTATTCGTGGAGTCCCGATCCGTTCGCGCCGGGCAGGTGAATTTTATCCATTATGCTCCCCAAGGAACAGGCACGCATCTTCCGCGGGATCAATCCCGCGCATTGGATCTGATATACTTCAAAAGATTCTTGCCCTCATGAAACTCGGGATTTATGGAGATCCCCCGTAGGATCGCCTCCTCCGCGGCCGCCCATTCCCTTTTCTCCACATAGACCCGGGCGATGTTGTAATGGAGACCCTCATCGTCGGGATAGAGAGCCAGGGCCTTGCGGAATTCTGAGATGGCCCGGTCGAACTTTCCGGATTTGCGATACTGGATGCCCAGATTGTTGGCGATCTGGAGCAGCATAGAGATGGACTCCTCGTCGTCTCCAAGAAGGTCCTTGGCCTTGCCGTATTCGCCCTGGTCGAGAAGGAGGCCCGCCTCCCTGACCAGGGACGCCCGACGGCGATCATCGTTGTCCGGTGGTTCCGGCAACGCCACTCCCTTTGCCGCTTCCTTTGCCATCGGGCGCTCCCCGGAGGCAGGGGCCCCGGCGGGTCCCATCTTTTCCCGCAGCTCTTCCTCATTGATCATGATGAGCTGTGCGACGAAGTCCAGGGAGGTCTTGACCGCATCGTCATGAAAGGAAACCGGACCGTAGAAGGCGCAAAAGGCGGGAGAGGAAGAGAGATCCTTCTGAAATTCGTTCACGGCCTTCATGATCTCCCTCTCGTCGCTGGGAAGCATCTTGGTCTTCAAGGTCATCTGCAGGGCCGTCTTGAAGCAGAGCAGACAGGAATAGATGTTCTCCTTCTTCAGATGGAGACGACACTCATCGATCTTTTTCAGGATGATCGCGCTATCCTCCCGCTTGATGACGTTGGACATAGGCTTATCACCTCTAACCCGGGGATTGTTCGATGAATTTAATCGATACACATATCATGCCAAAAAAAATTTCAGCGCCGCCAAAATAATGCTCAAGTTTTTAAACCTATCTTCCGATGAAAGAGACGAATCTAAAACTCGAACGCTTCATGGAGGAAGTGTGCCATGACCATATCAGCCCATCAGGTGGACAGCGTTCTGAAGGCTTACACCAAGCAGTTCAAAGCGCGCCATCGGCCGGAAATCCAGGAAGGATCGCCAAGGAACCGATATGTGGACACGGTGACTTTGACCGGAAACGAGGCGGATAAAGCGCAGGTGTTTTCGAAGATATCCTATAGCCTCCTCGATCTGATCAGGAGAGACGCCTCCGGGAAATGAAAGGTCGATCATGGTTCAAGCCCTGTCCTTAAGTCGCGATGCCACCTACGACAAGAAGATCCTGGTCGTGGACGATTACAGCTCGACCCGCCAGATGATCGTTGACGCCCTGCATCAGTCGGGCTATCAACAGGTGAGCGAGGCAGACAATGGCCGCGACGCCCTGCGTATCATGCAAAACGAGGTCCACGACCTGGTGATAAGCGACGTCATGATGCCCTACATGGATGGCATGGATCTGCTTCGGCATTTGAAGGAGAGCCATCCGGATACGGCGGTAATCATGATTACCGGTCAGCCGGCCACGGACCTGACCGTGTCCGCCATGAAAAAAGGCGCCGTGGACTTTATCAAAAAACCCTTCAACATCAGCGATTTGCTCTATAAGGTTCAGATATATCTCCGGGAACAATCGTTGACGGAGGGGAAAAAGGCCCTGGATGCCGGCCGGGACAGGGCGGTGTCGGAACAGACCCAGGACCTGTCCGTCCAAAGCTATATCTTCGATTCCCTGGAGAACCTGGAGGGGGAAAACGAACAGATCTTTCAAAAGATGGCCGATTTGGCGCTCCGGGTTGTCGAGGGCGATGCCTGCCGAATCATGATCTATGACGACGAGAGTTGCGAATTCCACGAACGGGTGGCGAAGACTAACGGTGAACGGCCCGGTGACGGCGGGGGGCACGAGCCGATGCTGCCGTTTCTCCGCCAGGCGATCCGCAACAACGAGGCCCTCATGATCCATTCCGACGATCGTCCCGATATCTCCCCGTCCTTGATCTGCACCCCCCTCTCGATCAGGGGGAAGGCGTTCGGCGTGATGACCATCCGTAAAAAGAAGAACCGCGGCGTTTTCACGAGCAAGGATCTGCATTACCTAAGCAGCCTCACGAAGCGCGCCTCCTTGAATCTGGAAAACAAGGTCCTCTATGAAAGTCTTTATGCAAATGTCCTCGACACCTTCAAATCCCTGATCGCCTCCATCCAATTGCGGGATCACTATACGGAAGAACACTGTCATCGGGTCACCGCGTATGCCGTCGGTACCGCCGTTTATATGGGCTGTTCCCACGGGGAGATAGAATCCCTGAAAATAGCGGCGGCGTTGCATGACGTGGGAAAGATCGCCATCCCCGATTCGGTGCTTCTGAAAAACGGCCGCCTCACCGATGATGAATATGCGATCATCAAGACCCACGCCGATGTGGGCGAGCAGATACTTCAATCCATCGCCCTTTTCGATCGGGAACGGATCACCATCCGTCATCATCATGAGCGATGGGACGGCAAGGGGTACCCCCTGGGTCTGCGAGGGGAGGACATCCCTCTGGCGGCCCGTATCATCGCCGTGGCCGACACCTACGACGCCATCATGAACAATCGCCCCTACCGGAAGGCGCAGAGCAAGGACTGGGCGATCGAGGAACTCGTGAAAAACCGCGGCACCCAGTTCGATGGTCAGGTCGTGGATTGTTTCCTAAAAACGATTTGACCGCCGCCCCCGCTTCCATCCCCCTCGCCCGTCATACAGGGCAAATTTGTTCTCAATGTAAGTAGTTGATCTTGAATGATCTACTAAAACTGAGGCACGTCCTGTTTTCAGCCACTTGGAGATAGAACAAATTTACCCTCGCCCGTCATAAAACCGGAAATTGTTGGCATGGTTATTGTAACATCCATGCTGATAATTCCTTCCGGGAGAGTTCGTTATGGCGGTGGTAAATCTGATCGACCGGTATGCCGCGGTAACGCGGGCGGGGCTTGCCGACGCGGAACGACGGCGGGGTGAAAGCCGTCCTCCGGGAGGGGATTCACGATTCGCCGCCCTGTTGGAGCAGGCGATGGTAACCGAATCTTCCGGCGTCCACGGCGTCGCGGAGGACAACCTGGATTTGCTCCGTCAGGAATTCCGCCAACGGATGATTACGACGATGCTCAACCACCTCCAAACGGAGGCGGCGCCTTCCCGAAGGCCTTGGCCGCCTCTGCCGGCCCCCGGAGGCAATGAAGTGGCAGGGGCGCCGTCAAATAACCGACAGGTAGGGGTGTCAACGGAGACCCCGGGGAGCAGGCCGAACCTGGAGGGGGACCTGGGGGGGATAATCGAACTCGCCGCCCGGCGCTACGAGGTAGATCCCCTGCTGATCAAGAGCGTCATCCGGGTGGAAAGCGGCTACAATGCCGGGGCCACCTCTCCCAAGGGGGCCATGGGCCTCATGCAGCTCATGCCCGCCACGGCGAGCGATCTGGGCGTCGTCCGACCCTACGATCCCGAGGAGAACATCATGGGCGGGACCCGTTATCTGAAGATGCTCATGAACCGCTACGGGGGGGATCTCGAAAAGGCCCTTGCCGCATACAACTGGGGGATGGGCAATCTGGAGAATCGCCCGGAGCGCATGCCCTCGGAAACGAGGAACTATGTGGCCCGGGTGCTCCAGCATTACGGGCGGGCGAAGGCATGACGCATACGCACGGCAAGGCCCTTTGAAGATATACTCTCTCCCGAGGCCCCGACAAAATCTGGGTTCCAGAACACCTTGAGAACACTTTATTCCGGCGTCCGCCGGCACGACGATAAAGGGCCGGAAAGGCCATTTTTCAAAAACCGTGCGGCTTGCCGCCTACCGGCTACCGGCGATGGAGGGCGAATCGAGACGATGGCCGCTCCGCTCCCCGGGATAGCCGCCCCTATCGCCAGAATATATTCAGGAGGATCGGTAGGAAGTAAAGGGCCGCCAGGCCGGCCGCCCCTTTGCAAAGTCCGTCGATTAGCGTTTGCCGCCGGATCAGTTCCTTGTCCCAGTCCGTCTCCAGGACCAGGTACCGGATGTTGTCCGCGAGGTTCATCCTTTTCGATTCGACCGGCGTCGCGGGCCGGGGATCGAACCGCAGCTCGATCCCCCTCTGCCGATAATATCCGATTTTCGTCGTCATGACGCCCCTCCCGACAAAACTTCCCTTTGTCAGATCTATCGACAGGATGGCGAGGATACTTGAGAAAAATTATCTCTTCGTCCCGTCCCGGACGAGAAAGGGTAGGCGGGAGGCGTCCCTTGCAAAACGTGAGTCCGGCAAGGCCGCGCAGACGAACGTTCTTGGAGGCCAGGGCGGCGACAGTGGATCAGGAATCGCCTACGGGCATAGCGGCCTGGCAATTCCAAGACATCCGTGGTTGACCTTGCCCTGGGCGGCCTGGCGGATCAGCTTTGTCGGCATATTCAATTTGCCATGCCATGGATGGAATATAAACTCCATGGGAAAGCCGTTAGGTCCTTGTGCCAATATCCACATAAACCGATTTCCGATTTCTGATGCCAAGAATCCAGACCTCGGAGTCGATCACTTTGAAGACAACCCGGTAATCACCCACACGGAGCTTCCAGTATCCTTTCAGTGTCTTTCTTAAGGGTTCCCCATATTCGTGTGGTGCGGTTTGTAATCGTTCTTCGATAGCCTTGCGGATTCTGTCCCTTGTTCTGCTATCTATAAGAGGCAAATCCTCAACACGAACATCGGGATGATAGTGCAGTGTAAAAGACATGAATTATTTCCACACATCTTCATTCGAAAGCGCTATCTTTCTGTCAAATGACTTCATTCGTCTATCGGCAAAAGCGGCAAGGGCAACATCTTCACGTAGGTCAATAGCCTCCCGGATAAGGTCACGGGCAATTGTGGACATGGAGATGCCCTCGCTGGTTGCCAGGTCATGCATAACACTATACAGTGACGGCTCAACAACAATGTTTATTCTCGGATTTTTTGTGGGCATTGGTCGATCTCCTTTTGAACAAGTGTGACACTTATGACGCACCATGTCAAGCCGAAAACCAAAATAAAATCGTATCAAACAAGCCATGCTACCGCAGTCTTGATGAAATAATCGTCGAGAGGGATTCCCCCCCCCCGCCCCCGCGCCCCCCCGATCTGGAGACCGTCGCCGCCGGGAGGCGTCCCTTGCGGCGGATCGATCAATTGATCAGAGGAGCGTCGCAATGCGGTCGGCCGTGGCCATGCCCCGGACGGTGGGCTTCAAGCGGTCGCCCTCCAGGATTAGCAGGGCATCGGCAATCAGCCCGTCCAGGATGTCCTTGCGGGTTTCCCGGAGATCCTCGCCGAAGCGGCGATGAAACGAACTCAGATCCACGCCCGCCGCCGTCCGGAGTCCCAGAAAGAGGGTTTCCAGGCGCAGCTCGTCGCGCCCCAGGGTTTCTCGACCCGCCACGGGAAGCCGGCCTTCCTCCAGAGCCGTGACATACTCGTCGAGATTCCGACGGTTCCACCACCGCTGCCCGTCCTGAAAGGAGTGGGCGGAGGGCCCCAGGCCAAGATAGGGGATGTGACGCCAGTATTTGCTGTTGTGGCGGGAGACGAATTCCGGTCGGCGGGCGTAGCTGGAAACCTCATAGTGGAGGAAGCCGGCGCGGCCGAGGCTGTCGTCCGCGGTTAGGAAGAGTTCCAGGGACGACGCCTCGCCGGGAAGGGAGAACTCGCCGCGCCGGAGACGCCGCCGGAAGGGGGTCCCGGGTTCGGCGGAGAGCCGATAGACCGAGAGGTGCGCCGGTTCCAGGGAGAGGGCGGCGTCAAGTTCCCGTCGCCAGTCGGCGAGGCTCTGCCCCGGGAGGCCCCAGATCAGATCGAGGCCGAAATTTTCAAAGCCCGCCCGCCGGATCAGCGTCGCGGCCTCATGGACATCCAGGACGGTGTGCCGCCTTCCCAGGAAGCGCAGCGCCGCCGGGGAAAAGGATTGAGCGCCCAGATGGATCCGGTTCACCCCCAGGGCGCGCAGTTTGGAAAACCACGCCCCGTCCGCATCGGCGGGATTGACCTCCACGGTCGTCTCCGCGTCTCCGGCGATGAGGAAATGCCGGCGGGCCGCGCCCAGGATGCTTTCGATGTCCGCGCCCGTGAGCAGGGAAGGGGTGCCCCCGCCGATATAGATGGTGTCGAAGGCGCGGAACCGGCGGCGGCATGCCCCCATCTCCCTATCCAGGGCGTCGATGAACCGCGCCGTCCACCCGGTCTCCGTGGTGGAATAGAAATGACAATAGGGGCATTTGGACCGACAGAAGGGGATGTGGATATAGAGGCCGGCGGTCATGTTCGCCTTTCCCGTGGCCTTTCGCGGTCAATCCGCGTCGGATTTCAGGACGGCCAGAAAGGCGCTCTGGGGGATGCTGACGTTGCCGATCATCTTCATTCTCTTCTTGCCCCGCTTTTGCCTCTCCAGGAGCTTTCGCTTCCGGGAGATGTCGCCGCCGTAGCACTTGGCCGTCACGTCCTTCCGGAAGGGGGAGATGGTGGTCCGGGCGATGATCTCGCCGCCGATAGCGGCCTGGATGGCGATCTTGAACATCTGGCGGGGGATCTCCTCCTCCAGGCGCTCGCAGGCCTGGAGGCCCCAGGCCCGGGCCCGCTCCCGGTGGACGATCTGGGAGAGGGCGTCCACCTTCTCGCCGTTGACGAGGATGTCGAGGAGGACCAGGTTGCTTTCCCGGTAGTCGATGACCTCGTAGTCGAAGGAGCCGTAACCCTGGGTCACGGTCTTGAAGCGATCATAAAAGTCGTAGATCGCCTCGGAGAGGGGCATCTCGTAGATCAACTCCACCCGTCCCGGACCCGGGTAGTGGAGGGTGGAATTCACCCCCCGCTTCTCCTGACAGAGTTTCATCACGGCGCCCAGGTAACGTTCCGGAAGCATCATGGAGGCCCGGATGAAAGGCTCTTCGCCCTTGGCGATGGTTATCTGGGGGGGGTAATGGGCGGGATTGTCCACCTCGAGCACGGTGCCGTCCTTCAGGGTGAACCGGTAGCGGACACTAGGGACGGAGAGGATGATGGACTGGCCAAACTCCCGCTCCAGGCGCTCTTGGACGATGTCCAGGTGGAGGAGCCCCAGAAAGCCGCAGCGGAATCCCTGTCCCAGGGCGACGGAGGCATCCTTTTCATAGATGAAGGAGGCGTCGTTGAGCTTGTATTTCTCCAGGGCGGTGGCGAGATCCTCGTAGTCGTCCGAGGCGATGGGATAGATGGAGGCAAAAACCACCGGTTTGACCTCCTTGAAGCCCGGCAGCGGCCCGGCGCAGGGGCGATCTGCGAGCGTCACCGTGTCGCCGGTATGGACATCGGAGATGGTCTTGATCCCGGCGATGATGTAGCCCACCTCTCCGGCGGCAAGAACCTCCCGTTTCTGCCGGGACAGCAGGAAATGGCCCACTTCTTCCACCTTGTAGGTGGCCCCCGTGGAGAGGAAGCGGATGATGTCGCCGCCGCGGACCGTGCCGTCGAAGACCCGGATGTGGATGAGGGTGCCCCGGAAGGGGTCGTACTGGGCGTCGAAGACAAGCGCCGTGAGCGGCGCGGCGGGATCTCCCTGGGGCGGCGGGATTCGCTGGACGATCGCTTCGAGGATCTCCTCGATGCCCGTACCCGCCTTGGCGGAGCAGAGGAGGGCGCCGTCGGGGTCCAGACCCAGTTCGCCGTCGATCTGCTCCCGGACTCGCTCCACATCCGCGGCCAAAAGGTCGATCTTGTTGATTGCCGGGATTATCTCGAGGTTGTGTTCCATGGCCAGATAGAGATTGGCCAGGGTCTGGGCCTGGACCCCCTGGGCGGCGTCGATGAGGAGGACGACCCCTTCGCAGGAGGCCAGGGAACGGGAGACCTCGTAGCTGAAATCCACATGCCCGGGGGTGTCGATCAGGTTCAGGGTATAGTCCCGGCCGTCCCGGGCCCGATAGGGCAGGGCGACCGCCTGGCTCTTGATGGTGATCCCCCTCTCCCGCTCGATGTCCATGTTGTCCAGGATCTGATCCTGAAAGTTCCTGGCCTCGCAGACGCCGGTGTGCTGGATCATCCGGTCGGCCAGGGTCGATTTGCCGTGATCGATATGGGCGATGATGCTAAAATTCCGGATATGGTTCATAGTTGCCCAGTAGCCGTTATGAGACCTTTGAAAATGCCGTTTCCGAGTCCCCCTCGTCATACCAGTGGCAGCCGGAATACGGTGTTTTCAAGGTATTCCCGACCCCGGATTTTGCCGGGGCGAAAGGAAAACATAGATCTTCAAAGGTCTCGTTATGACAAGAGGAGACCTCTGAAAAACTGCCTATCCCGAGACCTTTGAAAAATGCCGTTTCCGAGGAGCGCGCCCGACGAGAAATCTTAATCATGGCAGTTTGTTAAAGATTTCTCCCTTCGTTCGAAATGACAAAAATGGCGGTCATTCAAAGCTCTCATCCTAATCGTGCCGGCCTTGACCAGGCATCCAGCGGATGCTCGAAAACAATGCTCGAAAACACTACTCGAGAACACTGGATTCCCGCCTTCGCGGGAATGACGAAAGGAGTCTTTCAAGGAGTCTTTCGATGCAATTGTTCAAAGATCTCAAAAAAAGAAGCCCTCCCCGTTCCGGAAGGAGGGCTCGCATAGGGAGACGCGCCGGCAACGGTTTACCGGACCGGTGGATTCCCGCTTCGGGGGGCGACCGCCGGGCGCGATGCCGACCCGGCGGCCTGGGCCGGCCCTGGACGATTATCCCAGCTTCTTCAGGAGATCCTCGGAGACTTCCTTAACCCCGGGAACGCCGCTTACCTCGATTACCTTGACCCGTTCCTTGAAGTAGTTGACTCCCGCCAGGGTTCCGGTCGTGGTGTCGTAGTAGATGTTGTGCCGTTTGTCGATGGCGGCCTCGTCCTGATCGTCGGCCCGCGCGGTCAGGGTCTCGCAGCCACAGACCCGGCAAACCAGCTTGCCGTCCTTCTCCGCCGGTTTGATGGCGTCGATGAAGATGTTGTTCGGGTGATTGTTGTCCGCAGCGCAGAGTCGCCGGCCCATGATGCGGTTTTTGGAGGTCTGCCGGTCCAGGATGATCTCGATTACGTAATCGAGCTTCATGTTTTCCTTGGCCAGGGCGTTCCAGAGGGCCTCCGCCTGGACGAGATTGCGGGGGAAGCCGTCGAGGAGCCATCCCGAGGCGCAATCGGCCTCTTTCAGTCGATTGAGGATCATGGGGACGGTGATCTCATCGGGAACGAGTTCGCCACGGTCGATATAATCTTTCGCTTTTTTGCCGAGTTCCGTGCCTTTTTTGATGTTGTCCCTGAAGATGACGCCGGTCTCGATATGGGGTACGCCGAATTTCTTCTGGATGATCGCCCCCTGGGTGCCCTTGCCACTGCCGTTGGGTCCAAAAATGAGGATATTCATGCTGCCCTACTCCTTTCAGGATTCTTTATGGAAAGCCGGCCTCTTATAATGGATTCGCCTGGATTTCGCAACGAAAAAAAGTCATGACGGACCGTCATGAAGGCTCAGTGGCCTCAGGAGGGGGCGCAGGATGTGGCGGAGCAGGCGCCGCATCCGGACTTGCCGCCGGCAAAGGCGGACATCAATTTCCGGGTCTTTTTGGATTTACAGGCCGGGCAGGCAACCGCTTCCTCCCGGTCGGAGGCAAAGAGGATCTGCTCGAACTCCTCTCCGCACTGCTGGCATTTGAATTCGTAGATGGGCATCGTGACGCTCCTTGATTGAGTTTGGCTCCGTCGCCCGGCGGCCGCCCCGAGGCTCCGGCGGGCCGGCGACCATGAAACCTGTGGACAATTTAGGGACTGGCGGGGAAAATGTCAAGGAACACGGAAGGTCCGTTCGCGCTCTTGCCCACAATCCTCGACCCACCCCGGGGCATAGGCGGCCGCGGCCCTGGCCGCGGCGCCGCTCCTCATTGGGACCCTGAGCCGCAGCGCCGGGGCGTCAGCGACGGAAAGGTCCTCCACCGGGGGGCGCTGACCAGGGTCCGGACAGATAAATTGGTTCCGGCTTCATCAACGGGCGCTCCTTTTGACGATTTTTGCAGGTACACCGATAACCGTTACGCCTGCAGGGACGTCTTGCGTGACGACAGCGCCCGCTCCTACGATGGCGTCATCTCCGACACGAATGCGCGGCAACAGCGTTGCGCCCGCCCCTATCCATACATTGATTCCCAACGAGACAAGACCACACAGGGTTGCACCCGGCGCGATCTCCACGCCATCTGACAGCGTGCATTCATGGTCGATAGAAGCTTTTGTATTGATGATACATTGGTTTCCGATGCTTGCTTCCGGATTGACGATAGAACCGGCCATGAACTGGCAACCTTGCCCTACGATTGCATGCATGTCTATTTGGGCGCTATGGTGTGCTATGGTAACGGGCTTCAATCCTGCGGCAAGCATTCGCTCATGAAGCTTCAGACGCACCCGGCCGTGAGGATTGCCGATCGTGACGCAAAACCCGACCTCACCGTGGCGCGGTTGCGATTGAAGCCATTTCCTGAAACCCTCCGATCCATAATAAAGCGGCACATCCGTAAAGGGCGAAGCAAGCTCCGGTGTGTCGTCAAAAACGGCTACCACCTTCGAACCATGGCTCTCGATAATCGGTCGGGCAACGATTGCCTGTCCTGTGCCGCCCCATAAAACAACCTTCGGCGGCAATCTGTTTATATGTTCATTCAATGAGAATCATTCCTTCTAAGGAAAGTGCTCTCTTAAGGATTTGCTTGATCAAGGAGCCCGCAATCCAATCGTATCCGATCATTTCGTTGTCATGCGGAATCCTTCCCTCCTCCGCTTGATCGTAAACTTTTGATTGATAAGAACTTGCTTTTGACGGTTTGGAGTATAGGGAAGCCTTCTTTCGTGTCAAGGGGATTTTTCACCGGAAGTCAGTGGTTGGTGATGTGGTCGGGCAGTGTATGTTGATTGGCGGAGGTCCTTCTGGACGAATTGCCCATCAGACAGCCATCTCCGCTTTTGCGGAAGGCCTTTGAATCTTCCTGCGGATCGAGGATGCTGGGCACGTCGTCATCCTTCCCCGCCATCCATCTTTTCCCCCGCGAGACGTTGCGCCCGATCGCTCCCCCGCGTTCGCCCCGGGCCTCACTCCCGGGGGGGGCGACGCCCCCGCTTAGGGGAAACAAAGGACTTGCCAAAGAAGAAAAAAATCATTAAAGTGGCGACCGCAGCATATCCGGAGGGATATTTTGGAAATCTGGACGGTGAAATCTTTCCCATGGATAGTGGTGTGGCGACCGCAGCAGATCCGGCGGGATATTATTGGAGGAGAAAGCGACGGGAAGCGCGGCGGTTTTTCAAATATCTCACAATGTTTTCGAGGCATTCCGGACCCCGGATTCCGTCGGGGCGACAGGAAGGCCTGGATATCCAAAGGTCTTGTAACGCATAGGCCTGGGTGGCGGAACTGGTAGACGCAAGGGACTTAAAATCCCTCGGAGCTTGTCTCTGTGCGGGTTCGATTCCCGCCCCAGGCACCAGAAATATCAAATAAATTAAAGGGTTAGACGGTATGCGGCGGCGGGAGGCGACACGATGCCCGTCATTCGAGAAATTCATGCCGCGATGCTGTAGAACCGCCGTTCCGTTTGTCAAGGAGAGATCTACCTTAAGGGTTATGAATGCGATGACCGGCCGCGTTACGAGCGGTATTGCAATAATGCTGAAGATCATCCAGAGGGTAAATGGATTGTTGACATCCGTATATCGTTAAAGCCAAATCCGGCATCGCTCAGGAAGAGTTCCTCAGTCAAGAGGGATTAAGGATAATAAATATTGTCCAGAACGGAGAAATCAAATGAGAATGGCACTATCGGTCGAAAACATGTCAATGGAAGAGAAAATTCAAACAATGGAAGCCATTTGGGATGATTTATGTAAAAAAGCTGAGAGCATATCATCACCACCATGGCACGAAAAAGTATTGAATGAAAGAGAAAACGGAATTGCAAAAGGAGAGGAAGTTTTTATTGATTGGGCTACTGCTAAGAAGAACATCGATAAATCAATATTATGAAAATTAAAATACTTTCGTCTGCAAGTCTGTACTCATCAGTTTGAATATCCCCCGAAAACATCGATTCGGTGGTCCCCCCACCTTGGAGCGCTTTTTTTACTTTCTTTAGTTCCTGAAAAATGAACAAAAGATATTTCATTGTTTTTTGGTTTCTCTTAGTCCT
>JASGUC010000049.1 GCA_030057915.1 Pseudomonadota bacterium
GCCGCTGGCTCTGCCTCACAAACACATAAATGTAGACACAAGAAAAAAACTCTCAAATCGTAGAAAATCAAATCTACTCAATTAGTTATATGGCGAATGACTTTGCTTCCCACTGGAACATCCGTTAGAAATACCTCTTCGTTTTCAGTATGTTCCGTTCCCTCGACGATCCTTTGGCCCCGGACGCGACGGCGCCGGGCCATGGATCGCTAACCCGCGAAATATCGGGGGGAAAAAAATGAAAAAGCCCGAAATTGCCCTTGACACAAGGTTTTTGCTCTTTTATAATCCGCCCGCTGAAAATGATAAACGATGGTCAGGTCGTAGTAGTCGCGCATGGTGGCGGGCGAAAATTAAAGAAGGAGGGAAGGGATGAACAAGGGAGATCTGGTAAACGCGGTGGTTTCGGTGGTAGGGAAGAAGAAAACGGCGGAGGAAGCGGTCAATTGTGTTCTGGAAACCATAACCGGGGCCTTGAGGAAGGATGAGGCCGTTACCCTGGTCGGCTTCGGGACCTTCAAGGTTTATAAAAGAGCGGCCCGCACCGGGAGAAATCCCCAGACCGGCAAGACCATGAAGATCAAGGCCAAAAAGGTCCCCAAGTTTACCGCGGGGAAAAAGCTTCGCGATGCGGTAGCGGCGGCAAAGAAATAGTTGCTTCTTCATAGTTGGCATGGGCGCCCCCTCCGGATTCGGACTGGGGGCGCTCTCATTTGTGCCGACGGCTTCCCCGGGAGGTTCAGCCCTTTCGCCGCGGTGCCGGAGATAGCGGTGGCATGGATTTCCGGGACCATGTTCCCCTGGAGGTTATTGGAAATGCCTCTTCGCTTTCACCTGAAAATACCCTCCTATGAGCTAGTCTTCATTTGCTAATCATTACTTCTCACCTTCAAGGGGATGACCAAGGCGGGGATGGGTCTCGCATTTTGTGAACATTGAGTCGCTTTCATCCCCCTTTGTGACGGGATGCGGCCATGAAGGTTTCGTTTTACGCTGGCGCCGCGGCCGGTTGGCCCATGACGCGGCGGCATCGGGCCATGGATCGTGAGGCCGCGGAATTTCTTATGGAAGATCCGGGTTTGTACTTCCATTGAGCCCTAAGCGACCCCTTACTGTAATCCGCCGCGCACGGCCCAGGCGGCGGCGTAGATCAGGGCGGGGATCAGATTGCCGATGCGGATTTTCGTCACGTTGAGGAGATTCAACGCGATGCCGACGATGAGCAGCCCTCCCGTGGCGGTGATGGCGCCAAGCACGGCGGGCTGCTGCAGGAAGCTCAGATGCGCCGCCAGCAGCGTCAGGGCGCCCTGGATGCACAGGACGCTCAAGGCGGAAAAGACGACGCCGACGCCCAGGGTGGAGGCAAAGGCTATGGAGGCAACCCCGTCGAGGAGGGACTTGATGTAGAGGGTCGTCGCATCCCCGGTGACGCCGTCCTGGATGGACCCCACGATGACCATCGCCCCCGTCACGTAGAGCAGGGAAGCGGTGACGAAGCCCTCCACGAAGGTGGACGATTCGGAACGGGCCCTGGCCTTCAGCCATTCACCCAGCCTGTCCATTCCGCTTTCGATTCCGAGCAGCTCTCCAGTCAGGGCGCCCAGCAGCAGGCAGCCGATGACGGGGATCGTGTCCCGTTCCGAAAGGGCCATTTGCAGGCCGATGAGGAGGACGGAGAGCCCCAGGCACTGCATGAGGATCGTCTTGAGGCCCGGGGGCATGCGCTTTCCCGCCGCCAGACCGATGAGGCTCCCCGCGACGATCGCGCCGGTGTTGACGATTGTTCCCTTCAAGCGACAGCTCCTCTCTCACGCCAAGGCCGTCTCCCGGCCCGGGGGCTTCGACGCTCCCTCGGGCTCGGCCCGCGGCCGGCGCCGCACGAATCGGGAGCATCCCCGCTCCCCCGCGCCGTCTTATCCCCGGTTTTCGGCGGGGTCCTCCGGTACCGGAAGGTCCTGGACGTCCCGGAGCCTTCTCTCGATGGCCCGGGAGCGGACGGCGGCCTTTTCGATCGTATTGCCCGCCTCGATGATCTTCTTGTGCGTCTTTTCCAGGATACCGCCGAAATTGGCGAATTCCGTCTTCACCGCGTTCAGGAGTTCCCATGCCTCGCTGGTGCGCCTCTCGATGGCCAGGGTGCGGAACCCCATCTGCAGACTGTTCAGGAGGGCGGCCAGGGTGGTGGGGCCGGTGATCACGACCCTGAATTCCCGCTGGAGCTGCGCGAAGAGTCCGTCCCGGCGGAGGACTTCGGCGTAGAGGCTCTCCGTGGGCAGGAACATGATGGCGAAATCGGTCGTATGGGGCGGCGCCAGATATTTGTCCCGGATGTCCCTGGCCATGTCCCGGAGCGTCCGCTCCAGTTGCCGGGACGCCTCCTCCAGTCGTGCGGGATTCCCCTCCTCCTGGGCCTCCAGGAGCCGCAGATGATCTTCCTGGGGGAACTTGGCATCCAGGGGCAGCCAGACGGTCTGCCGGGGATCGTCGCGCCGCCCCGGCATCCGCACGGCGAATTCCACCCGGTTGTCGCTGTCCGGCCGGGTGGCCACATTGGCGGCGTATTGGTCCGGGCTGAGGATCTCTTCGAGAAGGGCCCCCAGCCGGATCTCCCCGTAGGTTCCCCGGGCCTTGATGTTGGTGAGGACCTTTTTCAGATCCCCGACGCCGGCGGCCAGGGTCTGCATCTCCCCCAGGCCCTTCTGGACCGTTTCCAGACGTTCGCTCACGAGGCGGAACGATTCCCCAAGACGCTTCTCCAGGGTGTCTTGCAGTTTTTCGTCCACCGTGGCCCGGATCGCCTCCAGTTGCCGGCGCTGGTCCTCCTGGAGATGGCGCAGACGGAGGGTCACGCTCTCGTCGATCCGGTCCAGTTTCTGGATGCTTTGGGCGGCAAGATCCGCCACTTGCCGGGAGAAGATCTCCCACTGGCCCTTCTGCAGGGAGATGTTTTCCGCCAGCCGGCCCAGGAGCGATTCGGTTGCATCTCGCAAAGACCGGCTCAGCTCCTCCCGATCCCTGGCGCCGTCCTCCCGGATGGCCCGTTCCATCCTTTCCTGACGCCCCTCCATGCCTTCCAGGCGGCGGTCGATCGCGGTCAGGGGCCGGGCCGACGATTTGAACAGCAAAACGACGACGAGGGCGAGCAGGAGGCCGTTGGCGGCAAGAAGGACATGGCACAAGATGTCACTCATCGAAGCCTTTCCCCTGAATGAAGATAGGGCGCCGGAAAGGGCGTTTTCAAAGGTCCCGTCGCGGCGGCGATGCGGGGGTATTCAGCATGTCCTCGGGCCATCCTCGGTTCGCCGCCGCCTCGCGTTCGGGGCCCGGGCCATGAGTTGCCTGGCTTTTCGCTGCCTGCGCCGCCCGCGCCCCGCCGCCCGCGCCCCGCGCCCCGCACCCGGGGGGCCGGGCACCCGGGGGGCCGAATCGTGAATCGCCAGGGAAAATGCCGTCAATGCCAGTGTTTGCCCCGAGGGACGTTGCGGCGGATCGCCCCTGTTTAGTGGAATCCCCACCGGCTTGTCAACCTCTTTGACATGCCCGCGGGGGTAAATTGGTCGCTCTCCGCAAGCGCTTGCTTTCCCGTGACTGCCACAAGTGGGAAACTGGTTGGGTTCGGGTTGCCTCGATCAGCATAGCCATGCCCTGACAGGCCGGCAGGGATAGACCCCCAAGAGGCCCTCGTGGCGGAGGGCGTGTCCCTCCGGCAAGGCTGCGTAGGTGAGCGTTTTTGGAGGCCAGGGCGGCGGTGATGGCTACCCCGGGGCGTCCGATTGAGTGATAGGCAGCGGCAAAGGTATTGGGAGACGGCAGTTGATCAGGAGTCGTCTATGGGCAAAAGCGGCCTGGTAATTCCAAGGCATCCAGTGGGCAGGGTTTTTAAAGACATCCTTGGCGTATTTCTGTAGGGCCACCAGACAGTCGAAAGGATTCACATTTTTGATATGGATGTGCGCATATCGACCTTATTGATGACCGCACGCAAAAATTTTAGATCATGATTGAGCTTTTTAGTGGTGAGTGTTAGCATCGGTGAGATTGTCCCCCTTTTTCATCGGTTGTAGATGCCCCCGTGGTTGGGGGAGGTTGCTGATGAGGCGCACTTATCCATTGAGGGGTTATGGGTCATCACCGGCCAGGAACAGGGCCAGTTTCACCGGAATAAAAGAGGGCCATTTCCAGCCTGCGCCGCAGGGGAAAGAGGGGGTGATTTCCGGAGGCAAAACTTTTTGACCGTCGTCGATTCCACCTATTATTTCAGGTACTTTACCTATGCCGGCGCGCCGGCATAGGTTCGCTGCGACGAGGCGTTTCAGCCTGGGTCACGGTCGTCCCCTATTCCTTCCTATTGAGCAAGTATTCCCTGAGGGCGACGGCTTGATTGCATTCGTTGTCGTTTGCGGAATAGAGAAGGGTGACGCCTCCTTTTGCCGCAAGGTCGCGGAGTCGCTTCACCATTTCTGGTTTTTCCTCAAGTTCGGAAAAATAGCGGCTCTTGAATTCCTCCCATCGGGAACGATCATGATTGAACCATTTCCGTCTCCGTGCCGGGCGCGACATCCTTCAGCCACAAATCGGCCTTCAGTCCCGCCTTGGTCATACCCCGAGGCCAAATTCTGTCCACCAGGACGCACGGCCCAACAGGTTTTTCTCTTCCCTTGCCTCGTCACCCCCCCTTATATGGTGACGACAAAGAAACCAGAAAAACCAGAGGAATCAAAGGACTAAGAGAAACCACTCTTGTCCAAATTAGATTTCTGTCAGTTTAGAAAGGAAAGTTGAGCCCTGATTTGGTATAAGAATTTTGACCGAATCACAAATACCGCAAGGAGGGCTCAACCATGAAATTTAGTAGCATATTTAGCCAAGTGTTACAATTATTTCCCCGCATGGAATTTCAGAGGTTTGTAAGAGAAACGAAAGCGGAGCGCCATGCGCGTGGTTTTACTTGTTGGGGCCAATTTGTTTCCATGCTTTTTGCCAATTGGGCCGGGCGCATTCTTTGAGAGAGATCGCCAACGGTCTTCGGAGTTGTGAGGGCAAGTTGAAGCATCTCGGGATTGCCGCTCCGAATCGCTCCACGCTGTCTTATGCCAATGAGCATCGCCCCTGGGAGCTATATCAGAAGGTTTTTTTTGCTCTGCTGGAGAGATGCCGTCATCAGGTCAGTGGGAAGAAGAAATTCAACTTCAAGAACAAACTGGTAAGTCTGGACTCCACAACGATTGATCTATGTTTATCGATGTACGATTGGGCAAGGTTTCGCCGGACAAAGGGAGCAGTGAAGCTTCATCTCGTTCTTGACCATGACGGTTATCTTCCTTAAAAAAAGAAACCTGATTTTTAAAATGGAAAAGACCCGTCCAAAATGACAATGATTTCAATGACGATTAAACAGAATTCCGGCTAATTTGGACAGAAGTGGTGTTATTCATCCGGACAGTGAGAGAGTTGTGCAATCTTCACGAAGATTATTTGTCATGCCGGACTTGATCCGGCCTCCCGTAGCGCATCGTCATACCGGAACCCGTATCAGGTACGAGGCAGGCTAGCTCCTGCAGCCGGTGTTTTCAAGGGGAGCGTCTGTATCCCTATATCCGCGTGAATTGCATTTTGAGACAATGATCCGTGCCAAAAACAAAGCTGTAGCGCGGACATTTATGTCCGCTGGCACGGCGCGGCTAAAGCCACGCCCTACATTGAAATTGAAATGACAAGCCGTTCTGAAACTGATTGACTATTTGATACCACAAGTATATAAAAGTCATTATGGAAGTAAAACGCAATATATATAAGCTGTTGGCCGATGACCTGCGGCGGCCGGAAGTTTCCGTGATTCTCGGTCCCAGGCAGGTGGGTAAAACTTATCTGCTCAAGATGTTGGAGCAAAATGCCCGCACGGAAGGATTGCGCACGCGCTATTTTAATCTGGAGTTGCCCCATGATTTGCGGCTTTTTGACAAAGATGAGGACGAATTATTGCAAATGTTGACGACGGATCTGGATGTGGTTTTCATCGATGAATTTCAATATTTGCCCAATGCGTCCAAGCTTTTTAAAGCCGTTTATGACATGGGAGGCAAAACAAAAATTGTCGTCACTGGATCATCGGCCATAGAAATGCACAGGCATCTGAAAGAGAGCCTGGCGGGCAGACGCCTTGCCGTCCGCCTGATGCCTCTTTCCTTTGATGAATACTTGCAGACAGGGAAAGACAGCCGGGCGCTGCTTGATGAGTATCTTGTTTTCGGCGGTTTGCCGGGTTTGATCCATCATGAAGTGCCAGACGAAAAAATTCGGCTTTTAAATGAAATTCTGGAAACTTATATCCAGAAAGATATCAAGGCCTTGATCAGAGAAGAAAACATCAGGGCGTTTAACAGTTTGCTGTATCTTCTGGCGGAGCGGCAAGGTTCTCTGATTTCCACAAGCGGGCTTGCCAATGACATTGGCCTGTCAACCCGCACACTGGAGCGGCATATTTCCATCATGGAACAAACCTATGTTTTATATTCCGTATATTCCTATTCCGGAAACATCGGCAATGAACTGAAGAAATCCAGGAAAATATATTTTTACGATTTGGGGATTAGAAACGCCCTGTTGCGGGACTTCAGCTTAGCAGGAGAAAGAAAAGACATTGGGACGCTTTGCGAATCATTTGCCGCCGTGCAGCTTACGTCTTGCCTCAAGCCGAATATGGAGTTGAAATTCTGGCGAAACAAGGCCGGTCAGGAAATCGATTTCGTTTTGCTGAAAAATAGAAAACCATTGTTAATTGAAATCAAAACCACGATGAACGCACCCGAAACGCCGGCGGCAATCAAGATATTCATGAAGAATTATCCCGAGACGACGGGGGCGATCGTGTATTCGACTTCTCTTCATGCCGACGCAGAATATTTGGGTAAACCGGTGTTGTTCCGGAAGCTGGAGGCGATGTTTCAGGATGAATTGATCGATGCCTGGTAAAAAATATTTTCTGTGCCGGCGGAAAAACATCTTTTGTCCGTCTCTTTATACAGAAGCGGGATTTCATACGATTAGACAAACATTTATAACCGCGAGAAGGGAACTTATTGATGACAAGATTAAAAAGATTACTACCTTCCGTATTGGCGATCATTTTTTTTGCCTTCATTGACGTGGCGGCGGCCGCACCCGCGCTCTACACCGGCACGCTGGAGGTGAAAACCACATCCGGTAGGGCCTGCACGGGGTCGGAAAAGAAGAAGCCGATCAACATCCAAATAACGCTGGAGAGCGACTCCGCTGGGATCAGCGGATTCCTTTCCGGCGATGGCATCATGACGGGCAGGTTTTCCGGCCCTGACCTGACAAAGCTTACCGTTGTATATCCCTTTGCGGACAAAGCGCTGGCCGAAGGTCATACCCTGTCGCTTGCCGTGCAAGGCGATATTCTGACCGGCAGCCTCCATGAGCGTCATCTGGACGATACCGTGGAGAATTGCAATTATGATCAAGCGGAACTCAAGCTGAAAAAAACGGGTGATGCCGCTGCGACAAAAGCCGCACAAGAAAAAAGCGCTGCCCTGTTTACTGCTCAGCTCAGTGATGATCAGGCAGCCGGGCTTTTCAAACAGGCAAAGTATGGGGAGGCGGAGCCGTTGTTCAAGCGCTCCCTGGCCATAAAAGAGAGGTAAGCCCCTGATCATCGGCGACCCGGACTTCGATCTGGGGGGGCGGGAGAAGACAGACGCCGTGGCCCGCCTGGGCCTGCCGCGAAGGGCGGCTGCGGAGTCTCATACCCGCTCGTGGGACATGCGGGGATTGCGCTTCGATCCCCTGCCGGGGACACGTGTGGAGGTGGAGGCGGTCGCCGACCTGTTGGGGAAGGGAAACGCGGTGCTCTACACGGGGCGGGAGGCCCTGGAGGAGGCCCTACGGGCCCGGGAGCGTCCCCGGATTCTGCATCTGGCCACCCACGGTTTTTTCCTGAGCGACCAGGAGCTGCCCCGGGGTGAGTCGTCCGACCGGGGGCAGGTAATCAGCCTGACCGCTGCCAAGGGCAAAACCGCCCAAGGCGAGGCCGGGAAAGGCGGCAACCAGGATAGCCCTGATGGAAGTTCCGGGAAGGAGAGCGCCAAGACCGGCCCCACCCCCGGTGACGGCAAGGGCGCCCTGGCCAAGACCGGCCAGCCGGGCAGTGCAGATGCTGCTTCAAACCCCCCGGCCGCCGCCAAACAGAACCGTTACGAGAATCCCCTCCTCCGTTCCGGGATTGCCCTGGCGGGGGCGAACCGGGCCGTGGCCGCCGGGGTCCTGACGGAGAGCGACGGGATAGTCACGGCGGAGAAGATCCTTGGCTTGCGTCTCCAGGGGACGGAGATGGTGGTCCTCTCGGCCTGCGAGACGAGTTTGGGGGAGGTAAAGAGCGGCGAGGGGGTCTTCGGCCTCCGCCGGGTCTTCACCCAGGCGGGCGCCCAGAGCCTGGTGATGAGCATGTGGAGCGTCCCGGACCGGGAGACCCAGGAGCTGATGACGGCCTTCTACGGCAATCTCCTCTCCGGGAAGATGAGCCGTTCCCAGGCCCTCCGGGCGGCGGTGCGGCAACAGAAGCAAACCGTGCAGGGGCGCTACGGTTGGGCCAACCCCTTTTTCTGGGCCGCCTTCGTCTTCCTAGGGGAACCATAAGCGGAATGTACGGGTACGGGCCGCTCATCATGAGCGCACAGCCGCTGTTATGTTTAATACGAGAGTGGATAGGCGCATGGCTGATCTTTTGATATGGATGTGCGCATATCGACCTTATTGATGACCGCACGCAAAAATTTTAGATCATGATTGAGCTTTTTGGTGGTGAGTGTTAGCATCGGTGAGATTGTCCCCCTTTTCATCGGTTGTAGATGCCCCCCGTGGTTGGAGGAAGTTGCTGATGAGGCGCACTTATCCATTGATGGGTTATGGGTTTCAGGGTGATCGCGGCGCCATTTCCAGTTGGCGCCGCAGGGGAAAGAGGGGGTGATTTCCGGAGGCAAAACTTTTTGACCGTCGTCGATTCCACCTATGATTTCAGGTACTTTACCTATGCCGGCGCGCCGGCATAAGTTCGCCGCGGGGGAGGCGTTTCAGCCTGGATCACGGTCGTCCCCTATTCCTTTCTATTCAGCAAGTATTCCCTGAGGGCGACGGCTTGATTGCATTCGTTGTCGCTTGCGGAATAGAGAAGGGTGACGCCTCCTTTTGCCGCAAGGTCACGGAGCCGCTTCACCATTTCTGGTTTTTCCCCAAGTTCGGAAAAATAGCGGCTCTTGAATTCCTCCCATCGGGCTCGATCATGATTGAACCATTTCCGTCTCCGTGCCGGGCGCGACATCCTTCAGC
>JASGUC010000050.1 GCA_030057915.1 Pseudomonadota bacterium
TTACATTAAATATTTTTTGATAATCTTTACCGCCCTATACTGCAACGCATATCACCGTTGACTATTTAACAAACGCACGTTATTCAAAGCTTGTTACGTTACAAGCCAAAAACTTTGGACTCTCAAGCTACTTACATTGAGAACAAATTTACCCTGATCATCGGCAATATGAACGGGGCGCTTCCATCGTTGACGGTTGGATTTTATTTGAATCTTGACAAGCCCTGCCCATTTCCCTATACTCCCCCGAAAATTCAGGAGGGTTGCCATGGCGAAAATCGACGCCTTTTTCCAGTTGATGAACGAGCAGGGGGCATCGGACCTCCATCTCGTCACCGGGCAGCAGCCGGCGATCCGCATCCGGGGGGAGATCGAGCGGATCAAATACGATCTGCTGGACAACGACGGCCTCAAGGCCATGCTCTATGAAATCGCCCCGGAACACAAAATCAAACAGTTCGAGGAGACGGGAGACGTGGATTTCGCTTACGAGATTCCCGGACTGGCGCGCTACCGCGCCAACTTCTTCATGCAGAAATGGGGCTGCGCCGCCGTCTTCAGAGAGATTCCCAGCAACATCCTCACCGCCGAGCAGCTCGGGCTCCCCGCGGTGGTCTCCAAACTGGCGTCGCTTCCCCGGGGGCTGGTTCTCGTCACCGGCCCCACCGGCAGCGGCAAATCCACAACCCTCGCGGCCATCATCGATCAGGCGAACCGGACCCGGAAGGATCACATCATCACCGTGGAAGACCCGATCGAATTCGTTCACAAGAGTCAGCAGTGCATCGTAAACCACCGGGAGGTGGGCGTCCACACCAAGAGTTTCTCCTCCGCCCTTCGCGGCGCCCTCCGCGAGGATCCGGACATCATCCTCGTCGGCGAAATGCGGGACCTCGAGACGATCCGCCTGGCCGTGGAAGCGGCCTCCACGGGTCACCTCGTCTTCGGCACCCTCCATACCACATCGGCGGCAAAAACGGTTGACCGCGTAATCGAGGTGTTCCCCGCCAGCGAGCAGGCCCAGATCCGCTCGACCCTCGCCGACGGTTTGCGCGCCGTGGTTGCCCAGGTCCTCTTCAAACGCATCGACAAGAAGGGCCGCTGCGCCGCCCTGGAGATTCTCATCGCCACCGCCGCCGTCCGGAACCTGATCCGGGAGGCCAAGACCTTCCAGATTCCTTCCATGATCCAGACGGGAAAGAAATACGGCATGCAGCTTCTGGACGACGCCATCTTCGATTTGCTGACGAAGGGCTGGATAGATCCCGACGAGGCTTACGCCAAGGCCAACGACAAAACGAGGTTCCGCCCCTTGCTGAAAAAGCCTCCGGCGGACTTCACCGACGCGTAAAGACGGGCGACGCCGGGAGCGGCCCCGGCGGCCGGGGGCTCGGGGGAAGGGATGACATTGCCGCCGTAGGGGCAAAAATCCGTAGGGGCAAAAATCCGTAGGGGCAAAAATCCGTAGGGGCAAAAATCCGTAGGGGCGAAAATCCGTAGGGGCGAAAAATTTTTCGCCCCTACGAACGCCCGCGAAAAGACGAGCCGAGCCGATACGATTATGGAATTTTATCTCAATCCACCGACAATAGCGTGGCAGGGGGAAAACTGGAGATGAGAAAACAGGAAATCGACTTCATTTTAGGGAAGATGCTCGACTCCCACGGCAATGTCTCGGATCTGAACATCACCGTGGGCAAGCCCTTTCAGGTCGAGACCTCGGGACAGTTGACCGGGGTGGAGCTAGATCCGCCTTTCGGCAAACTGACGCCCTTCCAAACGGAAATATTCGCCTTGAACCTGATCAACCAGGATCGCCGCCTCATGGAAACGCTCGTAGCCGAGGGCTCCTGCGACTCCTCCTACGAGCTGCCCGGCAAGGCCCGTTTCCGCGTCAATATCTTCTCCCAGCGGGGCAATTACTCCATCGTCCTGCGGAAGTTGGAGACCCGGATCCCCACCTGCGAGGACCTGAATCTCCCCCAGGCCTTCTACAAGATGGCGGAGGAGAAGAATGGGATCATCCTGGTCACCGGGGCCACCGGCAGCGGGAAATCCACCTCCCTGGCCGCCGTCCTGGACAAGATCAACGATACCAAGTCCGTTCACATCGTTACCCTGGAGGACCCGGTGGAATTTGCCCATCCCCACAAGAAGGCGACCTTCAACCAACGGGAGATGGGGAATGATTTCGATACCTTTGCCAGCGGTCTCCGGGCGGCGCTCCGTCAGGCGCCGAAGGTTATCCTCGTCGGGGAAATGCGGGACCGGGAGACGGTGGAAATCGGCCTGTCCGCCGCCGAAACGGGCCATTTGGTCGTCAGCACCCTCCATACGGTGGACGCCGGTCAGACCATCAACCGCATCCTCGGCATGTTTTCCACGGAGGAGGAAACCCAGATCCGCATCCGCCTGGCGGATACGGTCCGCTGGATCGTTTGCCAGCGACTCCTGCCCAAGGTCGGGGGCGGCCGCGTGGCGGCCTTCGAGATCATGGGCGCCAATCTCCGGATCAAGGATACCATCCTTCACGGTGAATCGGAGGGAAAGACCTTCTATGAAATAATCCAGGCCAGCAAGGCCTTCGGGATGATCACCTTCGACGACCACATCGTGGAGCTTTACAAGCAGGGCCTGATCACCGAAGATACCGCCCGGGCTTATGCCTCCAACAAGGGCATAGTTGGCCGGGGCATCGATTCCGTGAAGAGCGCCAAAGGCGAGGCGACCACGGAACTCGGTAAGCTTTCCATCGACAAGGACTACGGCAAGCCGAAACCTAAATGGCCGTGATCGCAACCTCGGCGCCTATCGCCGGCGCGCAACCGGGCGGTTTTTTTTATGACAATGTCTGCAACTATTTGGATGTATTCGTATTTCGTATCGCCTGGGGCAGGCCTGGGGTTGGCATGACAATACCTCCGTGCGGCCTCCCTTAAACCATCTTCATCGTTGGCGGGCGTTGGACAAACGTGACAATTCCCATGACAAGGCCCATAAATATTCGTATAGCTTCACCCTTCTTCGCGCCCGTGCGGGGTGGGGGTGCCAGCGAGGTGAGTTTGGACCGCAAGTCACCGATATGCGCATGAAATCCAGCTTGACAAGAAATGGCCCAGACGATTATGAAGTGGCCAACGCCGTTGTAAAGGATTCGCTATGATCATCCGCTGTTGGGGGGCGCGGGGTTCCATTCCCGTTTCGGGACCGGAATATCTGAGATATGGGGGCGATACCACCTGCCTCGAAATCCGGAACAAGCATGACGACATCATCATCGTGGACGCCGGGTCGGGCATCAGGCGCCTCGGCAATGCCCTGATGACGGAGGGGAGGCGGAACTACTACATGTTTTTCACCCACGCCCACTGGGATCACCTCCTGGGCTTTCCCTTCTTCAAACCCATCTATTCCCCGGGCGTAGAGATCGGCATGTACGGCTGCCCCTTCGCCCAGACCTCCGTTCAGGAGCTGATATCCCAAGTCATGGCAGCGCCCCATTTCCCCATCGGTTATCAAGACATCCGCTGCGACATTTCCTACCACCAGACCTGCGGGGACCGTTTTTCCATCAACGGCACAATCGTGACGTCCTTTCCCCTGAGCCACCCCAACGAGGGACTGGGATACCGTTTCGAGGAGGATGGGAAATCCTTCGTTTTTCTTACGGACAACGAATTGTCCCACCGCCATCCCGGCGGCCGGGGATTTGACGATTACGTCGGGTTCGCCGCCGGCGCCGACCTCCTCATCCACGACGCCGAATTCCGGGAAGACGACTACAAAAGGACCTGGGGGCATTCCACCTTTGGCGACGCCGTGCGCCTGGCCCTCGCGGCGGGGGTGAAGACCCTGGGCCTCTTCCACCACAATCAGGAGCGAACCGACGTCGAGGTGGACGACATTTTAGCCCGGAGCATCGACATGGTTCGGGAGTGCCAGGGTTCGTTGCAATGCCTCGCCGTCCATCGGGACATGCAGTTTATTCTTTAGGAAAGCCTGGGGATAACGTCTCCTGCCTCCACGGCGGCGTCGGGAAGATTGAAAAGCCTTCCCGGCATTTTTGCCGCCGCACGGTAAGCCCCTTCCCTCTGACGAAAAGCTTATCCGGAGCAGCCCACGAAGGCCGCGGTCGGCTTGAGCGATTGATTGGGCGTTACTTTTTGGAAAAGTACTTCACCTTACTCATATTTTTAAAATCTGAATCCTGAGTCCATATCGTCGCCTTGAATGCTTGTGCTGTTGCGAGGATGATGCTGTCCTCCATTGGGAGCTGATGTTCTATGCTCAGCCTTGAAGCCGCCATTGCCAGTTGGGTGTTCATATCCACAACCTTTCCTTTTTGCATAGCGACAACCGCCTGCAACGCTTCGTTCTCGCTGGATTCCCGCAGAATTACCTTGAAGACCTCGTATATCGTTATCACTGGCACGAGAAGTAAATCCGAATCACTGAGCGGGGCTAAGAAATGTTCGGCATTCGGCTCATCTGCAAAATAGGCAAGCCATCCGGAAGAATCAACGATATTCATATCCTATCTCCCTCACGGGCGAATTCCGTATTGATGCCCCTGAGAAATCCACGGAGCGCTTTGATATCACGTTCCGGTATCAGTTCAATACGCCCTGCATATTCAACAATTTGCATTTTTTGTCCCGGATTAAGCTTCAGTGCCTCCCTGATTGTTTTAGGTATGACGACTTGATATTTTGGTGATACGGTGACTGATTGCATACCAATACCTCCATCGATCCGTTTTTTGCTACGATATCGTGATCGATATGATTTTGTCACTTATGTTGATGCCTGCCCGCCTTCAAACCCGTCCGAAGTCGTCGGCGATCCTTTCGATGTCGTCCTCGCCGAAATAGTCCCCGGTCTGAACCTCGATGAAGACGACGTTTTCCGTGCCCACATTGGCGAGGCGATGATTGGTTCCGGCGGGGATGTCCACGGACCGGCCAGGTGACAGGGGTATTTCTCTCCCCCCCACGGTGGCCACGGCCCGTCCCCGGAGGAGATGCCAGTGCTCACAACGGCGTCGGTGCCGTTGTAGGCTGAGACGTTGACCCGGATAGACGGTAATGCGCTTGACCTTGTGATCCGGCGCGGCGGCTAAGACCTCGTAGCAACCCCAGGGGCGATGATCCGTTTCCATAACCCTCCCCATATCATAAGGGACCGGCCTTGCATAGTCGTGGGAAGGGGAATACAGGGCAAATTTGTTCTCAAGGTAAGTAGTTGATCTTGAGTGATCTACTAAAAGAGAGGCACGTCCTGTTTTCAGCCACTTAGAGATAGAACAAATTTGCCGTGAAGGGGAATATATTTACCCTGGGCGCCGTGCTCCTTTGTCTTGACGGGGCCGGCAAAATTCCCTATGCTCTGCCGCCATGAAACTTCGCTATAAGCTGATCCGGAGCGCCGCACGCGGGAAGACCCTGTCACTCACCGTAAAGCCCGATGGGGAACTCGTGATCAGGGCGCCACGTCATGCCCCGCTGGGAGAGATCGAGGACTTTTTCCTTCGCAAACGGGCCTGGATAGAAAGGAAGCTGGCTGAACTGGAGAGCCAGCCACGGACCGCCCGGCATGATTCCCTGACGGCGGGGTCGCAGGTTCCCTTCCTCGGGGTTTACTATCCCGTGGCCTTGAGCGCCGCCGCCGACGGCAGGGGCGGCCTTTCCTTCGACGGCGAGCGGTTTCTCCTGGCGCCGGTCGCCGCCGAGTCGGGCCGGGAACTGCTGGCGTCCTGGTATCGACGGGAGGCGGCGTCCCTCCTGCCGGCCCGGGTGGCCCATTTCGAAGGTATCTGGGGTTGCCGCGCCCGTTCGGTGCGGATCAGCGAGGCCCGGTCCCGCTGGGGCTCTTGTTCCGCCGATAACCGCCTGGCCTTTTCCTGGCGTCTCATGATGGCCCCGTCGGCCGTCATCGACTATGTGGTCGTCCATGAACTGGCCCATCTCCGGGAGAAGAATCATTCCCCCCGGTTCTGGGCCCTGGTGGGCGAACTCTGTCCCGATTATGAACAGCGCCGGCGGTGGTTGAAGACGGCCGGGAGGGACCTCTTCTCATGACGGGAACGCCCGGGAGGATTTGTGCGAGATGACTCCCGATGCGAACTTGTATCTTCTCGCTGGAAATGATCTCCCGTCCCGAGCCCGACGTGCGCCCCTCCCGGCGCGGGGGGCGGGGATATCGACGACGGCGCCGGATGTCCACGGGCGGTCGAAGCGCGTCGTCTCTATTACTGGTTGTCGCGGGAGCATAACTTTTGGAACCTATGCCGGAGAATAAGAAGCTATTACCCAGTCATCCCCCCTTGTCCCTGGTTGCCCTGGCCGAGGGAGAGGAGGGAGTGGTGGTATCTTTCGCCGGCGGCCGGGATCTGGCGGGTCGCCTGGCGGGACTGGGAATATCCCTGAGTGCCAAGATCAGGATGCTCCGCAACAGCAGCGGCCTGATCATGGTGCAGGTCGGGGAGACGCGAATCGCTCTGGGGCACGGGGAGGCGGAAAAGATTACGGTTTACCGCACCGCAACGGTTGCGAAACCGGTCCCGGCGCCGGCGCCGGCGAAGCAAATCCTCGTGGCCCTGGCCGGCCAGCCCAATGTGGGCAAGTCCACGGTGTTCAACATCCTGACGGGGCTAACCCAGCATGTCGGCAACTGGCCGGGGAAGACGGTGGAAAAGAAGGAAGGCGCCTACACCTGCCGGGAGGGCGACCTCTGCATCGTGGACCTCCCGGGCACTTACAGCTTGACCGCCTTTTCCGAGGAAGAGCGGGTGGCCCGGGATTTCATCCTCGAAGAAAGCCCCGACGTCATCGTCCTTTTGGCCAATGCCGCCGCCCTCGAGCGGAGCCTGTATCTCCTTGCGGAACTCCTCCTTCTGGGTCCGCCGGTGCTCGTCGCCGTCAATATGCTCGATGTGGCGGAGGCCCAGGGGATCCGCATCGACGTCCAAGCCCTGGAACGCGCCCTCGGCGTTCCCGTGGTGGGGATGGTTGCCAAAAAGAATCAGGGGCTTCGGGATCTGATCAACCGGATCATCTCCCTCGCCCAGGGGGAGGAGCCCTACAATCCGCATCGGCCTGAAATCGCCGCCGACCACCTGCACATCTACCGGGAGATCAAGGGGAAGCTTGAGGAGCATCTGCCGGACCATCCCCGGCATGACTGGTTGGCCACGAAATTTATGGAGGGGGACGCGGAAGTGTCGAAACGAATCGCCGCGGCGATTCCCCCGGAGGCCTGGGCGCATCTCCAGGGGATCCTGGTGCAGCACGAGGACTCCCTCCATGCCGTTGTGGGCGGCCGCTATGACTGGATCGAGGCCGCCACCCGTTCCGCCGTCTCCCGGTTCCGCATGGGCCAGGTGGTGATCACGGACCGCCTCGACCATATCCTGACCCGTCCCCGTTACGGCATCCCCATCCTCCTGGCCGTTTTCGCCGGCGTCTTTTTCGTCACCTACAAGGTCGGCTATCCGATGCAGAAAGGCCTGGAGTGGCTGATGAGCGATCTGGCGCAACGGCTCGACCCCTTGCTGGACCCCTTCTCCCCCTGGATCAAGGGGCTGGTGGTGGACGGCGTAATCGGCGGCGCCGGTTCCGTCCTGACCTTTCTGCCGATCCTGGCAATATTCTTCGCCGTCCTGGCCCTCCTGGAGGATGTGGGCTATATGGCCCGGGCGGCCTTCGTCATGGACCGGTTCATGCATCTCATTGGCCTTCACGGCAAGAGCGTGATCCCCATGTGCCTGGGCTTCGGCTGCAACGTCCCGGCGGTGCTTGGGGCCCGGATCGTGGAATCGAAGAGGGAGCGGCGCCTGACGATCTTCCTGTCCCCCTTCGTCCCCTGCACGGCCCGGCTCGCCGTCCTGACCTTCGTCACCGCCGCCGTTTTCGCCTCTCAGGCCGCCGTGATCTCCTGGTCGCTCCTGGCGGGCAACATCCTGCTGTTGGGCTTGACGGGCATGACCATCAACCGTTTTCTCTCCAAGGACGAGCCCCTGCCCTTCATCATGGAGCTACCGCTGTATCACAAGCCGGATCCGCGGACCATCGCCATGGTCATCTGGATCCGTACCATCGCGTTCGTCAAGCGGGCCGGCACGGTTATCCTCGCGGTGTCGGTCCTGGTCTGGGCCTTGTCCTACTTTCCCCACGGGCGGGTGGAGGACAGCCTGCTGGCGGCCTTCGGCCATATGATCGAGCCGCTGGGACGCCCCCTGGGGTTGGACTGGAAGATGATGACGGCCCTGGTGACGAGCATTGTCGCCAAGGAAAACGCCGTGGCCACCCTGGGCGTCCTCTACGGGGTCGGCGATCAGGGCCTGATGCAGGTCCTGCCTACGGTGATGACCCCCGCATCGGCCCTGTCCTTTCTCGTCGTGCTCATGTTGTTCATCCCCTGCGCGGCCACGGTGGTGGTAATGAAGCAGGAGATGGAAGACTGGCGCTGGTTCGGCGCCTCGTTCGCCCTCATGCTGGGCTTGTCCGCTACCCTGGGCTTCGCCGCCTACCGGCTGGCCCTGATCATTGGCCTGTGAACAGCTACCAGCCACGAGCTACCGGCTAATAAGGAGGATATGAGAGATGAATTTTCAACTGACGGAGGAGCAGGAACTGATTCGCCGGAATGCCCGGGAATTTGCGGAAAGGCACGTGGCGCCCATGGCGGCGGAGGTGGACGAAAAGGCGTTTCATCCCGCGGAACTCTTTGCCAAGCTCGGGGCCGGCGGCTGGTTGGGCATTCCCCTGCCGGAGCGATACGGGGGCGGCGGGGCCGATCTCTTGACCCATGCCGTCGTGGTGGAGGAAATGGCCCGGGCCTGTTCCGCCACGGGGTTCACCCTGTCCTTTCACGCCGGCATCATCGGCATGTCGCTGCATATCTTTGGCACGGAGGCGCAGAAAGACCGCTACCTCGTCCCCCTGGCCCAGGGGCGGCACATGGGCGCCTTTTCCCTGACCGAGCCGGGCGCCGGCACCGATGTCGCGGCCGTGACGACCACCGCCGTCCGGGACGGCGGCGACTATGTCCTCAATGGCGTCAAGACCTTCGTCTCCAACGGACCCTTTGCCGATATGTACATCTTCTTCTGCATGACGGACCGTGCGGCGGGCAAGAAGGGGATGAGCGCCTTCATCGTGCCCAAAGGCGCCAATGGCCTCCATCCTGGAGAACCTTTCCGGAAGATGGGCCTCCGGGGGTCCCAGACCTCGGAGGTGGTCCTGCGGGACTGCCGCGTTCCGGAAGAAAATATGCTGGGGGCGCCGGGGCAGGGCCTCTCCATCGCCTTACAGGGCTTCGAGCACGGCCGGGTGGGCATCGCCGCCCAGGCGACGGGGATCCTCCAGGCCGCCCTGGACGAATCGATCCGTTATGCCAGGGAGCGGGTCCAGTTCGGGGTTCCCATCGGCCGCCACCAGGCCATCGCCTGGATGATCGCCGACATGGACGCCGATCTCGCCGCCGCCCGCCTGCTTACCTACCAGGCCGCCTGGCTGAGGGACCGGCAAATGCCCTTCGGCAAGGCGGCGAGCATCGCCAAGCTCTTCGCCACGGAAGCGGCCATGAGACACACCGTCAAGGCCGTCCAGATCCAGGGCGGCTACGGCTACATCAAGGGGGCGAAGGTTGAGCGGCTCATGCGGGACGCCAAGATCGCCGAGATCTACGAAGGCACGTCGGAGGCGCAGCGACTGGTGATCTCCGGGCGTCTCCTGCGTTGAGACCTTCGAAAAATTCCGTTTCCAAAGTCCCTGTCGGCATCCCGGTGGAAGCCGGAATGCCGAACATGGTCGTTGCCTTGTCGGCAACAACCCAGGATGCAAAGCTGCTACCCCTCACAATGCACGGGACCAGACCTTCCTGCATGAGCAAACCGGCGATATCGGCCATGCGGAGGATCCGGCTGCGCATGAACGCCATTTGTTCCGCAACGATCAGCAGTTTTACGAGGAACCGGTCCCGGTCCGGTTCCTCGATGACCATTCTGCCCCCGGGCTTGAGAACCCGAACGAGATCCCGGATAGCGGTCTGCTGATCATGGAAGTGATGAAGGGCATCGACGATCACCACCCGTTCAAATACATTATCGGCGAAGGGCAATTGTTCGGCCTTCGCCCGCACCGTGGTGAGCCCCTTTTTCACTTTTGCCTGTCGCAACATGGCATGGGAAAGATCACAGACGATCAACTTCCCGATTGGCGCACGGATACGGTGCGACACCCGCCCCGTGCCGCCGCCCGCATCGAGCAGAAGCCCCTCGACAGGCAGGTTCAGCAGTTCCTGAAATTGCTTTGAAACGGGAAGACGGACGAACAGGTCGTAGAGCGGGGCAATCAGGTCAAAATGATCCATTGACCGTCCTCTCGCAAATGTTCCGCCCGCATGACGGCAGGGGGTCGGCGGCGGCGTTTTCATGGCTCTCGAAGTCGGAAAAAGCCAATTTGGCCGAGAATGGCGCTTCTCCCTTAAGGAGATTCAGGCGGCGAATTCCTTCTCGATTCGGGACATGGCCTCGGCGAGGCGGTCGTCCGGGACCGTCAGGGAGATCCGGATGTAACCTTCGCCGAATTCCCCGTAAGCGGTGCCGGCGGCCACGACGATGGCCGTCCGGTCGAAGAGGCGGTTCGTGAACTCCAGGGAGGTCATCCCCTCCGGGACCGGCGTCCACAGGTAGAAGGTTCCCCGGGGGGGCGTAAAGACGATGCCGATCTTCCTCAGGGTGGACAGGACCAGCTCCCGGCGCCGGCCGTAGATCGCGGTCATGTCTTCGATAAAGGCCTCTTCCGTTTTCAGGGCCTGAATCCCGGCGAACTGAATGGGGTTGAAGATGCCCGAATCGGTGTTTTCCTTCACCTTGCTGATGGCGGCGATGAGGTCGGGATTGCCGCAGGCCATTCCCAGACGCCAGCCGCACATGTTGAAGGGCTTGGAGAGGGAGTTCAACTCCACCCCCACGTCCTTTGCCCCCGGCGCCATGAGAAAACTGATCCGTTCCTGACCGGCGAAAAGGATCTCGCTATAGGGGTTGTCGTAGCAGACGGCAATATCATAGTCCTTGGCAAAGGCCACGAGATCGCCGAGAAACTTCCTTGTGGCGCAGGCGCCGGTGGGATTGTTGGGGTAGTTGAGGAACATCCCCCGGGCCTTTTTGGCGATAGCCGTGGGAATCTCGGCAAAATCCGGGAGATAGTCGTTTTTGGCCCGAATCGGGACATTCCAGGGTTCGCCTCCGCCCATGAGGATGCTCGCCCGATAGGCGGGATAGCCGGGATCGGTCATCAGGACCACGTCGCCGGGATTGATCCGGGCCAGGATGAAATGGTGGCACCCCTCCTTGGAGCCGATGAGCCCCAGGATCTCCGTGGCGGGATCGAGGGCGACGCCGTAACGGCGATCGTACCAGCGGGCCACCTCTTGTCGGAAGGCCAGCATCCCCTTTTCCTCGTCCGTGGGGTAGCGGTGATTCGCCGGGTCGTAAGCCGCCCGGCATAACTCGTCGATGACCGACTTCGGGGTGGCTTCCACGGGGTCGCCGATGGCCAGACTGATGACGTCCACGCCGGCGGCCCTGGCGGCGACGATCTTCTTTCGCAGCTCCATGAACAGGTAAGGGGGGATCTTGGTCAAACGGTCGGCAGTCTCCACGGCATCTCTCCTTTTGTGTCGTAATCGGGTTGGCGGGCAGCGCCTATATAGGCAGCGTCTATATAGGAAAGGGATGGGGATCGTCAACAGGAACCTGCCCCGGGGTCCGTATGTCCTGGCCAATCATGCCATGACGATTACGAAGGCGACCCGTGTCCGCCGAAATGGCGGCAGGGGGTCTCGGCGGCGTTTTGCAAAGGTTTCAGGGCGTGGATTTTCAAAGGCCTCTTTGGGCGTACGCCTCCGGCCAGAGGCGGCCGGAACAGATTACCGTCGTTTTCCCCTCCAGATAGACATTCCTGAACCCGTCGTCGGTCTTTTCGAAGTGAATCCGGAGGATCTCGCCGCTTTTCACCCTCACCTCCACGGGAGACGACGCCAGTCCCTTCCCGGCGGCGATTAGCGCGGCCGCCACGGAACCGGTGCCGCAGGCCAGGGTTTCATCCTCCACGCCCCGCTCGTAGGTGCGGACGGCGATAATTCCCGGCGCGATCGCCTTTACGAAGTTGGCGTTCGTCCCCCGGGGCCGGTAGCGTTCATGATGCCGGATTTCCCGGCCGATGGAGAAGACGTCGTAGGCATCCAGGTCGTCCACATAATGGACGACATGGGGAACCCCGGTGTTGATGCTGCTGACCTGTATATCCCGGCCGCCGATCGTGATCGTCTCGTCAAGGCTCAGGTCGCCGGGGTCCGTCAATCTCAGCTTGACGATGTCATCCCGAACCTCGGCGTCGATGATCCCCGCTTCCGTTTCGAAGGATAGCCTCTCCGGGGCGATCCCCAGGAGGAAGGCGAAGCGGGCCGCGCAGCGGCCCCCGTTGCCGCACATCTCCACCTCGGATCCGTCGGCATTGAAGAAACGCCAGGAAAAATCCGCCCGGGCGGATTCCTGGATCAGGATGAGACCGTCGGCGCCCAGGGAAATCCCGGAGGCGCAGACCTTCTGGACGAACTCCTCCACGGATCCCGCGCCCAGCCGCTCCTCCACCTGGCGTTGGCGGTTGTCGATGAGGATGAAGTCATTGCCGCTGCCGCTCATCTTGTAAAACTCGATCATGGCCTTTTGGGTCCTTTCCGAAAGTCGATCGCCAATTTAAACGATCTTTCAAAAAATATGAAGGGAAAAAACACACCCCCCTTTCTCGTTTCTTTTCTTGACTTCGCCTCGGGGGATTTTATATATGGAAAACCCTTGTCATTAGGGAAATTCATCGTTGGGGGTCGTTATGAAAAGATTATCCATGCTGCTGTCCGCCGTCCTCCTGATCGCGCTGTCGGGGACGGCCGTCGCCAAGGACAGGAAGTTCATCCTCATGGCTTCCACCATCGGTCCCGTCGATGCCGGGATCGTCGGGGCTCTGGAGGACAGCTTCGAGAAAGAAAAGGGGATACGGGTCCGCCATGTCGGCGCCGGGACGGGTGCGGCGTTGAAGATCGCCCAGAAATGCAATGTGGATTTGGTCATGGTCCATGCCAAGTCCTTGGAGGAAAGATTCGTTGCCGACGGTTACGGCGTCAAGCGGATACCCCTGATGTACAACGACTTCGTCATGGTGGGTCCGGTGGCGGATCCCGCGGGGATCAAAGGCCTGAAGAGCGCGGCGGAGGCCCTGCGGAAGATCGCCGCTGCCGGGGCGCCTTTCGTCTCCCGGGGCGATAAATCCGGAACCCACGTAGCCGAGATGGAGCTTTGGAAGGCCGCGGGGATCCAGCCCGCGGGAACCTGGTATGCCGTTTTTGAAAAAGGGTCGGAAGGAAACGTCGCCACCCTGCGCTTCACCGATCGGCAAGGGGCCTACACCGTTATCGACCGAGCTACCTTTCTGGCCCTGGAAAAGGACATTAAGCTGGCCGTCCTCGTGGAAGGGGACGAGGCCCTGCTCAACCGCATCACCCTGATTCCGGTGAACCCTGGAAAATGTCCTCGGGCCAACCTCAAGGAAACGATGGTTTTCGTCGATTGGCTCACGGATCCGGACAAGGGCCAGCGGCTCATCGCGACCTTCGGGGTGGAAAGATTCGGGAAGCCGATGTTCTTCCCGGATTCGCTTCCCTGGCGGCAGCGCGGCGGCAGATAACGGCTGAAGCCGATAAAAATTCATAATAATAACAGACTTTAGAAGCAAAGAAGAGGAGGTAAACAGTGAAAAAAGGGTCATTTATCTTACTTGTCCTGTTGCTGACGGCCCTGGCCGCCGCCCCCGCGGCGGCGGTGGACGTCAAGTTTAGCGGCAGCTATTATGCGATGGGCTGGTATGTGGACAATCCGTCGCATCTGGACAAGGACGAGGCGCCCGGGGCCGCCTCATGGGGAACGGTGGATGCCTCGCAGGCCAATTACGCCACCCGGGACTCCCGGAGTCGGCGGGGCCCCAATGCCTTTTACAGCCAGCGGTTTCGCTTGCAGACGGAGTTTCAGGTGGTGCAGGGCTTGAAGCTCGTCACCCGTTTCGACGCCCTGGAGAAACGCTGGGGCGACCAGACCTGGGCCGGAGGCGCCGGCGAGACCCAAACCCGAACCCAGAGCCCCCAGGGAGCGCTCGATCCCAATGATGTAAGACGGGGCGCCGCCAATTCCAAGGCGCAGGAAAACCTGGAATTTGAACGGACCTATCTGGATTTCAACGTGCCGTTCGGTAAGTTTCAGGTGGGCTACATGCAATTTCTTACCTGGGGAACGCCCTTCCTGGATATGGCCCTGACCTCTGCCGGTATTCGCTACATTTACAGCCGAGGACCCTGGCAGGCGGTGGCGGCCATCGAGAAGCGCGGGGAGTGGACAGGCCTCAACGCCAACAACATCGGCGTGGCCAATGACGCCGACCGGGATGTGTACGATTTTGGGGCCATCTACAAATTCAAGCCCGGCGAGGCGGGGATTCTCTATCAATACACCCGGAGCGGTCAGAATAAATGGGAGCAGGGCAACGGCTATCTGACCCAGCTCAGCGGCCTGTATCCCTATGCGAAGGCCGCCTTCGGGAAGTTGTTCCTCGAAGGGGAGGCGATGTACGCCTTCGGCGATCTGCGATCTTACGACAGCAACAGCAAGGAACCCACGGGCGGTACCGCGGGCGTCAACCGTCCGGGCGGGGCCAGCCTCAAAGATCCCGCTCAGAACGTGAGCGTCCAGGCTTTCGGGGCCTATGTCCATGGGAAATACGATCTGAAGCCGGCCTATGTGGGGGTGAAGTTCGTCTATTTGAGCGGCGACGACAACTCCAGCAGCGACAAGGCGACGGGATCGATCATGCAGTCCCAGCAGATGAACCGGAGCTTCTTTCCCACCCTGATCCTCTGGAACGACGACTACCAGAACAACGTCGGGAACATCCAGGGGAACGTGCCTGCCGGGGCGAGGGGGGCGAATCGTCGCACCGGCCAGAACTACACGATCAGTCAGAATATGGACAACGTGTGGTTCTACCAGATCTATGCCGGTGTCAAGCCGATGCCCAAGATGAATCTGATGTTGGCCCTGTCCTACGCCACGGCGGACAAGAAACCGAAGAGCGACGTGGGCGCCGTGGGTTCGCCCGGTTACTATGACCCGACGAACCGGGTGGCGGAGTTCGTTTCAGACAAGTACGGGACGGAACTCGATTTCGTCGGAACCTATAATATCTACGACAACCTCACCTATACGATCGGCCTGGGCTATCTTTGGACCGGTGACTACTTCAAGGGTTACGACGCCGACGTCAAGCTCCGGGACAATTACCTCCTTTCCCACAAGTTGACCCTGAACTTCTAAGCTCGGGTCCTTTGTTAGGAACGGCGGTATATTACAGGTGAAATCCGGGGTGTCGTCAAGCGGCGCCCCGGATCGTTTTCGATCGGCAACGGGTGCGATTTCGATGGTCGGCCAAACGCCGGCCGGTTGCCGAGGATATCAAGACTCAGTCAAGGAGAGATGGATATGAAAAGATATGCAAGGATTGCCTTTCTGATCGCGGTTTGCTCTTCCCTGCTGCTTCTGGCCGGCGCCGTCGCCGCCGATGCCGCACGCCCAGCGCCGGCAAAGCAGAGGAACCTCATCCTGGCCACCACTACCAGCACCCAGGACACGGGTCTGCTGGATGTCCTGATCCCCATCTTCGAGAAGAAAACCGGTTATTTCGTCAAGACCATCGCCGTCGGTTCCGGTCAGGCCATGGCCATGGGGAGCAAGGGAGAGGCGGATGTTCTGCTGGTCCATTCCCAGGCGGCGGAGAAGAAATTCATGGAGGCCGGCAATGGTGTCAATCGTCGCCTGGTCATGCACAATGACTTCATCGTGGTGGGGCCCCCGGCGGATCCGGCGGCCCTCAAGGGGACCAAGAAGGCGACGGAAGGATTTAAGAAGCTTAGCGCCGCCAATGCCCTCTTCGTGTCCCGGGGCGACCTTTCCGGAACCCATGTCAAGGAGATGGATATCTGGAAGGCCGCGGGCATCAAGCCGGAGGGGCATAGATGGTACCAGCAGACGGGGCTCGGGATGGGACAGACCCTGAATGTGGCGGCGGAAAAGAAGGGCTATACCCTTACCGACCGCGGCACCTATCTGGCCCTCAAGAAGAGTCTCGGCATGGACATCCTCCTGGAGGGGGATGCGGTGCTCCTCAACATCTATCATGTCATGGAGGTCAACCATGCCAAATGGCCCAAGGTCAACGCCGCCGGGGCCAAGGCCTTTGCCGACTTCATGGTGTCCAAGGAGGTCCAGAAGATCGTCAAGACCTTCGGCGTGGATAAGTACGGATCTCCCCTCTTCTTCCCCGACGCCGGCAAGAAGGTGGAGGACCTGGGCAAATAATTCATGGGATGCCTTGCATCCGGATAGGCGGGCGGGGGAGCGGGCTTCGCTCCCCCGGGCCGGAACGGGGGCTTTGAAATATGTCATTTCGAGGAGCGTGAGCGACGAGAAATCCTAAGATCCCTCATTGCATGAGGGACATGGATTTCTCCCTTCGGTCGAAATGACAGAACAGGAGTCGAAATGACAAAAATGGCGGTTATTCAAAGCTCTCCAGTGAGGAAAACCTGGAGAGGGCCTATTCACAGCTCACAGCTACCAACCACGAGCTACCAGCCACGAGCTACCAGGTTTTCGTCGTTGCGGGGATAGCGACGGCGGGGAGGGGCGGGGATGGAGATAATACTCGCCGGGATCAAACAGGCCCTGTGTCTTCTAATCAGCTTCGACCCCGAGGTCCTGGCGATCACGTGGCTGTCCCTGAAGGTATCCGGCATCGCCACCCTGATCAGCCTGTTTATCGGCATTGGCATCGGCGCCGCCGTGGCCCTCGCCTCCTTCCCCGGCCGACAGATCGTGGTGAGTGTCATCAATACGGGGATGGCCCTGCCGCCCGTGGTCGTGGGCCTTTTTGTCACGATCTTTCTCTGGCGCAACGGGCCTTTCGGCTATCTGGAGATCCTCTACACGCCCACGGCCATCATCATCGCCCAGGCCATCATCTCCACCCCCATCATCATGGGCATCACCCTGGCCGCCCTGCAGCAGTTGCCCCGAAAACTCCGGTTGCAGATCCTCGCCCTGGGAGCGACGCGTCTCCAGATGGTCTGGCTGCTCATAAAGGAGGCCCGACTGTCCCTCATGGCCGCCGTCATGGCCGGTTTTGGAGGGGTCATCTCCGAGGTCGGGGCCTCCATCATGGTCGGCGGCAACATCAAGGGCTACACCCGCGTTCTGACCACCGCCACCGTCATGGAAACCAGCCGGGGCAATTTCGATCTTGCCATCTCCCTGGGGGTGATCCTGCTCCTCTTCGCCTTCGCCATAAATCTGGTCCTCACCCGTATTCAGCAACGGGAACGTCCCCGATGAACGACAAGGCGATCCTCGAGGCCAGGGACATCCAGGTGCGACGGGGCGGCCGGCCGATCCTCGACGTCGCTTCCCTGGACATCGCGGCGGGAGAGGTGCTGTCCGTGATCGGACCCAATGGAGCGGGGAAAACGACCCTCCTACAGGCCCTGTCGTCCCTCCTACGGCTCGATCGCGGGGAGATCCGCTTTCAGGGCGCCCGGATCGGCGCGGACATGGCCCCCCTGGATTACCGCCGGCAGTTGGCCATGGTCTTCCAGGAGGCCCTGCTCTTCGATACGACGGTGGCCGCTAATGTGGCGGCGGGACTCCGGCTTCGCGGCGCGGACTCCGGGGAAGCGAAGAGGATTGTCGCCGCCAAGCTGGAACAGTTGGGCATCGGCGCCCTTCACGACCGCTCCGCCAAGACCCTCTCCGGCGGCGAGGCCCAACGGACCAGCCTTGCCCGGGCCTTTGCCATTGGGCCGCAGATCCTTTTTCTGGACGAGCCTTTTGCCGCCCTGGATCCGCCCACCCGGGAATCCCTGATCGAGGACCTCGGCCGCATCCTCAGGGAGTCGGGGGCCACGGCCGTCATGGCCACCCACGATCAGGGGGAGGCCCTGCGCCTCTCCGACCGAATCGCCGTGATGCATGAAGGGCGGATCGTCCAGATCGGTTCCCCGACAGAGGTGATGAACCACCCCGTCTGTGAGTTCGTGGCGGCCTTCGTGGGGGTGGAAACGATTCTTGCCGGCCGGGTCGTCAAATGCGGGCGAGGGACCGTTACCGTTGCGCTTGACCCCAATGGCGGTAAAGGGGCCTCGTCCGCCGCGGTGGGGAATCCCATGTCGTCTTCTCCTTCCCCGGGGACGGAAGCGCCGGCCGGGGGCGTCCCCGGCCATGCCGCCGCCGCCCTTCCGCCCGCCGTTGCCGGCGGAGAGACGACGGCTTTTCCTCCGGCGATCCTGCTGGAGGCCGCCGGGGAGGTCGGGGAGGGCGAACGGGTGCTCTGCTGCATCCGTCCCGAACACGTTACCGTCGCCCCGGGCCTGCGCCACCCCCGGACCAGCGCCCGTAACATCTTCCCCGCGGCGATTGACCGAATCATCCCCCTCGGCCCTTTTTACAAGGTGTGCCTGGACGGCGACCTTCCCCTGTCCGCCTACGTAACCGTCCAGTCCCTGGAAGAACTGGCTTTGCGGCCCGGATTGACGGTAACGGCCTCTTTCAAGGCCGCCTCCGTCCATTTGATCCGACGGGGATAATACGACTGGCCTTGTAAAACCGGTGTTTATGGCCCCCTTTTATCCTGGTTAAACTGGCCCGGAATTAAAGCGGTGATGACAATTGCCCGCTCCACGGAAAGGGCCGGGGTCTGGCCGTCGTAGGCGTCAAACGCCCTCGCGGCGTAATCCTCGACCGCTCACCGCTCACCGCTCACAGCTACCAGCCACGAGCTACCAGATTTTCGTCGTTGCGGGGATAGCGACGGCGGGGGAGGGGCGGGGATGGAGATAATACTCGCCCCTCCCGGCTTTTGGACGGGTCTTCGTAGTCGATGGTGCGGCCATCCTCCTCGGGGCCGCCGTCCAGGCGACTCATCCGGCAGATGGCCTGGAGCGGGCCTTGGTCCTGCGTCTTCTTGTCGAGGGAGAGGCAGGCGGCCGGGGGCGCGTCGAACCCGGTCGGCATTGTCTTCCACTTTCTTGTCATTTCGACCGAAGGGAGAAATCCATGTCCCGAGATCGGGGGCTTCAGCGGATCTTCAAAGATCTCGAAACGTCCCTGTCTGAAGTAGCATGCCTGGGCGGAATGTAATCACCAGTTTGAACATCCCCCGAAAACATCGATTCGGTGGTCCCCCCCCCCTTGGAGCACTTTTTTTACTTCCTTTAGTTCCTGAAAAATGGACAAAAGATATTTCATTGTTTTTTGGTTTCTCTTAGTCCTTTGATTCCTCTGGTTTTTCTGGTTTCTTTGTCGTCACCATGTCAGGGGGGTGACGATGCAAGGGAAGTGAAAAACCTGTTGGGCCGTGCGTCCTGGTGGACAGAATTTGGCCTCGGAGTATGACCAAGGCGGGGTTGAAAGCCGATTTGTGGCTGAAGGATGTCGCCCCCGGCACGGAGACGGAAATGGTTCAATCATGATCGAGCCCGATGGGAGGAATTCAAGAGCCGCTATTTTTCCGAACTTGGGGAAAAACCAGAAATGGTGAAGCGGCTCCGCGACCCTGCGGCAAAAGGAGGCGTCACCCTTCTCTATTCGGCAAGCGACAACGAATGCAATCAAGCCGTCGCCCTCAGGGAATACTTGTTGAATAGGAAGGAATAGGAGACGACCGTGACCCAGGCTGAAACGCCTCCCCGCAGCGAACCTATGCCGGCGCGCCGGCATAGGTAAAGTACCTGAAATCATAGGTGGAATCGACGACGGTCAAAAAGTTTTGCCTCCGGAAATCACCCCCTATTTCCCCTGTGGCGCCAACTGGAAATGGCGCCGCAATCACCCTGAAACCCATAACCCATCAATGGATAAGTGCGCCTCATCAGCAACTTCCTCCAACCACGGGGGCATCTACAACCGATGAAAAAGGGGACAATCTCACCGATGCTAACAGGCGGAAGGCTTGGCCGTGACGCGGCTCTATTCGTAGATCTTCTCTTCCGCCGCGAAGGCCTCTTCGGCGTCCGCCTCGTGATCCCGCGGCCGGGTCCGGATCTCCTTGCCCAGGAATTCCCGATACCACTCGTGGGCGGTGATCATGGACATCACCTCGCTCGTCCCGGTCCAGATGCTGGCCAGGCGGATGTCCCGGTAGATCCGCTCCAGGGGGAAGACGTTGGTGTAACCGATGCCGCCCATGACCTGCATGGCGTTGTGGACGACCTTTTGACAGGATTCGGTGATGAATTTCTTGGTCTCCGAAACGAGACGACGGATCCGGCGCCTCTCCTGCCCCGTTTCCACGGCCCGGGCGGTGGTATAGGCCATGGACCGGCAGGCGTCGAGGAGCATCACCGCCTCGGCCACCTGGAAGCTCACCCCCTCGAAGGTGGCGATGATCCTGCCGAAGGCCTTGCGCCGGGCGGTGTATTTCGTGGCGATCTCGATGGCCGGCCGGGCGGCGCCGATGGTCATCATGGCCGTGCCGAGGCGCTCGGGGATCATCATGGTGTTGAAGACGGGGTAGGCCCCGTTGACCTGGCCTACCACATTCTCCTTGGGGACCACGGCATCCTTGAATACGATGCGGGCCGTGCCGCCTCCCCGGCATCCCATCAGGCCGTAGAGATACTTCGTTTCCACCCCGGGTCCCCGGTCCACGACAAAGGCCGTGAGACAGTCCTGGGGTTTGGCGGCGGAATCGAAATTGGTCCGGGCGTAAACCAGGAAATAATCCGCCCCTTCCCCACCGACGATAAAGCGCTTCTGCCCATTGAGAACGTAATGATCCCCCCGATCCTCGGCCTTGGTCGTGGCGCCGAAGAAATCCGAACCGCCCCGGGGCTCCGTGAGGCATTCCGCGGCGAAGATCTCTCCCCGCAGGAGGGGCCGGACGTATTTTTCCTTTAGATGGTCCGTGCCGTGGTGGATGATGGCATCGCAGACCAGCTCCGCTCCCACGCCGAAGACACAGGCGAACTCGTACCCCAGGGTTCCGATCTCCTCCAGGATCGCCGCGGTGGCGACCCAGTCCATATCCCGTCCGCCCCATTGGCGGGGATACCGGCAGCCCAACAGGTTCCGCCTCCCCGCCTCGACGAGAAACTCCTTGGGAAAACGGATCCGGTCCTGGTCCATGTCGAGGATCATCTGTCGGGGCACCCATTTGACCAATTCCCGGGCCTCATCCCGGATGGCCAGTTGCTCCTTGGTAAGCAGATATTCAAACATCACGCACTCCTTTCGAGACCTTGGAAAAACGACCTATCTTGCCCTGCCGGGCTTGAGACGGCATCCGGAAGGCGCTTGAAAACATTGGATTCCCGCCAGGAGAATGGGGGAATGGCGGCGGCCGGCTGTTGGATTCCCGACTTCGCGGGAATGACGTCTCGCCCCTCGCCCGCGGCTGGATTCCCGCCTTCGCGGGGATGACGTCCTTTGTCCTGTCGCACCCGAATGTTTCGGTCGAGGACGGAGGGCAAAGACGAGAGCTTTGAAAATCCACGCTCTTTCGTGAGCCCGACCAAAACCGGCTTCCGGAACATCTTGGAAACATGGTCTTGGTCTTACACCGAGATGACGGCAGGGGGGTCGGCAACGGCGTTTTTCAAAGGTCTCCTTTCGCGTTACGCCCCCCCGTCTCCCGCGGTGGGGCAGGCGGAGTATAGGGAGATGGGCCGGGCCTGTCAAGGGAGGAAAATGCGACGCCTCGGGATTTGGTGTTGACAGCGTCCACGGCCGCGGTAGAATCGCGCCATCATCGGGGGGGGTCTCTTGTGGTCATGAAAAAACCCGGCCGGCTGGCCAGACGTCTCCGCGATCTCCTCCACGAAGAGGCGCGGATCAGGACCGTCACCGCCGTATGCATCGGCGCCGCCTATATTGCCGTCCGCCTGGACCATGGCGGACTGGGCCTTGCCGCCATGCCGGCCGCGCCTTTAGCCGGCCCGGAACGAGAGGCGCCCCTTCCCCCGGCGGCGTCCCTGCGGGGCCGGCCGGCGGCCTTCCTTCTGGACGGGCTTACTGGAGGCGATCACCCGCGGCACAAGGCCCTCGCCCTGGCCACGGCCAATGCCCTGATCCGCCAGGAGCGCAGCGATTTCGACGGCGACGCCCTCGATGCATTTCACCTGACCGCTGACGACAGCGTGGTCATGGTAGGACGCTTTACCCCCCTGTTAGAGAGGATCGCCGCCACCGGCGCGGCCTTGGCCATTCTGGAGAGGGACCCCGCCAAGGGAATGGTCCTTCCGGCCGAAGTTCGCCGTCGCGTTCTGGAAAGGGGTACGGTGGCGATCATCACGGCCACCGCCATGCTTTACGACGAACTGGAGGCTATCCTCTCCGCTCTCGGCCGGCCCCGTCAGGTTTCCCTTTTAGGCCCCTCCACCCCCATGCTGCCCGAACTCTTTGACCTTACCCCGGTGACACACCTCGGGGGGGTCAAGGTTGTCGATGCGGCCCGAATAATGCCCATTGTCGCCGCCGGGGGAAGTACGAAGGCCATGAGACCATGCCTGGAGATGACCAATCTGGCGCTGAAGAAGGACTTTTTCCCGGGGTGAAGGCATCTCCGCCCGACGATCACTTGCGCAGGTTATACTTGATCATCTTCAACTGGAGCCCCTTGCGGCTCAGGCCCAACTGCTTGGCCGCCCGGGTGACGTTGCCGCCGCATTCCTCGAGGCAGCGGGCCAGCAGTTGACGTTCCGCCTCCTCCGTATGGCTCCGGATGAACTCCTTGAATTGGCTCGGTTTACTCTCCGGCGGCAGGAGGGATTGTTCGTGGACGGCCTGCTTGATCTCCCCGGGGACATCCGCCATGGCGATGGTCGGGCCCCGGGCCATGAGAACCAGTCTTTCCAGGAGGTTCTCCATCTCCCGGATGTTGCCCGGCCAGTCGTAATCGATGAACAGATCCAGGACGTCTTCTTCCGGACCCTGGATGTCCCGGCCGAGCTTCTTCCGGAACCGTTCTACAAAATAGGCAATCAGCATGGGGATATCGTCCCGGCGTTCCCGCAGGGCGGGCAGGTGGATGGGTAAGACGTTGAGGCGGTAGAAGAGGTCCTCCCGGAACCGCCCCTCCTTGACGTCCTGAAACAGGTTCCGGTTGGTGGCCGTGATGAGGCGGACATCGACCTTGATCGTCTTGAGCCCCCCGACCCGTTCGAAGGTCTGTTCCTGGATGGCCCGCAGGAGTTTCACCTGCATCTCCTTGGGGAGTTCCCCTACCTCGTCGAGGAAGAGGGTGCCCTTGTGGGCCAGCTCGAAACGGCCAGGCTTGGTCACCACCGCCCCGGTGAAGGCCCCCTTTTCATAGCCGAACAACTCGCTTTCCATGAGGTTTTCCGCAATGGCCGCACAGTTGATCTTGATGAGGGGGTTGCCTTTTCGCGGGCTGTTGACGTGGATGGCATTGGCGATGAGTTCCTTGCCCGTTCCCGTTTCGCCGGAGATGAGGATGGTGGTTGTCGTCGGGGCGACCCGCTCGATGGTCGCGAAGATCTCCCGCATCGGTTCGCTGGCGCCGACGATGCCGAAACGGTCGATCTCCTCGGCCCCGGCTACGAATTCCTCTTTGCTCAACCGGCGCGTCTTGATGGCCTTGAGAACCACGTTTTTCAGCTCGTCCTGCTCGAAGGGTTTGGTGACGTAGTCGAACGCCCCCTTCTTCAGGGCGTCCACCGCCGTGGCCACCGTCCCGTAGGCAGTGATCATGATGACCGGGACGGTCGGATAGTCGGCCGCCACCCGTTCCAAAAGGCCCATGCCGTCCAGGTTGGGCATCTTTAGATCCGTGACGACCACGTCGATGTCATCGTTGGCCATGACCTTGAGGGCCTCGCGGCCGTCCGGGGCGGTGAATACCTCGTAACCTTCCTTTTTCAGCATGGCCCGGAGGACCACCTGCATGTTGATTTCGTCTTCTACTACCAGAATCCTGTTCATCTCCTCACCCTGACGGCCCTGTCTTGCCGATTGTGATCGTCCCAATTGCCGACAGCATCGCAAAAGATCCGGATGCCTCGTTACTCTTCATCCTTCGTCGCCGCGACGCCCGCCCGCATGCCTCTCGCTCCCGAGGACCGGCGCGCCTTGCCTGTGGATCGCCTGGCGATGCCGTCCCGGATGGGGCATTCCTCTCCTTTTTGCGAGGTCATCGCCTCCACTCTGGGCGCCTTGAAAATCTTCGTCTTCCGGCCGCCCCGGCAAAAGCCAGGGTCCGGGGGCTTTGATGAGGCTGCATTCCCGCCTGCCCCGGAATGACGATAGGGCGCCTCAAACGACGTTTTTCAAAGCTCTCACCCTAATGGAAAAGACGGTTTTGGCCACCCGGTAAACAGGCCCTCTCTTTTCCCTTTCTCCTCCTACCGCATGGGCCGGGAAGGAGTCCGCGGGTTCGCCAATACAAACCGCTGTCCTCTCCCCCCCGAGGCATGGGGCCGGGCGGTCTTTCGCCGGCGTCATGGAGACGGTCCAACGGTCCGCCTCCCGCATGGGGCCGGGACGAAGGGCCGTCCGGCGGGAGCGTCAGGACGAATTTTGAAGTCGGATGTAGAAGATGCTCCCCTGTCCGGGCAGAGACTTCACCCGGATGTAACCGCCGTGGTTCCTGACGATCCGCTGACAGATGGCCAGCCCCAGGCCGACGCCCCGTTCCTTGGTGGTGAAAAACGGTTTGAAGACATTTCTCAGATCGTCCTTCTTGATGCCTTTTCCGGTGTCGCGGATGGAGATGCCCACCGCCTCTCCCGGGTCGCTGTCGATCCGGCGGGAGCGGAAGATGAGCTTGCCTCCCGCCGGCATGGCCTCCAGGGCATTGAAGGCGATGTTCAGGATCACCTGGATGAGTTGCTCCGCGTCGATATTCATCAGGGGCAGCTCCGAACGCAGCTCCTCTTCGATGACGACCCGTTCCGTCAAGTCGTTGGCCCGGACGATGGAGATGGCCTTGGCGATCACGGCGTTCACGTCCTGGGGCTTCAGATCGAGCTGGTAGGGCTTCGCATAGCTCAGGAACTGGTTGACGACGCGGTTGAGGCGGTTCACCTCGGCGATGATGACGTCGATCAGGCGTCGGTCCTCCTCGTTTTGCACCTCCGAACGGAGGTACTGGGCCGCCCCTTTGATGGATCCCAGGGGATTGCGGATCTCGTGGGCCAGAACCGGGGCCATTTCCTCCAGAAGCATGCTCTTTTCCTTTTCCAGCTTCTGGTCGAAGGCATAGAGGAAATTGAAGGCGTCCTTGCTTTCCGGATAGACCCAACCGAAGATGTTTTTTAGGACCTGTTTCAAGGGTTCCATGGAAATGACGATTAGATACGAGGCCAGCAGGATGTAGGTCTGCGACGACGAGGAATGATGCCCGAAGAGGCGGATGAAGACATAGACGACCAGGGTGGCGCACAGGGTGAGCACGCCGGTGATCAGCGCCCGGGCCATTACCTCGTGGAGTTCCATGAGCTGGGGATGGGTGACGATCAAAAAGATCATGTATATCAGCACGGCGAGGAAGATGTTGTACAGCGGATAGAAATCGTAGCCGAACAGCTTCACCACATCCATGGTGCTGATGACGGCCGCCATCCCGAAGGCGATGGAGAGATACAACATCCGGGTTCGTTCCGTTCCCGCTGGCCGGTTCCGGATAAAAAGGATCAGGGCGCCGTAACAGAGGGCCAGAATGGCGGCGGGATAGAGATATATGAGCATCCGCCAGTAAGGCCAGTCCGCCAGGGGCGTGAACAGGGAGACGAAAAGGGCCGTGCTGGCGAAAGTCGCCGCGGCGATCCGGCGCGGGGAAAGGAGGCTCTGGTCGTTGAGGAGGCGTCGCCCGAAGGACATGAGCAGCGGGGGTATGGCCATGAGCCCGCACAGGGCGATCAGATTCCAGAAGTCGGAGTTGAAGTGGGCGGAAAAGAACCCTCCCCCCTTATAGAGAAAAAGGGCCAGGCAAAGCCAGGCAAAAGACAGATGGGTGCGGTTCTGCCGTTTGGTTAAAAAGAGAAAAACGGCGATCGCAAAACTGACGGTGGCTAAGGTGAAGACTTCCATCGATCCCCAAGATGATATGCGCCGATTGCAAACCCGAGGGGGCAAGGATAACGGGAAACGAGCCTGGAGTCAAGAAAGACCATAAAAAAACAGGAGCTTCCCACCCCCCTGGGGGATAGCTCCTGTTTACCTCCGTTGACGGCAACGGATTGGTGTCAACGGCAATGATCTTACGCCGGTTCTCCCTCCGCCGGCAGGGCATAACGGAAACAACCGGTGTTTTCATAGATCGCCGGAGAGATGATGTATCCCTCTTCGATCCGGAAGACCCGGGATTCCTGGATCCGCATCTTCATTGCCCGTCCCTTCAAAAACACCTTGATATTCCCCTCGACAAGATTCGTGATGTCGAACGGGCCGAAGGCTTGCGACGCCTCGATGCCGGCTTCCTCGGACCGGAGATGCCAGTGGTCATGAATTCCCGCTTCGGTCTCCTCGAAGAACGACTCGAGTTTGTCCTTCCATTTTTCCGGAAGCTCCTCCGCGGTCAGTTCGAAGGTCCGATCCACGTCGTCTTTCCTTTTCGCCTTTTTCGTCGCTCTTACGGCCTTGGTCGCGGGGACCGTCTTTGCCGCTTTTGTCGATTTCGCCATGATTGCCTCCTCTTTCAATTGAGAGTATTCGTGGTTGTTGCCTGACGCGCTTTTGCATATGGGTGGCCGAAGTCCTGATATAATGACAATCACGATGCGTGCCAGGGCGGCCCTGATCCTGCGGATATTTTTATGCTGCCGATATATTTGGGTTTATTGGCAAGGCCTCTCCGTTGGGCGCCGACCAGACGGTCCCGGCGTCGCCGGATAAATGCGTAGCGCCCTATGCAGGGTGAAGATGATTACGCATTCCCCCCGCCCGTCGTGGGGGCAAATATCCATTTGACGATCCCCGCAAAAGGACCTATGCTCCCACGGTAAATGTCCTTCATGCAAAAAGACGGGGAGCTATGAACAGGGAGGCGCAGCAGGAACAAATCACCGCGGTTTTCACCGGCGTCGATGCCCACCTGGTGACGGCGGGGCTTATCCGGTCCCATTCCACCAACCGGGAAGACATTCGCGAGGCGGCCCTGCGGGGGCTGGATTTGCGGCCCTGCCGGCGGATTCTCGACCTGGGCTGCGGCTTCGGGTTCTTTTCCGAGGCCCTCCGGAACCGGGTGGGGGCCGAGGCCCAGATAACCGGCCTGGACATGATCCCGGCCTACGAATCCCTCTTCCTGGACGTCTGCCGTCGTATCGGGGTCCAGGGACGCTTCATCGCCGCCCCGGCCTCGCACATTGAAACCCTTCCCGAGCGGTCCTGGGATCTGATCCTGTGCAGTTACGCCCTATATTTCTTCCCCGAGATCGTGGCCCAGATTGCCCGGCGCCTGACCGCCGGGGGCATTTTCATCACCATCACCCACGCGGAGAAGAACATGGGGGAGCTGTTCGCCGCCGCCCGGACCGTCCTGAAGGAACAGGGCCTCATAAACCGGGATCGCCTGCCCGTGGAGGATATCATCAGCCGCTTCTGTGCGGAAAACGGCGAGCAACTTCTCCGGCGTGCGTTCCACCGCATCGACATTATCGACTACCCGAACGATCTCGTTTTCAAACCCGATGAATTGCCGATACTTATGGCCTATTTTCGCTTCAAGAGCCCCTTCTTTCTCGCCGGGATCGATGCGCAGCGTCGGGACGGGATCATGACCAGGTTTGCCGTTCATCTGGAGGATGTCGCCCGGCGGCAAGCGGGCTTCACCATCTTCAAGGACGACCGCGTCTTCATCTGCCGGGCCCCTAGGGAGGACGCCCGCGGGTCGTGAAAACAGGAGACGGGCCCTCGGGCCGCCCGGCCTATGCATCGAGAATCGCCGCATGGGCCGATTGCGGAACTCGGTGCATTCGTCTCTCCGATGGAGGACATACTCAAAGACGCAGCGAATTTACTGGATTCCGATTCAGGCATGGAATGAGAAAAGGAGACCTTTGAGAATCGACGATTTCCCTCCGCCCCGGCATAATCCGGGCTTGGGAATACCTTGAAAACAAAGCATTCCGGCTTTCGCCCGCATGGCGGCAGGTGGGCTGAGGCGGCGTTTTCCAAAGGTCTCAAAAAGGTTTTTTCCGATGCTTTTGCAATTGGCTCGTTATGAGATATAGGAGACGCCGGTGAAAAGAAAGCGCCTGTACTGTCCCCATTGCGGCGACTCCCTGTGCCGGGAACGGGAAGAGGATGTGGAGAGGGATTTCTGCCCCGCCTGCCGAACCTTCTTCTATGAAAATCCCCTCCCTGTAGTGTCCGTGGTCATGTCGTCGCCGCAACGGGAGATCCTGCTGGTGAAGCGGGGTCGCCGGCCGTACCGGGGGCGGTGGTGCCTCCCCACGGGGTTCGTGGAAAGCGGGGAGAGCATCGAGGCGGCGGCCTTGCGGGAGTTGGAGGAGGAAACTGGTCTCCGGGGGCGCATCGTGGGTCTGGTGGACGTTGATTCGGTGCGGAACGGTTTCTACGGGGACCTCATCTTTCTCACCTTCGAGGCGGAGGCGGAGGCGGAGGCAGCGCCGGGGCAACCCCATGCCGGAAGCGATACCGTGGCGGTTCGCTATTTCCCTCTTGGCGCCCTTCCCTCCCTGGCCTTCCCGTCGAACAAGCGGGCGGTGGAGCGTTTTATCGCCGCCAAGGCCGATTACTGGGCCATCGTCGATTCCTTTTCCCTGGCCGCGGGCGGGGCCGGGGCCGCCGGCGGGCCAAGGAAGAACCTCCTTTCCGACCGCCTCGTGAAGGTCATCGAGGCCAATGCGGAACTGATCTCCCGCCTCTGGATGGAGGAGGTGACCACCAGCCGCTCCACCCGGGGCTACCACCATTTCGACCGGCAGCGTCTCTTCGTCCGGGTCCACACCATCCTGTCCCAGTTCGGCAAATGGCTCGGCGGGGGATATGACGACCGGGACATCCAGGCCTATTACACGGACATGGGCCGGGAGCGCCGGCGGGAAGGTTTCCATTTGGGAGAGGTTTTGAGCGCCCTGAGTCTCATCAAGAAACACCTCTGGGAGTTCGCCCTTTCCCGGGGGATGTGGCAGAAGACCATCGACATCTACATGGCCCTGGAGTTGGACCGCCGCATCGTGATCTTCTTCGACAAGGCCTCCTTTTATACCGCCCTGGGCTATGAAGGGAAATAGGGGGATGGGTTTCCCGTTTCCATCCCTCTTTGTGACGGCCTGTCGTTATGGGTGTTTCGTCCTCCTGCTGTGCCTGCTGCCATGCCTCCTGCCGTGGCCCCCGTCTAGCCCCGGCGGCGGCGCCGCCGCGGCGACGGTCTCACCACCCCGGCGGATCGTCTCCCTGGCCCCGAACCTCACGGAGATCGTCTTCGCCCTGGGACTGGGGGACCGGCTGGTGGGGGTGACCACCTTCTGCGACTTCCCCCAGGCCGCCCGGAGAAAACCCAAGATCGGCGGTTTTTCCAACCCCTCCCTGGAGGCGATCATGGCCCTCCGCCCCGACGCGGTGCTCCTCACCGAGGACGGCAATCCGCCGGAGATCGCCTCCCGGCTGGAAAGGCTGGGGATGCCCATCCATGTCTTCCGGGCCCGGAAGATCGAGGAACTCCCCGGGGCCCTCAGGGAGATGGGGCGTTATCTCCGGGTTGAGGAAGCCGCCCGGCGGCAGGCGGCGGAAATGGAGCGACGCCTAACGGACCTCCGGACGACGGCCTCACAACGACGCGGGGCCGCCAATCCCAAGGCCCTGTTCGTCATCCAGCCCGAACCCCTTATCGTGGCCGGCCCCGGCACGCCCATGGACGACGCCATGAAGATCCTGGGCCTGGCGAACATCGCCGGCGATGCGACCGGTCATTACCCCAAGTACTCCCTGGAGGAAACCCTCCGACGGCAGCCCCGGCTCCTGTTCATCGGCCAGAGCCCCGGGATGGAGGAGGACGCCCGGAGACTGTGCCGGCGGCTCCGGACCCTGGAAGCCGTCCGGGAGGGACGGGTTTACACGATCCGCGAAACCCTTTTCCGCCTCGGACCCCGGGTGTTCATCGGCCTGGAGGAGATGAAGGAGGCGGTGAGCCAAAGCGGCCTGTAAAAAAGGGCGGCGCATTTGCCTCTCGGCGCAAATAGTCTCTGCGCTAAATAAGAGGAAAATATCGTGTTTCCTCTGTGACGCAGTCGCCTGAAGGCGAGCGCTCGCGGGACGAACAAATCTATCGAGCCAATTGCAAAACTTGGCGCCCCCGTCTCTCCGATGAAAGACATACTCAAAGACGATTGAATTTACTGGATTCCGTGTCAAGCGCGGGGCGGCAAAAAGGCGATTTCCCATATATTTGCAATTGACGCCATGGCCCGGATTTGTCTCTTGACAGGAGGCGATTCTTTCGGTAGTTGTCGAGCATCGATATAGCCAGACCAGATGGGTGTGAGGAAGAGGGGTGCAAAGCCCCCGCTGCCCCGCAGCCGTAACGGGAACGAAAGCCGGAATGCCACTGTCTCCGCCGGGGGACGGGAAGGCGGCGAGTAGGGCGCCCGGAGCCGGAAGACCGGCCCATCTGTTTGACCTCGGGGGAGGGGAAGCATTGGCCGCATTTTCATTCCCGACATCACATCTTATCGCAACACCGGCGCGGGTGGTCAAAATCTCCCTGCTGCTGTGCGCGCTCCTCGTTGCCGTGGCCCTGGCCTCCATTTTTACCGGCACGGCCGACATCTCCGTTCGGGCCACCCTTCATGAATTCTTCCCCTGGGCATCCTTCCCGTCCGGCGGCCTGACCGAAGCCGAGGCCTCCATTATCATGTCCATCCGCCTGCCCCGGGTCGTTCTGGCCGCAATCGTTGGGGCGTCCCTGTCCGTGGCGGGCGTGGTATTTCAGGCCCTGTTGAGAAATCCCCTGGCGGACCCCTATATCCTCGGAATATCCGCTGGTTCCGCGGTAGGGGCCGTCATGGGAATTCTCCTGGGGGCGGGTGCCTGGCGTCTGGGCATCCCCGGAATGGCCTTCCTCGGCGCCCTGACGGCGATCCTGACCGTCTTCGGCATCGCCGGCCGGGAAAAACGCCGGGAAACCAATACCCTGCTTTTGACCGGCGTTATGGTCAACGCCTTTTTCAACGCCTTCATCCTCTTCGTATTCTCCATCAGCGACCATGTGCAACTCCAGCGGGCCCTCAACTGGATCATGGGCGATTTGAGCCTGGCGGACGAGCGCTCCCTGCTTTACACCTCCGTCTTTCTTGTTATCGGGTCGATTTGTATCTACGCTTATGCCCGCTGTCTGAACCTCCTGGTCACCGGCGAGGAAACGGCGCAACAGTTGGGCGTGGCCGTGGAAAAGACCAGGATCGTCCTTTTGGCCGCCGCCGCCCTGATCACCGCCGCCGCCGTCTCCGCCAGCGGCACCATCGGCTTCGTCGGCCTCATCGTCCCCCACATCCTCCGTCTCCTCGTAGGCCCGGATCACCGCCTCCTCATCCCCACCGCCTTCTTTACGGGGGGGGTCTTTCTCGTCGTCGCCGATACCCTGGCCCGGTGTCTCGTGGCGCCGGCGGAACTGCCCGTCGGGGTCATCACCGCCCTGTGCGGGGCCCCCTATTTCCTCCTGTTGCTCCGCCGGAGGCTGCGGTTTATGTCATGACGCTCATGAAGATCGACCAACTCGGCTTTCGTTATGGCGACCCCTGGGTCCTCCGGGGGGTGACGTTTTCCCTTGCCCAGGGGGATTTCATCGGCATCCTCGGTCCCAACGGGTCGGGCAAATCGACCCTGCTCCGTCTGCTGTCGGGCGTCCTTACGCCCCGGGAGGGACAGGCGCTGCTGGAGGGTCGGCCGGTCCACGCCATGAAAAGGCGGGAGGTGGCCCGAATCATCGCCGTCGTTCCCCAGAGCTATGAAGGGATTTTCGCCTTTTCCGCCCGGGAGGTGGTCCTCATGGGCCGGTCGCCCCATCTTCCCCCCTGGTCGTTCGAGGCGCCGCACGATTTCGCCGTGGTGGAGAGGATCATGGAACAGACGGATACCCGGCAACTGGCCGCCCGTCCCCTGGACCAGCTCAGCGGCGGGGAACGGCAGCGGGTCCTCATCGCCCGCGCCCTGGCCCAGGAGCCACGGCTCCTCCTCCTCGACGAGCCCACGGCCTTCCTCGACATCCGCCACCAGGTCGAGATCCTCAACCTTATCAAGTCCTTCAATAAGAAAGAAAAACTGGCGGTGGTCGCCGTCACCCACGATATCAATCTCGCCTCCCTTTATTGCGACCGGATCATTCTCCTGGACCGAGGGGAGGTGCGCGATGACGGCGTTCCGGAGGCGGTTCTCACGGAGGAGAATATCGAGCGCGTCTATGGAACCCCGGTGCTCACCATTCGTCATAAGCTTACGGGGAGGCCCGTCGTCGCTCCCCGCGCCGAGGCCTGGTGAAACGCTCACGACGGTGTTCCGTCACAAAGGGGGATGAAAGCGAAGCTTAATGTTCACAAAATGATCTCCGAGAAGAACCTCAATAAATCAATCGTTTACGGGTGCATTTCCAGATGAAACCTCTCGGAGGGTTGTTTGCCGCACTCACAAGGGAGGCCGCTCGCGATGGCCGGGGAGGGCCTTGTCGATGTTACGAGGGCGTTTTCCGGCGAGGCGCCCATGACGGCGGGTCCCGGCCCCGGTCCCGGGAGGCCCGGGACGCCGCAACATGACATAGGGAAGAATGGAGGAGTTTCCAAAGACATAATCTTGGACATGGTTTCGTCGGGGGAAGGAAGCCGGTGGAAAGCCGGCGCTGCCCCGCAACTGTAAGGGGAACGAAAACCGCGACAAGCCACTGGCGGCCGGGACGGCCGCCGGGAAGGCGCGGCGAGTAGGTGTGAGCCCCGAGCCAGGAAACTTGCCTGACGAAGCGAACAAATCTTGTCTCCCGCGGGGGAAGAAGGAGGAATCATGAACAGATCGCGACGGTGGTGGTTAGGTTTGTCAATGTTGGTCTTTTCAGCGGTTTTGGTAGCCATCCTCCCGGCTGTGGCTGGGGAAAGGGCGAGAGGACAGGTCTTGCCGGGCGAATATCTGCTTGCTCGGAGCGGCGTGAAGCAGGCGGCGCCGGCCGTCGGCAATCCAGGACCGGCAGCCGTCGGAGGTAGGACGCCCGCGGCGTCGGCCGATAAGGGAGGCTGGGGCGAGGCGCCGGCCCTCCGCCTGGAGGAGGTGGTCGTCACGGCGACCCGGGACTGGGAGGAGGTGCGGAAGGTCCCCGCCGCCGTCTCCGTGATCACCGAGGAAGATATCAAGAAATCCGGGGCGACCTCCCTGGTGGAGGTCCTGGAGAAGCTGGAAGGAGTGCAGATCCGCTCCTATAGCGGCCAGTCCCCCGAGTCCGTGGTGGATCTCCGGGGCTTCGGCGGGGATAACCCTTTCGGCAAGACCCTGGTCCTCATCGACGGCCGGCGTCAGAACCGTCCGGACATGAGTCCCAACAACTGGTTTCAGATCCCCCTGGGGAACATCGAGCGGGTGGAGGTGGTCCGGGGGGCCAATACGGTCCTCTACGGCGACAACGCCATCGGCGGGGTTATCAATATCATCACCAAGAAAGGCAAGGGCAAACCGGCGGTCATGGCCACGGCCACGGCGGGCGGTTACGGCCTCAACAACGAAAGGATCAGCATCACGGGAAGGCAGGATAAGCTGTCCTACTCGGTCAACGGGGAAAACTACTTCTCCTGGGGCTATCGGGAACGCTCGAGACTCGCTTCCCAGTCCGTCGGGTTCGATCTTGGATACGATCTTGGCGAAAACTTCCAGTTATCTCTGGGCATGGCGGGAAATCACAGCGACTACCATCTCCCCGGGGCCCTAACGAAGCAGCAGATGGACCAGGACCGCCGCCAGTACCAGCCCGCGACGCCGGCAAACTGGACCAACGCCGCCCCGGATGACGACGGCCGGGACCGGACGGGGCGGATCAACCTGGGGGCCACGGCCGTGCACGAATCCCTCGGGCAGTTGGACCTCCTCTTCGGTTACGGCAAGAACGCCTACGAGTTCAACATGCCTTCGTGGTTTTTCAACTCCTATGTCAACACGGATATGGATTCCCTCTCCTTCACGCCCAAGTACACCCTGGAGAAAGACATCTTCGGCCTCGGGAACAAGCTGACCGCCGGTTTGGATTACTATGACGAACCGTATCGCAAGACCTCCTGGGACAGCCGGGAACGCCAGGTAAAGACGGGCTGGGCGGAGTTGCGGCGCAAGACGCTGGAGTATTACGTCCGGGACGAATTATCCCTCTGGAAGCGCCTGCTCCTCGCGGCGGGCTATCGGGCCGGGGACACCACCCTCGGCGGCGACCATACGGACGCCACTGCCCCGGCCAACAGCTTTTCCAATCAGGAAAAACGCCACCCCGCCGAGGCCTGGGAGGGAAGCGCGACGGTCCTGCTGGGGAAGAAATCCAATCTTTACGGCAAATACGCCCGGATCTACCGGATCCCCTTTCTGGACGAACAGGCCTCTTTCAACGGCTGGGGCGGCGGTTTCTATACGAGCCTGGAGAAGGAACAGGGGCAGAGCATGGAGGTGGGGACGCTCCTGTACCCCCTGGAGGCCCTGAAGGTATCACTGTCGCTGTTCCGCATCGACATGGAGGACGAGATCACCTGGAACAACGCCACGAAGCGCAATGAAAATCTCGACCGAACCCGGCATCAGGGACTGGAGGGATCGTTTTCCTGGAACATCAAGGGCATCGTAACCCTAAGCGGACAGTACACCTACCACATGGCGACCTTTGAAGACGGTCAGTTCAACAAAAGGGAACTTCCCATGGTTCCCAACCGTATCATGGGGGCCAGCGCCGACATCAAGCTGCCCTTCTCCTTCACCCTCCGCCCGGAGGTCCGCTACGTGAGCGACTGCTATCTCTCGGGCGACTACGACAACAATACGGAGAAGCTCCCCTCTTTTATCGTCTATAATCTCTTCCTCTTCTTCGAGCGACGGCAGCCCCTGGGGAAACATTTCCTCAATATCCGGGCCTTCGCCGCCGTGGAAAACATAAACGATGAAAAATATGCGGGTTTCGGCACGGACAACGCCTCCTGGGGCGGCTTGAACACCTACTATCCCATGCCGGAGCGGACCTTCAAGGGGGGGTTGTCCCTGGAATTTTGACCGAAGGAGCGACGCCTTGGGATGGTGAACGGATTGGAAGGAAAAGGAATGGATTTGAGGTTGGGCGCCGCGGCGGACAACGCGGCGCTCCGGCGAGGGGTTTTCCTTTCCCTGGGGATCCACGCCCTGGCGGGTCTGCTCCTCGCCGGCGGGTTGGCCGCCTCGACGCCACCCCGATTGGCCAAAGGTTTCGATCCCTGCATCCATGTCGATCTCGTTTCCCTGGCGTCGGCCCCGGTCGTTCATCGAAACCTTCCTCCGGTCGAACCGGCGGCGCTGAAACGACAAAGTGACGCGCGGACGACCCCGCCGGCGCAGCCGGCAGCGACGACGACGGCGACGGCAACGGCAGACCCCTCCCCAAATGAACCGCAACGACTGACGGCGGCGCCGGCCTCCCTGGGGAGGGGGCTGCCCGCCGGCCATGACAGGACTGGCGCCGGGGGAGCGGCGGTCGCGCCCCCCGGACGGCTGGCCCCTTTGGCGGAGGTTGCGAGCGGACCCGCGGGGGGCAGGGTAACGAACGACGCCGCGACCTCCCTGGCGACGCCCCGGTATCGGGAGAATCCCCATCCGGATTATCCGCGCCTATCCCGCCTCCGCGGCCACGAGGGGGTGGTCCTCCTGACCGTGGAGGTGCTGCCCAGCGGCAAGGTTGGGCGGCTCAAGGTAAAGATCTCTTCCGGATATGAACTTCTGGATCGATCGGCCCTGGCGGGCATGAAGAAGTGGACCTTCGAACCCGGCCGCAAGCTGGGCATTCCCGTGGCCATGTGGGTGGACGTCCCCATCCGCTTTCACCTGCAGTGAGGGCTTTGAAAATCCACGCTTTCCCGAGGCCCCGACCAAAACCGGCTTCCAGAACATCTTGGAAACACGGCATTTGTCTTCCACCGAAAGGACGGTGGGGGGGCGGAAACGGCGTTTTTCAAAGGTTTCGCGGCGAGAGCCCGGCAGGGCATGGAAGGCGGTTTCTCAAAGGTTTCATGTTATCGTTTGCAGTCCTTTGCGGTGGTTTACCATGCGCACGTCGGCGCCGTAGAGGGCGCTGATCGCCTCCCCGGTAACCGCGGCGGTGGGATGGACCATGACCCGGCGGTTGACGCAGATGACGCTCTCCACGTACTGAGAAACGAAACCCAGATCGTGACTGACCACCACGATGGCGGTCTCGGCGCTCATGGCATGGAGGAGTTCGAACAATTCCGTTTCCACCGCCATATCCACATTGGCCGTCGGTTCGTCAAGAAGAAGGAGTTCCGGCGCCGTGGCCAGGGCCCGGGCGATGAGGACGCGTTGACGCTGCCCTCCCGAGAGGGCCGCGAAGGGCCGCCGTTGAAAGGCTTCCATCTCCAGGCGGCGCAGGGCCTCCAGGGCCGCTTCCCGGTCTGCCTTCCGGTAGGGCCCGATGCCCGCGCCCGCGCCGAGACGGCCCATGAGGGCCACATCCAGGACGCTCACCGGGAAGCGGGGGTCGAACTGGACATGCTGGGGCATGTAACCGATGCGGGGACGGGCTTTCGTCGGGGGCAGGCCGAATATCTCGATGCGGCCCCGGTCCGGTTTGAGGAGGCCCAGCATCAGTTTCAGCAAGGTCGTCTTGCCGCCGGCGTTGGGTCCGACGATGGAGATGAAGGTCCGGGGGGGGACGGCGAAGTTCACCCCTTCCAGCACCGGGACGCCGTTGTAGGAGAAATCGACATCGGCAAATTCGATGATGGTTCGCTCGTTCATCGGAAGACCTCGAGCCGCTTGCCAGTCGCCCCACCCAGGCGTGACGGCCACGAAAACAAGACCCTCATTGGCCAAGACCTTGTTCCACCGCCGCGGCGATGCGGTTCAGATTGTCCAGGTAATCCCGGGCCAGGGGATCGATGGGCGCCACGGCCCCCCCGATCGCCCGGGCCACGGCGGCGGCGCTCTTGGCGGGAAACTGGGCCTGTACGAAGATCACCTTGACGCCGTCTCTTCGTGCGGCGGCGATGAGGGACGCCAACCGCCGGGCGCTAGGTTCCCGGCCGCCCCATTCCACGGGTACCTGGATCAGGCCGTAGGCGGCGGCGAAATACCCGAACGCGGGGTGATAGACGTACATCCTTTTCCCCTTGAGCGGGGCAAGCGCCCGGGCTATCCGGGCATCTACCCGATCCAGATCCGCTTGAAACGCCCGGAGATTCGCCCCGTATTCCTGCCGGTGGGCCGGGTCCAGACGACAGAGGGCCGCATGGATGTTCCGCGCCTGGATCTTCACCAGCCGGGGATCCAGCCAGATGTGCGGATCCGGCGCCTGTCCGTCCTTCGGAGGATGGGGCGCGGTCCCCGGCTTCCCGGCTGCCTCCCCGCCCCGGGCGGCGGTTCTCCCCTCTCCATAAGCGGGGCCGCCTGTTTTCTCCCTTCCCTGCGGCGGCTGTCCTTTGGCGTCGTTGCCTTCGTGGCCATGGCCTTCTCCGGCGGGATAGCGGTAGGGCACGCCCCGTTGGGTGGCGACGATCTCGATCTTCCGGTGGGAGGCCTCGATCTTACCCAGCACGGCCCTCTCCACCGGCGCGCCGATAAGGAAGTAGGCCCGGGCCTCGGCGAGCCTGGCCATCTGTCGGGGCGTAGGCTCGTAGCCGTGGGGGGACTGCCCCTCCCCCACCAGGGTCGTCACTTCCACATGGGGGCCCCCGATCCGCTCGACGAAATAGGCCTGGGGAAGAATGGTGACCATCACGGGGAGCCGGGGCGACGGGCCGGGGGAGGAGGCCGCCCCTTCCCCCCCCCAGAGGGGCGTTGCCGGACCGGAGAACAGGAGGCCCGCCAGGCAGCAGCAAATCAGAAGGCGGCGCCTGGTTCCGGGGCCTTTTCTATTCGGGTTTGACGACGGAATTGGCACATTCGATAAAAAGCTCATGGCAATCCTCGCAGCGCCTGACGGCATGGTTTTGGGTGAAACCCTCCCAGTGCTCCCGCTGTTTCGGCGAAAGTATCCCGGCGCCGTTGCAGAGTGGACAGACATTTTCCAGGGCCGTCATGATCGCCGCCCGGATGAACTCCGAGCGGTTGGGGATGTTGCTGATCACCTCCCGAAGGTCCTCGTTGACCTTGAAGGTAATGATGGCTTCCTTTTTTTTCATCGGCGGTCCTCCCGGCGCCTTGTTTTTAACCCGGATTCTTCACCGGAAAATGCGCTCGTAAATGATTGATTTATTGTGGTTCTTCTCGGAGAACATCTTGTGAGCATTAAGCTTCGCTTTCATCCCCCCCCTGTGGCGAGATGCCGTCAAGGATGTTTCATTAGCCATTTCAGAGCATGCTTCATGACGCGATGCCCCTGGGTCATGGGCCAACGGGGCGTGGGGCCAGCGCGGCATGAGACCTTTGCAAAACCCCGTTGTTTCCTCCCCATGGTCCTTCCCGGGAAAGTGGGAATCCAGCGTCTTCAACTTGTTTCTGGATGTCGGGTCAAGCCCGACAGGGCATGCACGGCGGTTTTCCAAAGGTCTCGACATAATGTTATCAAAGAAGAATGTCTCCTGATTTCGATCGAGGGCAGGTTCCGGAAATCCATGCGGCCACTATCTCCGGCGGAGGGGCGAAAGGGCTGAAACCTACCAAGGGAAAACCTTGGTTTATATTACTAAGTAATACCGGCCTTGTCAAGACGGCCTCCCGCGTGAAAAGGGGCGGGAATCAAAAGAGATGGCTTCATAATGACGGCCCTGCCCGGGTCTCCGGCGCCGAGGACCCGGCAAGGGCCGCATGGGGAGGGCCTTGGGTAGAGGTGAAAGGAGGCCAAAGGTTCCGTCGGGGCGTCGCCGGGGCTGGATTTGTCAGTAGAGGGGGAGAACCGAGCCGGAGAAGAAGAGGCCGAAGACCGCCAGCCCCGCCAGGAAGGACCCCAGGGCCAGGGGCCTGCTCATGGCGGTGAAGTTGAGGGCGAAGAGGAGGACGACGCATGCCCCGAAGGCGAGACACAGGGGGCAATACGCATCGTTGACGATCTGGAAGCGAACCAGCAGCGCCTCGCCCCCCAGGGCGCCGGAGAGGAGGGCCGTGCGCAGATGTTCGACCATGAGCCCGCGGCGGCCCGGAAGGGGGAGCGTGAGCGCCAGCAGGAGGCCCATGAAGACGATCCCGACGTACTGAAGTTCCACGCCCAGCAGGTTGCCCTTCAGGTAGCGGCAGGAGGAGTCGCAGAGGGAATAGAAGATCATCAGCCCCATGCCGGTTAGGGCCAGGAGGACATTCAAGGCCCCGCGGATTGCCGCGCCGACGTTCACGACAGCCCCTTCAGGCCCTTGATGACCTCGTCCGTGCCGATGAAGGTCTCCTTCTTCCCTCCCTTCACGATTACGCATGTGGGCGTGGAATGGACGTTGTCTTCCTTGATCAGCTCGTTATAACGGTCAAAAAGGGGCCTGGGATCGAAGCTCGCAAAGGCTATCCCCTTGTTCCTCAAGGCCGTCTCGATCCGCTCCGGCGAAGACTTTTCCCTTGTCGCCGCCGTGTCGAAGAGGAGGCGCCGGACCTTCAGGGCATGTTCCAACTCGTTGAGTTCCTTCAGGGCGTAGAGGAAGTAGCGGGCGTAAAGGACGCTGTGGCGGGTGAGGGGGAGGTCCACCAGGGTCAGGGTTATGCGCTTCTTTTTCACCAGGTCCCGTAGCAGCGCCTCCGCCGCCGGTTCGATGGAACGGCAGGGGCCGCAGAAATAATCGGTGTACAGTCGGACTTGAATCGCCCCGGCGCCGTAGCGGGGCAAGGCCCCCGGTTCTTCCCCGGCAACGTGCCCGGCAAGGAGGGGCCAGGCAAGGAGCGCCAGCGCCAAACCCATCGCGAAGGCCGGACCCCGGGCGCCTGCCGGGACGCCGGGCCTCTTTTTATGGACATTTAACCTCGCTTCCCTCATCCTCCTCGATCCTCCTCGATATCGCTTGTTTTTCTCCTATCTCTTCCCCCGTCGTTTAGGTGAGAATGTCCGCAACTATTTGGATACTTTAATATTTCGCTGCGCCTGCCCCGGCATGAGGGTTAGCGCCCCGTCTTTTGTGGGGATCTTCCGGCGCATTTTACCTCGCCGCGGTCGCTTGGGACCGGGGCGACGAAGACGTCGGCGGCGCTCTTCATGTCTCCGATCCTTTTAGAGACCTCTGCAAAACCCCGTTGTGTCCTCCCCATGGTCCGTCCCGGAAAAGTGGGGATCAAGTATCTACAATCATTTTCTGGATGCCGTCTCAAGCCCGACAGGGCATGGGCGGCAGTTTTTCAAAGGTCTCTTTATTGTTGTCGCGGGATGCCTCTTAGCCGCCGGTTTCTCCCGGGGCCGCCGCAGGGGCATGCCCGCTCCAAGGCCTTGATATTCGATGTATTTACCTCCTTTGGCCGCTTATTGCAAGGGCAATTTCACCACCTCCACGCGCTTCATGGTCCGACCAAGAAAACGCTCGGCGATGGTTTGGAAGCGGAAGGGGACATCGGAGACGCAGAAGCGATATTCCGGGGGAATCCGAAGGGGATTGGCCAGCCCCTGTTTACGCAGCAGCCGGGCGGCGATCTCCGCCATGGCCTCGGCGGAATCCACGAGCTTCATGGCGCTGCCGACGATATCCTGGAGCAGGGACTTGAGGAGCGGGTAATGGGTGCAGCCCAGAACCAGGGTGTCCACATGCTCCGCCAGGATCGGTTTCAGGTATTCCTGGGCGGTCAGGCGAGTCACCGGATGATCCAGCCACCCTTCCTCCACGAGGGGGACGAAAAGGGGGCAAGCCTGGGAAAAAACCCGGATGTCCGGGTCGAGAGCGTGGATCGTCCGGGCGTAGGCGTTGCTGTTCACCGTTGTCGGGGTGCCGATGACCGCCACCCGCTTGGTCTTCGTCGTCGCGGCGGCGCAGGAGGCCCCGGCCTCGATGACGTCCAGGACCGGTACGGGCGAGCGTTCCTGGATCGCCTCGTAGGCGACGGCGGCGATGGTGTTGCAGGCGACGATCAGGAGCTTGACGCGCTTCTTCAGAAGAAAATCCGTTATTTCCATGGCGTACCTGGCGATGGTCTCCACGGATTTGACGCCGTAGGGGACCCGGGCCGTGTCGCCGAAATAGACGATGTTTTCAAAGGGCAGGCGTTCCATCAGAGACCGGACCACGGTCAGACCGCCGATGCCGGAATCGAAGACGCCGATGGGATGCACAAGGCTCAGATCCATGTCGGTTTTCCTTCCGTGAAGATCTGACTTCGCTTTATGGACATCAGGCTTTCCTTTCCCATCGCCGCCGGCCCTTTCCGCCGGAGGCATGGTCATGGGGCTTCGCTCTCGGGGCGGGGGAGTTTCCCGTCGTCGACCGTCTCGTCGTCCGGGGGGCGGCGGGCCTGATGATCCGGGCATGGGGCCTCGCCGCCGGGGGCGGAGACGCCGCGTTCGATGCCGGGGACGCTTCCCCGATGGCCGCCGGCTCTTCCGTCCCCTCCCGCCGCTTTTTGCCGCCCTCGTAGAGGCGGTATTCCAGAAGCCGGCTTTCCAACTCGCCGTTGAAAAAGATCAGTCGCCGGGCGGTGCGGAGCCCCACCTTCTTGGCCAGTTCCAGATTAGCGGTAAAGATATAGCCGCGATAACCCTCGCATTTCTTCTTCAGAAAATCGCCAATTTCCCCATACAGGCGTCCCAGGTCCTCCTCCTCGCCCAGGCGCCGTCCGTAGGGGGGGTTCATGATCGCGATCCCCGGAGGCGGCGGCACGGGAGTGGCGGCGAAGGGACAGGCACGAAACTGGATATGGCGCCCCATTTTTGCCCGCCCGGCGTTGATCGCGGCGGCCCGCACCGCTTCCGGGGAGATGTCCGTGGCGACAATCCGGCCGGGAATGTCCTTCCGCTCCTCCTTCCGCAGTTGAATCCGCAGTCCTTGCCACCGGTCGTCATCGAAACCCCGGAGGTGGAAAAATCCGAAATTTTCCCGGAGCAGACCGGGGGCCCGCCGTCGGGCGATCAGGGCCGCCTCGATCGCCAGGGTGCCGGTGCCGCACATGGGGTTGAGCAGAGTACCCTCCCCCGTCCACCCGGCGGCCATGAGCGTCGCCGCCGCCAGGGTCTCCTGCATGGGCGCCGTCAGGGGGATCTTCCGATAGCCCCGCCGGGACAGGGGTTCTCCGGAGGTGTCGGCGAAGAGCCGGTAACGATCGTCCCGCCAGTAGAGATGCAGGACGGCGCCGGTGCGATCGGGTCCCGTGTCCGGACGCCGTCGGAAAAGCCCCCGGAGGCGATCCACGATGGCATCCTTGAGACGGACATTGGCGTAACGGGGATCTTGAATCGCCGGGGTATCCACGGCGGAGGTGACGCAGAAGTAGCGGTCCACATGGAGCGCCTGTTCCCAGGGTAGATCGAAGGCGGCGGCATAGAGATCCCCGGGCGACCGGGCAAAGCCTTCATGGAGGAGAAAGAGGACGCGCTGTCCGGTTCTGAGGGCCAGATTGAGGCGCATGGCGTCCGTCATGGCGCCCTCCGTTTCCACGTGCGCTTCCGCCGTCTCCCGCACCGGCAATCCCAGGGCGAGGATTTCCTCCCGCAGGTAAGGCACAATCCCCCGGGCGCAGGAAACGAGAATCGGGCGGGTATCGTTCCAGAGATCCATCATGGCTTTCGTCTAACACAAAGAGATTCGTTTGGCAAAGAGCGGCTTGGGGGAGAGATCTCCGAGAAACCGGCCCGCGCATGGCGTCGATCTCCGCATGCCAAGGTTTTCCTTGCGTGCGAACCCTGAAAAGACGAGATGTTCAAAGGGCTTACGGAAGACCTTCGTCCGGGGCGGCCATGAAGAAGGCCCCAGGCGAAGGCAGACAGCAAATACATAAAAAAATTGCCAAAAGGCGGAAATTTGGTTAAAGCTCCATCCATGAATGCGAACGCTGACAGTCATAAGCCGGGCAAGACGCGCCACGCCTTTTTTTATCTCCTCCTTGGCCTGGCCACCCTCCTGGCGCTCTATCTGTTGAGGCCCTTTTTCTATCCGCTGTTCTGGGCGGCGGTGATCGCCGTGGTTTTCAAACCTTTCCACCGGCGCCTGTGCGAGAGGATCGCATCCCCCAGCCTGGCGGCCACGGCGTCCCTGTTCTTGATCATGACGGTCATCATCCTCCCCGCGGGGGTGGTCGGCAGCCTGCTGCTCAACGAATCCTTCCATGTTTACAACTCCCTCAATGTTGAAAGCGCCCGGATCGAAAGTCAGGTCAAGGAGATGATCGCGAGGGTCGCCGCCGACCCCTACCTGCGTTTCTTTCATATCGATATGAGCCTTATCGGCGAGAATGTCACGGCCCTGGTGGAGAAGACGACGAGCTTCATCTTCGACAGCCTCAAGAATCTGACCCAGAACACGATCATGTTTCTCGTAAACTTCGCGATCATGCTCTACACCCTCTTTTTCTTTTTACGGGATGGCGAGAAATTCGTGGGCATGGCCATGAGGATCTTCCCTCTCGGGGCCGTGAAGGAAGGCCTGCTGCTGGAGAGGTTCGCCGCCATGACCGCGGCGACCTTGAAGGTCACCTTGATCATCGGGGGCCTCAAGGGCCTCCTTGGCGCCATCGTCTTCTTCATCACCGGCGTCCACGGCGCCATCACCTGGGGCGTCCTCATGGTTTTCACCTCCATCATCCCCGCCGTGGGCTGCGCCATTGTCTGGGCCCCCGTGGGGGCCGTCATGCTCGTCCTGGGCCATGTCTGGGAGGGGGTGGTCATTCTTCTCTGCGGCCTCTTCATCATCAGCCACGTGGACACCTTTCTGAGGCCCATGCTGGTGGGGCAGGCGATCCGGATGCACACCCTCCTCATCTTTCTCTCCACCCTGGGCGGGCTTTCCCTCTTCGGCATCTCCGGGTTCGTCATCGGTCCGGTCATCGTTTCCCTGGTCCAGACCCTCTGGGAGTTTCATGACGAGTTGTTGAAAAACGAAAACGGATCGTCCCATGAGACTGACATTTGTTGAGGACCCGGACGGGAAACAGGTTGCGGCTATCTTCCGCCTCTATGAGACGGCCGGCTGGTGGGCCGGCCGGACCGACGAATCAATGGAACTGGCGCGGCGGATCGTGGCGGGAAGCCATTGCTTTGTCCTGGCGGAGGAAGGCGGGGCAATCGTCGGCATGGGCCGGGCGATCAGTGATGGCTTCAGTGACGCCTACCTGCAGGATGTGTCCGTTCTTCCCGAATTCCGGAAACGAGGCATCGGCGCCCGGATTGTCCGGGAGTTGCTCCTGCGCCTCCGGGCCGACGGCCTGCAGTGGGTCGGTTTGATTGCCCGAGGGGAAACGCGCTCCTTTTACCGTCATCTGGGTTTCGAGGAGATGCCGGACACCGCGGCGATGCTCATGATGATCAATTACGAGCGTGCCTTGCGGGCATGAGGATGGGGCAAATCCTCCGGGAGGAGCGGGAATCCCAAGGCCGCCTCTATATGCCGGTTACGTCGATGCCGGCCTGGATGGCCAGTCTGTACGATTCGCGCTTGTAGTAAACCCCGGCGGCCAAAAGACACAGGGAGCATGCCAACCCCACTCCCACTCCGATCAGGAACCATCCGGAACCCCACTGGGTGTAGGCGTAGAACGCCAGCGGCAGGAACATGATGGTCAGAAGCAGACCCACCTGGAAGAGGCGGTCCCCCAGCAGCCAGTAACGCGCCGCCCGGGGCGCCTTCTTCCGCATCGTCTCGAACAGGGGGTAATCCAAAGAGGTAAAGCCTTTTTTGTTCATGGCGTCCATACCTTGAGACCTTATGAAACGGTCCCGTCTCTTTCCCGGGACAGGGCCTCGCCCATGACCTCCCGCCAGTAGGGATCTTCTCGCATCTGGGCGAGTTTACGCTGCAACTGCCGCACCGTGATGCCCAGGACCGCCGCTGTCTGCCGCCGGTCGGCGCCGGTGTTCATGAGGACGTAGGCCACCTGGATTTCATCGTTTTCCTTGAGACTGCATAGACGCCGGGCGAACAGGGACTGCCGGGTGGGTTGTCGCCCCAGATGATGGGGCAGGATCATCTCCCCCTCACAAAGGAGCACGGAGTTTTCCACGACCTGAGCCAACTCCCGGACATTGCCCCGGTATTCCCGGCGGGTGAGAACGTCCATGGCTTCGGAGCTGAAGCCCGTGATCGCCTTGCCGTGGCGGTCGTTTGCCTCGCGGAGGAAATGATTGGCCAGCAGGGCGATGTCGCCCTCCCTCTCCCGGAGGGGGGGGAGGTGGACATGGGCGGACTGGAGGCGGTAAAGGAGATCCAGGCGGAACCGACCTTCCTGGCAGGCCCGGTCTAGGTCCATGTTGGTGGCGGAAATGACCCGGACATCCACCTGGATGGCCTTGGCGCCGCCCAGGGGCGTGAAGGACTTTTCCTCCAGAACCCGGAGGAGTTTCGCCTGGAGTCCCGCCGGGAGTTCCCCGATCTCGTCGAGAAACAGCGTCCCACCGTTGGCCTGTTCGAAGAAGCCCCGGTAGTTGGCCTCGGCCCCGGTAAAGGCCCCCCGGACATGCCCGAAGAACTGGGTTTCGAACATGGTATTGGGGATGGCGCTGACGTTTACCGCGATGAAAGGGCCGTTGGGGGCGGGCCCGGCCCGATGGATGCCCCGGGCCACGAGTTCCTTGCCCGTCCCCGATTCGCCGGTGATCAGGACGGGATTGCCGCCGCGGGCCATGACCTGGGCATAGACCAGCAGGGACTTCATGAAGGGGCACTGGGTGATGATCTCCGCGAAGGCCCCGGGGATTTCCCCGGCATGGGTCCGGCTGCCCGCCGACAATCCCTTGAGGAGTCCCTTGCGTTCATAGGCCCGCTCGATGGTCAAAAACAGCAGGTCGTTGTCCACCGGCTTGACGAGGTAGTCGTAGGCCCCCATGCGGATGGCTCGGACCGTGGCGGGGATGTCGTCCACGGCCGTGAGGATGATGAATTCCGTCCAGGGCTTGAAGGGCTTGGTCGCCTCCAGGACCTGCATCCCGTCGGTTTCCGGCATCAGGAGATCGAGGAGGACGATGTCATAGTCCCGCTCCCGGATGCGGCGGACCGCCTCCCGGCCGTTATCGCAGATCTCCACATCCCGCAGCCCCCGCCATTTCAGCAGCCGCTGCACCGACGCGAGGGCGATTTCCTCGTCGTCAACGATGAGGATCTTCATAGGCGTTGCCTCCCCGTTTCTTCTATCAGCTTCACGAGTTCTTCCATAGCAAAAGGTTTGACGACGGTAAAGGTGGGAGGAGAGGCCGAGGGGAGGCAACGCCGGCGGTCCTGGACATCCGGACCGTACAAAACCGAATGGAGGAGGGGATGCCGCCGCCGGACGGCGGCGATCACCTCCTCTCCGGCGAGGGTCTGCAAGTCGGCGGCGACGATCACCCAGTCCACCTCCGGCGTCTCGTCCAGAAACCGGACGATGCCCTCCTTGTCCGCTGGAGACTTGATCAGCCAGGCGGCGGCGGCGACGAAATGGGTCTGCAGATCCTTGAGGAAAGAGGCGTCGGCGTCGATGAGGAGCAGGCGGGGTTGGAGGCGCGGCAGTTGCTTTCCCTCGACGGGCAGGAAGATGCTAAAGCGGCTTCCCCATTGCGGCCGGGAAAGGACGCCGATGGTCCCCCCATGTTCCCTGATCAGTCCATAGGAGATCGACAGCCCCAGCCCCGTGCCGCCGGAATCGCGGCGGGTGGTGAAAAAGGGGTCGAAGATGTGATCCAGGGTTTTCCGATCCATGCCCCGACCCGTATCTTCGACGGCGATCATGACGGCGTCGAGGCGGGGCAGAAACCGGGTGGTGATCGTAATCTTTCCCTTGCGGTCCTCGGGCATGGACTGGTGGGCGTTGATGAGCAGATTGCCGATCACCTGCTCGAGCTTCTGGAAGTGCCCCCGGACGGGGGGGAGATCGTCGGCGAGGCGTTCTTCGATAAGGGAAACGGTTTTCCGCACCTGGGCGCCGACGATGACCAGGGCGCCCCGGATGACCTCGTTCACCGCCAGGGACTTCTTTTCCGACCGCTCGTCGCTCCGGGAAAATTCCTTTAGCCCGGTGATGACCCGGCTGATGCGGGTGGAGGCGATCTTGAAGGCCTGGATGATCTGGCTCATGTTGTCCAGGACCTCCTCGGGGCTGAGTCCCCGCCGGGCGCAGCTTCTCGCGAAGTTGTCATGGTCCTTCAACACCGGCGCGACGGTGTTCCAGATCTCTTCCAGGAGGGGGATGTTGTAGGAGATGAAGCTTACGGGGTTGTTGATCTCATGGGCGACTCCGGCAACCACCTCTCCCAGGGCCGTGAGCTTGTGAGTCTGGATGATCTGTTGGAGGCGCAGTTCGTTTTCCCGGCGGATTCGTTTTTCCTCCGTCACGTCCTGCCATATCCCGACTAAATGAGGGGTTGGCGCATCGGGCATACGCACCGGGCGCCAGAAGTCGGAAAACCAGCGATAGGTCTGATCGGCGGCGCGGAACCGGTACTCGCAGCGATATGCGCCGCCTCCGCCCGTTTCCCGAAGCCTTTCGATCGCCCGTCGGCGGTCGTCGGGATGGAGCCGCTCCTGCCAGAAGTGGCGATTATCCGTGAAGTCGCTGGGATGATAGCCCGTTATCTCCGTTACGGAGTTGCTTACAAAGGTGATTTCATATCCTCCCGCGGCGTTGCGGGTGTAGGAAACGATGGGCAGCGACTCCAGAAGCAGGGAGAGTTGGTCGGTGGTGCGCTGGAGGACCTCGTTGGTTCTGCCCAATTCGAGGGTCCGTTCCCTGACCCGCGCCTCCAGTTCTTCGTGGGCCTTCAGCAGGGCCTCCTCCGCGGCCTTACGTTCCGTTATGTCTTCCAGGGTCTCCACGGCCCCGAGGACCGGCCCCTGGGGCGCCCGGAGCAAGGCGGCGGTAAAGCGGAGCCAGCGGCCATTGTCTCCCAGTTCGGGAAAGAAGTCCGTCGCCTCGTAGGCGTCTTCGATAAGGGCCGATTTTATGTATTTTTTCCCATACCAGCGGGGGATGTCCGCGACGGAACCCGCTACGAGCAGATCGGCCAGGCAGGGTCGGCGGCTGCTGTAAAAGGCTCGCCAGTGCTGGTCGGTGCCGATGACTTCCGCGGCGCTGATGTCGCTCAACTCCTCCAGCGCCCGGTTCCAGTAGATGAGACGATGGTTGCGGTCAATGACGAAGGTGGGGATGGGAGAGCCGCCGATGCAGCCCATGAGCAGGTCCAGCTCTTCCCTGGCCAGCGGTTCCTCCCGCTCCCGCCGGCAATGATCGGCGCCGCTATCGATCACCCCGCAACGCCCCCCCCGCGGGGAAGGAAAATAAATCCACGCGCTCCCCCTTGAGAAATCGAGACCTTTGCAAAACCCCGTTGCGCCCTCCCTATGGTCCTTCCCGGGAAGCTGGGGATCCAGTGCCTTCACCTATTTTCTGGATGCCGTGCCAAGCCCGACAGGGCATGGGCGGCAGTTTTTCAAAGGCCTCGAATCATCGTTGTCGGATATGCCAGGCCCCTCGTCGAAAGATAAGGGTGGCTTTTCTCCGAAATGCAAGTTAAGATGCCCCACATCGGTTTTTTATGAACGGAGCGGTTCGCGACACACGAACATTTCCCGCTAAGGAGGAACAGGGTATGAACCTCGGCGATATCGTCATGGTGGACAATCCCCGGCATCCGTTTTACGGCCGGACGGGCAAGGTTATCGGCCGCCGCGGCCTCTACAGGGAAGACGACCCCTGGCTTCTCATCTATGTTCCTTCCCACATGCGCAGCTTCCTGATTCCCCAGTCCATGCTTTGTCTGGAGCAGGATGCCGCCGTCACCGTGGAGATCTTCACCGAACGCCTTCAGTAGCGCAAGCGGCAAATTCGGAGGCGGGCTTGCCGGACATGGATTATCCCGCGAAAACCCGCAACATGGCCCTGTCGATTCTCGAGGATCGACGCGTCCGGGGATCCATGTCCCGAGACCTTTGAAAATCGACGATTTCCCGCCGCCCCGGCCTAATCCGGGCTCGGGAATACCTTGAAAACAAAGCTCTCCATCTTCCGCCGGCATGACGACAAGAACTCGGAAACGGCGTTTTTCAAAGGTCTCGTCCCTTCACGGAGCATATCCGCTGGATATGGAGGCGTTGTGATCGAGTCGCCCCGTGTTGCCCGCCCGCGGCCCTTCGTCTTAACGGACTAACCGTCGGCGATCCCGGCGGGGCTGAACACCCCGCGGACGGTGACGATGCCCGTAATAAGCTCCGGAGGGGTGACGTCGAAGGCGGGGTAATAGGCCTTCACCCTCTCGCCGGAGATGGGGGCGCCCTGAAATTCCAGCACCTCCCGGGGGTCCCGCTCTTCGATGGGGATGTCGCCGCCCCGGAGGGTGCGACGATCCGGTCCGCCGTAGCCGAGGATATAGAAGGGGATGTCGAACCGCCGGGCGCAGATGGCCAACTGCAGGGTTCCCACCTTGTTGGCCGCCGATCCATCCATGGCGATCCGATCCGCGGCGGCGAATACCTTGTCCGTCATGCCCCGGCACATGCACCAGGCCGCCATGTTGTCCGTGATCAGCGTCGTGTCGATCCCCATCTCGCTGAGCGACCAGGCCGTCAGCCGCGCCCCCTGGAGGTAGGGCCGGGTCTCGGTGCAGAGCGCCTTGATCTCCTTGCCGTTTTCCCGGGCATATCGGAACATGTACAGGAGGCCGGCCCCGGCAAAGCAGTGGGTAAGGACGACGTCTCCCGGGGACAGAAGGGTTTCCGCCTGCCTTCCCGTCGTCTGGGAGATCTCCCGCTGCCGGGCGAGGCTCTTTTGGATTGCCGCCAGGATGATCGCCGAGGCCCGGCCGTCAGGTTCCCGCCGGATTCGCTCCAGGAGTTTTCCCAGGAGGATGGCGAGGTGAAAGCCCGTTGGCCGGGTGGCGCACAGGCGGTCGGCGGCATGCTTGAGAAAGGCCATGTCGCGACCGCCTCTTTGCCTTTCCGCCTCCCGGGCGGCCAGATAGAGACCGTATCCCGCCGTGATGGCGATGTCGCCGGCGCCCTGGACCATCATCTGTTCGATGGCCCGGGCCACCTCCAGATGATCGGTGCAGTAAACCTCCGCTCGGGTCCGGGGGAGCTTGCGCCGGTCGATGACGATCAGGGCGTCTTCCCCCTCCAGATAGACGTTGTTTTCCAGGTGCATGAGCAAAGGTTCGGCAGTCATCGTCCCTCCCGACGGTCCGGCGTCAATATGATATGGAGATAGAGAATCTTATGCCCCCTCGGGGATGCTAAAACGCCAGGCGCAGAACCACTCGTCGGGATGTTCGTCCGGGGGGCAGCCGATGCATTCGCAGAGGATCCGGCTGTCGATGGACTCTCCGAAATGGCGGTATTCCACCAAGCCCGCCGACTTGCAGGGGTAATCATCCAGACCCCGGCGTTTTCGCGCCGACTGCACCCGGCAGTCGTTCATCTGAAAGATAAAGCTGTTGGGTCCCTCGTCGATGATGGATTGGACATTGATCCGGGCGTACATCCGGTAGCGCAGGGCCTGTTTCAGCCCCTCCAGCCCCGCGTCCCGGGGCAGCCCGAGGAACTCCTTGATAGACCAGGCCTCGAAGGGGGAATATCTGGTCCAGCAGGTGTCGTTGCAGCGTTTGGCGTCGTACATATCGCGCATGGATTCCACGGCCTGAAACCAGACGCCGTCGTTGGCCAGCCAGTTTACCCCCAGATTGTTCATGATATTGATGAGCTTCTCTTTCGGCATCTCCAAGAAAGGCTTGGGAATGCCATCGACCATTTCGAATCCGAAGACCTTTGCCATCCGGCCCATCTGGATGTCGTAGCTGTCCTTTCGCGCCTTTTTCATGATTTCCAGCGCCCGGGTGATGCCGAACTGGTGCTCTACCGCGTTGAACCACAAGGTGTAATGCACCATGTTGCGGTGGAACATGTCCACAATGAGGCGCGCCATGTCCTCTTGGCTCAAATCCTCCGGTTTTTCCGCCGTGATGACCCTTTTCGATCCTGTTTCCGCCATTGCCGTTTCCCTCCTTCAATCAATATTTTTTCCCCGCCCGCGGGGATTGCCCCAAATTCGATTCTGGTGATGGAAAAACACGTATTTCGGCTGTCGGAGTGTTCATGGCAGCATGGGGGGCATATTAAGGGGAAGGGAGGGGGAAAGTCAATAAAACATTTTTCGAGCGTCAGGCTGCCCGCTTACGACCCCACGGCGTCCGTCCGCTGGAACAACGCCGGCCCGTCGCCAGAATGGACAATCCCGACCGCGTCCGTCGGGCCGGGAAGATGAAAGGGGCGCAAGCGATGGGCTCCCCATAAATGTCTATGTTCGGAGGCCTTAGCGCATCCGGCGACCTGCCTGTCATCCCCCCGCGACATTTGTGTCGTGATCTGTAACTAAGTGAATCCATTGGCAACTATGGCCAAAGACACGGAAGGGTCTTCGTTGTGGCCGAATTGAGGCGACATTTTTTTCGCCCCTTGGGAAACGAAGGGCGGCCGATTGAAAATTTCCTCCACGATTGCAAGTAGTTAGGTGGAAGGAATCCTTGAGGGGACATGGCACGTCCCTTGCGGTAGCTTCAGTCAAAAGCGGGTTGACTACAAATGGAAGGGAGGGATCCAAGATGGTAGCCTCGATGAAACTGATCGATCTGGTCGAGAATCACGCGGAAAGGATCGCTGCCCAGTGGTCCATGCTGGTAGTGAAGAATCCCTTTACCCCCTTTTATCATGGCAGGCAGCCGGAAAGGCTGGTCCCTCAAGCCGTGCGGTTCTACAGGAATTTCCGGAAGTTGTTCATGGAACCGAAACCGGTGGAGGCCTCCGATGGATATTTCACCAGTTACGCCGAGAAGCGATACCGGGAAGGGGTTCCCCTGCAAGAAGCCGTTTACGCCCTCATCCTCATGAGGAGGCAGATCTGGCTTTATGCCGAATTTCAGGCCGTTTTTTCCACCGCCGTGGAAAGGCAGCAGGCCATCGAGAGCGTGACCCGCACCATGCTCATGTTCGATTACGCCGTTTACTTCATCACCAAACGTTACGGGGAATTGATGAAACTGGAGTGGTTCGAAGCACCGAACACCTGAGAAGAAGGTCCGGCATTGGCGAGGCGGCGGCAAAGCCGCGGCGTGAAACGACGCCGGGGGAAAAGGGACGGGGAGGTTGACGAAAAGAGGCGTCGGCAAGGCGATTGCAGGGATGAAGCCACGCCATGCCGACGCCCCGGAGGCTCGTCCCCGCCCGCCTTTCCTTTCGGGGATCAACAGGAGGGCAGAGAGTATGTCCGGTTCGCTCAAGCTCGTGAATCTTATCGAATCCCACGCCGAGCCCATCGCCCGGCAATGGGCCCGGGACGTGAAGAAAAACCCCCGGACCCCTTCATATCACCACCTTCCCGAGGAGACGCTGGTGCCCATGGCGATGCGCTTCTACGACCATTTCAAGCAGATGTTCTTCACGGACCGGCCGGCGGACGTCTCCCGGCAATACTTCGCCCGATACGCCGAAGAGCACCATGGCCGCAACATCCCCCTCGACGAGGCCCTCTACGCGCTGATCATGATGCGGCGTCACATCTGGCTCTATGCGGAATTCCAGACGATCTTCATCTCCGCGGTGGAACAGAAGCATGCGGTGGACAGTCTCGTTCGCACCATCCTCATGTTCGACTATGCCATCTTGTTCATCAGCCGGCGTTATCAGGAATTGATCCGCCAGCGGATCGAGGAGAAGCTTGGCGTGGTGAACGTCCTGCGCATGGAAAGCCCCCAGGGGGCGAAACTGGGCCCCTACCGGGGACCTATCATGGCCGCCTTCCTCCTCGGTGCCCTCGCCCTGACCTATTACTATCATGCCGTTTTGGGAACGAACGTGATCTTTACCCATCTGCTCTATATCCCCGTCGTCCTGGCGGCCATCTGGTGGAAGAAAAGGGGCGTCCTGGTTGCGGCGGCGCTGGGCGGCTTCCTCCTGCTGAGCCATCTGGTGTATCTGCGGGGGATGCCTTTTACCGACGACGTCATTCGGGCGGCGATGTTTCTCGTCATCGGGGGCGTCGTGGCCTTCCTGAGCGAAGGGGTGGCCCGGGCGGAAGAGATGTGCCGGGCGCTGCCAATGGCCGGCGGCGAACATCAGGCAGGGCTTTATTGACATCGAACCATGCTTTTACAACAGGAGAAAAGGGAGCCTAAATGATGAGACAGGAACTCTACGAAGGAACCGTCGTTTCCGTGCGGGGCAGCGTCGTGGATGCCCGCTTTCCCGCGGGCCGCCTCCCCGCCATTCGCAACGTCCTCCGCGCCGGCGACGACGGCGGAATCCGTATCGAGGTTATGGTGCAGCTCGACAACGAGGTGGTCCGGGGCATCGCCCTCCGGCCCACCCAGGGCCTGGCCCGGGGGTCGAGGGTGATCGACACCGGCGAGCCTTTCCTGATCCCCGTGGGCAAGGAACTCCTCGGCCGGGTCTTCAACGTCTTCGGGGAGCCCATCGACAATGTCGAGGGCCTCTCGGGAGAGCAGCGCCGTCCCATCCACGGCGTCCAGATCCCCCTGACGCAACAGTCCACCGTCTCGGAGATCTTCGAAACGGGGATCAAGGCCGTGGATGTCCTGTGCCCCCTGGAGCGGGGAGGCAAGGCCGGTCTCTTCGGCGGCGCCGGCGTGGGCAAGACGGTCCTCCTCACGGAAATGATCCACAATATGGTTGGTCACCATCACGGCATCAGCATCTTCTGCGGGGTCGGGGAACGCTGTCGGGAAGGGGAGGAATTATACCGGGAAATGAAGGAGGCGGGCGTGCTGGCCAACACCGTCATGGTCTTCGGACAGATGAACGAACCGCCCGGGGCGCGCTTCCGCGTCGGACACACGGGGCTCACCATGGCCGAGTACTTCCGGGACGAAGAACGTCAGGACGTCCTCCTCCTCATCGACAACATCTTCCGCTTCATCCAAGCGGGACAGGAGGTTTCGGGCCTCATGGGTCTCCTTCCCTCCCGGCTCGGGTACCAACCCACCCTGGCCTCGGATCTCGCCGAACTGGAGGAGCGGATCTGCAATACCTCCACGGGGGCCATCACGTCCATCCAGGCCGTTTACGTCCCCGCCGACGACTTCACCGACCCCTCGGCCTCCCATACCTTCAGCCATCTTACCGCTTCCATCGTCCTTTCCCGGAAACGGGCCAGCGAGGGCTTCTATCCGGCCATCGACCTTCTTCAGTCAGGGTCCAAGATGCTCATGCCCACCATCGCCGGGGAGCGGCACTATCGTATCGCCCAGGAGATCCGGCGCAACCTCACCATCTATGAGGAACTCAAGGACATTATCGCCATGTTGGGGATCAACGAACTGTCCCGGGAGGATCAGCGGACGGTGTATCGGGCCCGGCGGCTGGAGAGGTTCTTCACCCAGCCCTTCTATGTGACGGAGCAGTTCATCGGCAAGGCGGGGAAGATGGTGGCCCTCGCGGACGCCCTGGACGGGTGCGAGCGGATCCTGAACGACGAATTCGCCGATTATCCCGAAAGCGCCCTCTACATGATCGGGACATGCGATGAGGCCGTTCGGGAATGACGAAGCCCCGGGGGGCGCCAACGCGCCGGGACCGTTGAAAAATGTCATTTCGAGGAGCGAAAGCGACGAGAAATCCTATGAAAGCTGATAGGTCATAGGTCATAGCTCATAGGGAAAAATATATGTGTAAAATCCCATGAGCCACCAGCTATCAGATGCGAGCAAGGAAGGGAAAAAGGCCGCCTCCGGAAGGACGGACAAGGACAAACCGAGGGCGTGAAGAGGGAGGAGAGATGCGACTGAAGGTCTTGTTGCCCGCGGAGGTTCTGCTTGTGGAAGAGGTGACGAGGGTGGTGGCGGAAGCGGAAAACGGATTCTTCTGCCTCCTGCCCAATCACGTGGATTTTGCCGCCCCCCTGGTTCCCGGGGTCTTCTCCTTCACCGCCGCCGACGGCGCGGAGCATCATCTGGCGGTGGATGTGGGCGCCCTGGTCAAACGGGGCTCGGAGGTCTTCGTCTCTACCCGGAACGCCGTCCGGGGACGAGAATTGGGAGAACTCAAGGAAGTCGTCGTCGCCCAGTTCCGGGAGATCGACGAAAGAGAAAAGAAGGCCCGAACGGCGGCGGCCCGTCTGGAGGTGGATCTCCTGCGGCGCTTCATGGAACTGCGGCATGAATGATCCGTCCCGCCGCCGGGCGCGATGGCCGCGGCGTTAAAGGCCGCCGGGCGTCCGGTTCCCGAGGCCGCCCGGCGCCGTCTCGGGGGAGGACAAGGTTTGGAGAAGCTGCGAGGACATTATGACGGACGATAAGCTTACGCCCAGCGAGCGGCGCCTCAAACAGGCGGAAGAGTTCACCCGGAAAGTCACCCTCAAGGAAAAGCGGCGTCTGAAGGGAAAGGCCCAGAAAAACGAGGGGATCTGGTTCGGCCTGGGGATGTTCGGCATCGTCGGCTGGTCCATTGCCATCCCGACCCTCATCGGGACCGCCCTGGGTTACTGGATCGACCAGAGCTGGCCGAGCCGTTTTTCCTGGACCCTGATGCTCCTGATCCTGGGGGTGGCCCTGGGTTCCTTCAACGCCGGGTACTGGGTGAAGAAGGCCCGGGATACCATCATCAAAGACTGACGGGGCGCAGCCATGAGCCATTTCCTCCAGTCAATCCTGATCCCCCTTGCCGCCGGCGGCCTCATCGGTTTTCTGTACTTCTTGGGCCTGTGGCGGACGGTGCGGCGTCTCCCCTTCGCGCCAAGGCCGTGGCGGCTGCTGGCGGGCAGCTATCTTCTCCGTCTTGTTTTCGCCCTGGGGGGGTTTTATCTCCTCATGGATGGGAGCTGGGAGCGCCCCGTCGCCGCCGTCGCGGGATTCGTCATCGTCCGTTCCGCAATGACGAAGAGCCTGGGAGCGACATCCTCGCCTCCCCGGAAAGGAGCCATCGCATGGAAGTCGTAGCCATCAATCAGATCAGTCCCGATCAGGTGATCCTGTTCGCCTGGAGCTTCGTCACCATCAACGCCACCCTCGTCTATTCCTGGCTGATCATGGCCCTCCTCGTGATCGGGTCCCTTCTGGTGACACGCAATCTCTCCACGGACCGGACCTTGAGCCGCTGGCAGAATCTCATGGAGGTCATCGTGGCGGGCATCCGCTCCGAGATCGGCGACATGGTGAAGGAGGGAGTAAATACCTATTTCCCCTTCGTCGGCACCCTGTTTCTGTTCATCCTGGCCTCGAATCTCTTCACCTTCATCCCGGGCTACGTGGCCCCCACCTCGTCCCTGACGACTACGGCGGCCCTGTCGATCATGGTATTCTTCGCCGTGCCCATGTATGGCATCGCCAAACAGGGGGTTCTGGAGTATCTCAAGGAGTACTTCCGCCCCACCTTCATCTTTTTCCCCTTCCATGTCATGGGGGAGTTTTCCCGGACCCTGGCCCTGGCCGTCCGGCTCTTCGGGAACCTCATGAGCCACGAGAAGGTCATCGCCATCCTCTTGGCGGTGACGCCCCTCTTCTTTCCCGTGGTGATGCAGATCCTGGGGCTCCTCATCGGTCTGATCCAGGCCTACATCTTCGCCATCCTCACGATGGTCTATATAGCTTCGGCGACCCAGTCTCACGAGGAGACAGAACATAAACCAAAGTAAACAATCAAGAAAGGGAGGAACAGACATGGACAGCATCAGTATCGTAGCAATGGCATCGATTATAACTTCCGGACTGTGCATGGGGATCGGCGCCATCGGACCGGGACTCGGACAGGGCAGGGCCGTGCAGGGGGCCTTGAGCTCCATCGCCCAGCAACCCGACGAGAGAAATTCACTGACACGGACCCTCTTCGTTGGCCTCGCCATGATCGAATCCATCGCCATCTACTGCTTCGTCATCTCCATGATCCTGGTGTTCGCCAATCCGTTCTGGGCCTACGTCATCAAGAAGGTAGGAGGATGATCCATGCATATCGACTGGTTCGTCTTTTTCTCCCAGATCGTCAACCTCCTGATCCTGATGTTTCTCCTGAAGAAGTTTCTCTTCGGGCGGATTGTCGGGGCCATGGATGCCCGGGAGGCCAAGATTGCCGCCCGGTTCGCCGAGGCGGAACGTTCCCAGGAGGAAGCCGAAACAGCGGCGGCGGCCTGCGAGCGGAAACTTCAGGATCTGGAGGCGCGTCATGAGGAGATGCTCAACCAGGCCCGCCGGGACGCCGAGGCCTACCGGGAGCGCCTCCTGGAAAAGGCCCGGGAAGAGGTGGACTTCTTGAAGAACCGATGGAGCGAGGCCCTGCGCTCCGAACGGGAGAATTTCCTTCAGGAACTACGGCAGTTGGCGGGGAACCAGATCTACGCCATCACCCGCCGGGTCCTGAAGGATCTCGCGGGCCTCGACCTGGAGGAACGGATCGTCGACGTCCTTCTGACGCGCTGGGTCGCCCTCGATGAAGAAGAGCGGCGCCGTTTCCTCTCCGAGGGCGCCGAGGGGCAGCAGATAACCGTTTCCTGCGCCTATGAGATCCCCGCGGACATCCAGCGGCGCTTCCAGGAGAGCATCGTCCCCTATCTGCCCGAAGACGTGGAGGTGGCCTATGAGCGTTCGGAGGATGTCCTGTCCGGCTGGGAACTCCGGGCCGACGGCCACAAGATCGCCTGGAGCATAAAGGATTACATCGATTCACTGGAAGAGCGCTTCTACGGGGCGCTCCAGGAAGCGGCTCAGGAGCGGAAGGCGTAGCCTGATGGTCATGGATGCGGGGAGGCAGGCCGCAGAGATAATTCTGGAGACCGCCAACGGTCAAGGAGAATAGAACATGAACGATACGGTAACGGAAAAGGAAGAGTTGAGACAGTTCCTGAACGGCGCCTTCCGGACGATGGATGAGGTCCTCGCCGGCCAGGAGGCCGAACTCAAAGACCGGGAGGTGGGGGTCGTCACCTATGTCGGCTACGGCATTGTCCGGGTGGCGGGGCTCCCGAACATCCGGGCGGATGAGCTGGTCCTGTTTCCCCACAATCTTCAGGGGCTGGTTTTCAACATCGATGCGGAGGAGATCGGCGTGATCCTGCTGGGCCCCAGCGAGGGCATTCAAGCCGGCGCCGAGGTGCGGCGCACCGGCCGCATCCTCGATGTTCCCGTGGGGGAATCCCTGATCGGCCGGGTCGTCGATGCCCTGGGCCGCCCCCTGGACAGCCGGGGAGAGGTCCGCACGGTGAAACGCCTCCCCGTGGAGCGAGAGGCGCCGCCGGTCATGGCCCGGGATCCCGTCACCGTGCCCCTCCAGACCGGCATCAAGGTGATCGACGCCCTCTTCCCCATTGGCCGGGGCCAGCGGGAACTTATCGTGGGCGACCGCCAGACGGGGAAAACGGCCATTGCCATCGATGCCATCATCAACCAGGCCGACAAGGACGTCCTGTGCATCTACTGCACCGTGGGAAAGAAGGCCTCCGACGTGGCGAAGGTGATCGCCGACCTCAAGCAGTACAACTCCCTGGACTACACCATCGTGGTGGTCGCCACGGGCGACGATCCCCCGGGGCTGCAATTCATCGCCCCCTATGCCGCAACCTCCATGGGGGAACACTTCATTGCCCAGGGGCGGGATGTCCTGATCATCTATGACGATCTGACCTATCATGCCCGGGCCTACCGGGAGCTGTCGCTCCTCCTGCGGCGGCCTCCGGGCCGGGAGGCCTTCCCCGGCGACATCTTCTACATCCACTCCCGCCTTCTGGAGCGCTCCACCCACCTCCGGAAGGAACACGGCGGCGGCTCCCTGACCTCGCTGCCCATCGTGGAGACGGAGGCCCAGGATATCTCCGGCTACATCCCCACGAACCTCATCTCCATTACCGACGGTCAGCTCTATCTGTCCCCCCGGCTCTACCAGAAGGGCATCCTCCCCGCGGTGGACGTGGGAAAATCCGTCTCCCGGGTGGGGGGCAAGGCCCAATTGCCCGCCTATCGGGCCGTGGCCGGCGACGTGCGGATCTCCTATTCCCAGTTCGAGGAGCTGGAGACCTTCTCCCGTTTCGGCACCCGGCTCGACGAAGCGACGCGAAAGGTCCTCGAACGGGGTTGGCGGGTGCGGGAAATACTCAAGCAGCCGCAATACAAGCCGATTCATGTGGCGGAACAGGTCGCGGCGATCCTGGCCGTCACCTCGGGGGTGTTCGACGGCGTGGCCACGGAAGACATACGGCAGGCGGAGGATTCCCTGCGGGAACAGGTGAAGGAGCAACATGGCGACTTTTGCGCCCGCATCGCCGCGGGGGAAAAACTGGGCGACGCGGAGCGGGATCTCCTCGTAAACGCCGCCCGGGCGACCGCCGCCAACCTCATCAAGGAGAACGACCGTGCTGACCGCTGAGGCCCTGAAGAGGAAAATCCAGAGCGCCGACGACCTTCTTGGCGTCGTCAAGACCATGAAGGCCCTGGCGGCGGTGAGCATCCGCCAGTACCAACGGGCGGTGGAGTCCCTGGCCGACTACAACCGGACCGTGGAGATGGGCCTCCAGATCGTCCTCAAGGATCGTCGGGGCGTCCTCGCCGCCCGGCCGGCGGGGGGGCGGGACGCCCTGCTCGGGGCGGTGGTCTTCGGTTCCGATCAGGGTCTGTGCGGACAGCTCAACAACATCATTGCCCAGCACGCCCTGGAGGAAATGGATCGGACGGGGATACCCCGCCAGCGTCGGATCGTCATCTCCGTCGGCCTGCGCGCCGCCGACATCCTGGAAGACGCCGGGCAGAAGGTCTTCGAGATCCTCGCCACCCCGGGATCGACGGCGGGGATCACCGCCATGGTTCAGGACATCACGATGGTGATGGAGAGCTGGCGCTTCAAGAATTCCGTGGAAAACATGTGCCTTTACTACAACGAATATCTCTCCGGCGCGACCTACCGACCCCGGACGCTGAGGCTCTTGCCGGTTGACAAGCAGTGGCTGGCGAAGCTGAAGAAGCAACGCTGGGAATCCCGGACGCTCCCCATGTTCACCATGGAATGGGAGGGGATCTTCCGGGCCATGATCAGGGAGTATTTCTTCGTTTCCATCTATCGGTCCTTCGCCAACTCCCTGGCCAGCGAAAACGCCAGCCGTCTGGCGGCCATGCAGAACGCCGAGAAGAACATCGAAGAACGACTGGAGGAATTGGACGTCCAGTTTCATCGCCAGCGTCAGATGACCATTACGGAGGAACTCCTCGACATTGTGGCGGGCTTCGAGGCCATGAAAGAGAATGTCGCGGTGAAAGGGAAGGGAACCAAGGGCAGGTCGAATGTCCGAGAAAGGGGGTAACGGTTATGGGGATCGAAAAGAGACTCTGCATCATCTGCGCCTGGAGGCAGCATTGTCAGAAACGTTTCACCGTCGCGAGCGACGGGACGCTCAATATCCACTGTCCCGATTTTACGAGGGACTACACGATCAAGGACGTGGAGCCGGACAAGGAACTCGTGGAAAGGCAGTTGGAAAGATGGCGTCAGGAGAAGTCCGCCAAGGCCAAGCCCTGCATCACCGTCTCCAGGGAACCGGGGGCGGGGGGAAGCGAAATCGCCCGCATCCTGGCGGCGGATCTGAAGATGGATCTCATCGGCGGCCAGATCATCT
>JASGUC010000051.1 GCA_030057915.1 Pseudomonadota bacterium
AGGTGGAATCGACGACGGTCAAAAAGTTTTCAATCACCGGACCGCTTGAACCCGACAGACGCCATTGCCTCCTCTCAAAGCAACCATCCTCGCAAATTCCTACCCCCTGCCCACCGCCACTACCCACTACCCACTATCCACTATCCACTACCCACTATCCACTATCCACTACCCCAAATTATAGGTGGAATTGACGACGGTCAAAAAGTTTTGAATCACCGGATCGCTAAAGACCTGGGTCCAATCCGCAAAGCCAAGATTGGTCGTTATCATCACCGAACCTCTTTCATGACGCTCCGCCAGGACCTGGAAAAGGAGTTCGGATCCTTCCTTGGAAAAAGGGATATACCCAAGTTCATCCAGAATGAGCAAATCGTAGCGGGCATACCTTTGGAGAAGACGCTGTAAAACTCCTTCTTGCCATGCCTCGATCAGTTCGTTGACCAGACCGTAGCAGGTTACAAAGCGGGTCCGAAACTTGTTTTTGCATGCTTCGATTCCAAGGCCGGTAGCCATATGGGTCTTGCCTCTGCCGCTCAGTCCCAGAAAAATTACATTCCTGCGCTCCTTTGCGGATAAGCGTCTGGCCGGCCTCCCGCTTGACCCGCGTGGATGGTTCCCAGCGTTTCGGCCTGCCGCCGACCTCGAAGTTTCTCCGGATGGAGGCGTGCACGATTCCGCCGATATTCTTCATGACGGGGCTCAGGTCCGACATGCGGTTCTGCAATGCCGAAAGGGATTCAAGGGATTCACGGATTTCCTGGTCTTCGATTTTAACCCTTATTTCCACTTGACTTCTCCGCTTCCTCTCCTTATAAAGCTATCAATTGCCTGCGGTAGCCTCCGGGGGCTGCGACCGCAGCGCAAGCCAGCAGGGCAGGTCCCGAGAACCTGTTTAACCCTGCTCCCCGAACAACACCGCTATATAGCCGCATCCCACAAGCTCCCGAAAGAGCCAAATGTCCAATCCCGGCTGTTGCGCATTCCGTGTCCTTCCGGCAAGGCTGCGAAGGCGAACGTTTTTGGAGGCCAAGGCGGCAGCGATGGCTACCCCGGGCGTCCGATTGGGTGATAGGCAGCGGCAAAGTTATTGGACGACGGCAGTTGATCAGGAGTCGTCTATGGGCATGGCGGCCCGAAGACCCTTTTTAGGCACTTTTCACTGGCTCCATTACAGCGAAAATCGTTGGCTCCATTATGGCGATCATTGACATTCATCGAGTTTCGTCAGGTTACGTTCGGCGGCAACAGCCAGGATATCCGCGGCCATGTGATTGAGGGCGAAATTAACGATAAGGGACATCAACCTGGAAGCATTTTAACGACTTCATTCCTGGCGCAATACGGAATAAACAGTCTCTCCCTCGCCCTCGTAGCGGCCACATAGGCCAGCTTCCGTATCTGCTCTTCTGTCCACCGACCGCCCGGCGTCAGCCAGTCTAAGCCCAACACGAAGGCACACGCATAATCGAATCCCTTGAGGCTATGAATCGTCGAAATCGTCACGCTACTGGTCGTCACGTCGTATGAACGTTTCGCCCGATAGTCTTCCGAGATCCAGTTGTGCAGGATGCCCCTTCTCTCCAGGGCCGCCTCCAGAAGCCGGGGCAGGTGCATGCCCTTGTCATTTTCTGGCGAACGCATCGTGTAGAGCACGGCGATCTCCGATAGGGGATAGCCTTCTTCCTCATTCAGGGTCCGTATCCCCTCGGCAACCCAGGCGGCAATGGTCTCGTAATCGCTAAACGACTTGACCTCTGGCTGGGGCCCGTGCATCGCCTCAAAGGTCTCCGGGAACAATTCCGTCTGGGGGGATTCCCGCCGCGATTCCCCCCCACCTTCGATAATCGCTTTTGCGAAATCGGCAATTTCTTTTGTGTTCCGGTATATCCACGACACCTGGCGCACCCGTCCCCGGGCGTGAATGCCAGCCTTCTTCCAGGAGGCGCGCCGCCGATAGATGTCCTGATTATCATCCAAGGCGATGGCGAGGTGGTCCGTCCGCGGATTCAGCAGGGTTGTTACGATCTTCAGCATCTCGTCGGAGAAATCCTGCCCCTCATCAATCAGAATCGCATCATAACGGAGGTCGCAGGCAGGCAGCCTTTCCAGAGTGTCCTGAATGACCATTTCATAATACTCGGAATCCGCCGTTTCATAAGGGATGTCTTCCCCCGTAATCTTTGCGCAGAGCTGAAAGAAATGACAGACTTCAACGCCGTCATCCCCGAAAGGGACATGCTTGTCGGCAAGAAGACGACGGATGTAGCCGACAAGGGTGATATTGTAACAGACAAAGAGGATGTTCCGGACGGTCGGATTGTAATGTTTCAGCATAACGGCGCGATGAACCAGGATCAACGTCTTGCCGCTTCCCGACGGCCCGGTGATTATCCAGTGACCCCCGCCATACTGCCTGGCGATGCTCTCCTGATTATGATCGAGGAGCTTAAGGTGGCGGGTTGCCTCAATCCGTTTCTTCCGATGATCCCGGTCCGGCAGATCAATCCGCACCACCGGAAAGATCAATTGTCGGAGATGGTTCAGTTCCTTTCCGGTAATCGAGAACCGGGGTTTTACGGTCAACATTCGCTCCAGGGCTTGACGGAAGCCTTGCCCCGAATGGTCTTCACATATCGGCGACCGAGGATGGAGGTCATCCCAGAAGAAGATTCGCTCCGATGGAATGACTCGCTGGAACCCCTTCCGCTCGTACTCGTACTTGTTTATGTTGGGGAAGACGATGCCGCTGTTGACCGTCACCTTGAGCTGGCCGTAGGTATGAGAATCCTTTGAAACCAGTTGGCCGTCATTCTTGATCCTATCCATGACCTGGCCGAAATACTCCCGAATCTGCCAAACGGGATTCTTGCGCCGTTCCTCTTTTCCTTCGATCCACAGCGTGAAGAATTGAGGATCGGCGGCAACGATCTGATCCAGTGCCCAATCTTTGACTTCGAAGACGATCAGGCCAGCATCCTGGGCGTAGAGGATGAAATCGGGCTCACGCCCCTCTATATCCGGCTGATACCAAACGATGTGCCTATCATCCGGCTTGGCGCAGGCCTTGAGAAAACGATAGAACGTTCCTTCGCCGGGTGTTGTGAAAACCTGAACATCATCGGGGATCATTGTCGCCATGAGTTTGCGGCTCCCACTTATCGCTGTCGGGTTAAGCCTGTCGGCATCGACTTTTCATCGAATCCGCCGAACCAGCGCTCAAAAATGGCATCGGCGTTCTCCAGTGATACCGTCATGCCTTCCGGGAGTGTTGTCAGCCAAATCCTTTTCTATCAGGGGCTTGATATGTGGGTCGTCCAGGACAAACCAATGTCCGGTGACATTCGCCAGGGACCAGTCGGCAAGCTTGGGCCCAATGCCATAAATACCGGGAAGATAAGTCCTTACCTCTCCCTCGCATTTCATGTCCTTTACAAAATCGGCAAGTAAATTGCGGGGGATTATGACCCATCTTCACCGCACAATCAAGAACAATCTCTTCATATTTTCCCCCGGAAATAGCCGTTTTCCACCGCGCCGTTCCTCCTCGGGGGGGCATGCCTTCATCTCTCTGGCGGCTTGCCGCAGCAACCTATGCCGGCGCGCCGGCATAGGTAAAGTACCTGAAATTATAGGTGGAATCGACGACGGTCAAAAAGTTTTCAATCACCGGATCGCTTGAACCCGGCAGGCGCCATTGCCTACTCTCAAAGCAACCATCCTCGCAAATTTCCGCCCCCCGTCCACCGCCCACTATCCACTCCCCACTATCCACTACCCACTATCCACTCCCCACTATCCACTATCCACTATCCACTACCCACTACCCACTACCCACTATCCACTGCCCCAAATTCTAGCTGGAATCGACGACGTCCAAAAAGTTTTCCATCACCGGACCGCTTGAACCCGGCAGGCGCCATTGCCTCCACCAGCGACGGCAAAACCGCCCTCGCGGACATGGCCACGGCGTGGAGATTTGCCCCCTCGACCTCGAGGGGCCATTGTGAACGTGTCCGTGATCCCGTCGGAGTCGCGACCATCCGCTCCACGGGTCGGGGGCAGGGAAACGCCAAGGAAAGAGATGCCGCCCGGGGAAGCGAAGCTTGCGGGACCGGCATGACCGCGGCGTCCCCGTAAGACCGGCGGCGATTCGTAACTCCGCCCGGGGAAGACCTCCGGTTACCGCCGCAACCTTTCCCTGAATTGCGCGGCCAGTTCCGGGACAACCTCGAACAGATCGCCCACGATGCCGTAGTCGGCGACCGAGAAGATGGGGGCTTTGGGGTCTTTGTTCACGGCGACGATGATCCTCGATGTCTTCATGCCCGCCAGATGCTGAATCTGGCCGGATATGCCGCAGGCGATATACAGGTCGGGGCGCACGGTCCGTCCCGTCTGTCCCACCTGGTGGGCATAGGATATCCACCCCCGGTCAACGGCGGAGCGGGAAGCCCCCACGGCGCCACCCAGGGCGTCGGCCAACAGACGGATCGTTTTGAAGCCCTCCGGTCCGCCAACGCCACCGCCGCCGGAGACGATGATTCGGGCATCGGCCAGGCTGACCTCGTCCTTTTCCAGGATGGAATCGACCACGCGGGTCGTTATATCCTCCTCCTTCAGGACTGCCTTCACGGCGATGACCTGCCCCCGACGATTCGGGTCCGCAACGGGCATCTCCGCCACATGTTGCCGCATGGTAGCCATCTGCGGTCGGTGATGGGGGCAGACAATGGCGGCCATGATGTTGCCGCCGAAGGCCGGCCGGGTCTGGAGCAACAGGCCCGTCTCGGGATCGATTTCCAGGCTGGTGCAGTCCGCGGTGAGGCCGGTGTGGAGGAGCGAGGCCACGGAACCGGCAAGGTCGCGGCCCCGCGAGCTGGCGCCGAGGATAAGCGCCTCCGGCTTGTACTCCCGTGCCAGGTCGATCAGGATCCTGGCGTAAGGGGCGGTCCTGTAAACGGCGAGCGTGGGGTCGTCCGCGTAGAAGACCCGGTCCGCCCCATATGAGATGGCCTTTTCGACGATATGGCCCACCTCGTGTCCCATGACGCACGCGGTCAACGGGACCCCCCGTCGGTCGGCCAGCATCCGTCCCTGGCCCAGCATCTCCATGGAGATGTCGCCCATTTCCCCGCGGAACTGTTCCACCCAAACCCACACGCCGCTATAGGCGGTAAGATCTATGGCAAGCTCCGGCTTCTGCTCCTTGAGCAGGCTCAAGGCATGCATGGGGCAGGAGAGGAGGCACGCACCGCAGGCCGTGCAGGCGTCGCTGACCTCTATCACGCCATCCACCATGGCGAGGGCCCCGAAGGGGCAGGCATCGACGCAGGCGCCGCAGCCGAGGCACTTGTCTTGATCGATTTTCAGCAGGGCCATTCCCTTTCCTCAAAGAATCTTTTCCGCGATAATTCGCTCCGCCAATATCGCCGCCGATTCCCTTACCGTGCCTGCCTCGATGAATTCCACGGCGCCTGTCCGTGCAGGGGGACTGAAGATCTGTATCACCTGCGTGGGGCTGCCTTTCAGGCCCAGCATGGACGGGTCCGCCCCCGGCAGGTCGGCGGCCGTCCAAATGGTGATGCCGCGCTTCGAGGCTTCGCGAATCTGGAAAAGCGAGGCGGAGCGGGGCTGGTTGATGTCCTTGACCACCGTGAGAAGGGCGGGGAGACTGGCCGCGACGATCTCCCGCCCCTCCTCCAGGAGACGCTCCACGGTGATCAGGCGCGCCTCCGGGTCGAGGCTGACGATCTTGAAGACATAGGTGAGTTGCGCGATGTCGAGCTGGCTGGCAATGCCCGGTCCCACCTGTCCCGTGTCGCCGTCGATGGCCTGCTTACCGCACAGGACGAGGTCGAATTCGCCCAGTTTCCTGATCGCCAGCGCCAGGGTGTAGGAGGTGGCCCAGGAGTCCGAACCGGCAAAGGCGCGGTCACAAAGCTGAATGGCCTCGTCCACCCCCATGGCCACGGCCTCGGTCAGGGCCTTGAGGGATTGCGGAGGTCCCAGCGTCATGGCTGTAACCCTGCCCCCGAACCTCTCCTTAAGGCGAATGGCCTCTTCGATTGCGTACATATCCACAGGGTTGATGATGCTGGGGATGCCTTCGCGGATGAGGGTATGCGTCTCCGGGTCGATCTTGACATCCGTTGTATCCGGCACCTGTTTCAGGCAGACAACGATATTCACCGGAAGAGACCTTTGAAAAATGTCATTTCGAGGAGCGCAAGCGACGAGAAGTAATAATTATGGCAGTTTGTCAAAGATTTCTCCCTTCGGTCGAAATGACAAAAATGGCGGTTATTCATAGCTCTCCGGAAATCCTCCCTTCGCGGTGACGTGTTGATGGGGCCGCTGGGCGCGTCCCGCTTGTCGCGGTCGAGAATAGACGGCGCCGCAAGAAGACGGTGAAGGCGGCGGAGGACGCGACCTCCGAGGTTATCGACCTCGATGGGAACCCGCCTTTGGCGCCCCGGAGTATAGGAAAACTATATGCCCGCGTCAAGGGGCATTCTCTCCGAAACGAGGTCACCTCGTCTCGTATGTTCCGCCGCGCCGGGCGTGGGCTACCTGAGTCATGACCGCCACGGAGGCAAGCCTCGTCCGGAGCGAATCCGCACGGCTCGTCAGGACAACGGGGACCCGGGTCCCGAGAACGATGCCGGCCCCTTCGGCCCCGGCCAGGTAGGTGAGTTGCTTTAAGAGCATGTTGGCCGACTCCAGATCGGGGGCCAGCAGGATGTCCACTTCGCCGCTCACGGGCGATGCGATCCCCTTGATCCTGGCGGCCTCGGCGCTGATCGCGTTGTCGTAGGCCAGGGGGCCATCGAGGAGGCCGCCGGTGATCTGACCCCGATCGGCCATCTTGCAAAGAGCGGCCGCCTCCAGGGTGGAGGGGATCCTGGGGTTGATCACCTCCACGGCGGAGAGGATGCCGACCTTGGGCAGGGCGATCCCGAGCGCGTGGCCCAGGTCGATTGCGTTCTGGACGATGTCGCGCTTGTCCTCGATCGTCGGAAAGATGTTCACGGCCGCGTCGGTGATCATGAACATTTTGGGGTAGGTGGCGACGTCCATGACGAAGGCGTGGCTGATCCGACGCGAGGTGCGAAGCCCCGCCGCCGCCGGGACGATCGCCCCCATGATCTCGTCGGTGTGCAGACTCCCCTTCATGAGGGCCTCCACCTCGCCCTTGCTGGCAAGCTCGACGGCCTTCGCCGCCGAGGCGTGGCTGTGCTCTGTAGAAACGATGCGATAGGGAGCGAGATCGATCCGCGCCTCCTCGGCAACCTGCCGGATCCTCGCCTCCGGACCGACGAGCACCGGGACGATGAAGCCGCGGCGCGCCGCCTCGACGGCCCCCCGGAGGGACTCGGAATCGCAGGGGTGCGCGACGGCGCAGGGGATGGGCTCGCAGCCCTGGCAGCCCTTGATGAGTTCCGCGAAGGCATCGCCGTATCGGAGTTCCAGGTGGGGAGGCTTGGTGACGTCATAGACAAGGCGCGACAGGGGGGCCTCCACCGTCACGGCGCCTGTCACAAGCTCCTTCCCCGCCTGGTTGACGCAGCGGCAGTCGAAGACGACGAGGTCCCCCTCCTTTCGCTTCTCCCTGGCGGTTACCCTTGCGGTGAGCCTGTCCCCGGACGCGAAGTCCCCGCGGAAGTGCAAATCCCGGTGCACGATTCTGGTCCCCGGGCCGGGTAGTCTCGTTCCAAGGAGGATGGAGATGATGGCCTCGGCGCCGGAGGCTTCCGTCATCCTGGGCTCCTGACGGACATCCTTCCTCCCCGACCCTTTCAAATAGAACGCATCCACGTCACCCGACACGATGGCGGCCACATCGATCTGGTGTTGCGAGATCGGGACGGTTACCTCCGCGGAGGTTCCCACCTGGATTTCGTCGAAGGTAACGTTTGTCAACTCTTTCGGGGAATCCTGCAATGGTTCCATCGGCTTTTCTCCTTGTTGCATGTGATCTTCCGCAACCGATCACCGGGGTCCGTGATCGGTTAGGATCTTTGACGACCATGAACCAGCGTCAAATCCGCCGTTGCTTCCGCCCTGATGACGATGATGCCCTCTTTATCCACGGACTCCGGAGAATCCGTTTTTGCCCGCGGGCTCACGCTATCGTCGTCGTTGTCTTCACCGATCATGGTCATGCCCGGTAATGGGCCAAGACGGTTTTTCAGCTCCCGCGGCGACAGAATGCCGCCGCACATATTTTCCCAACTGTTGAAGATCGGTCATGGGTTTTGGGCTTGAAGAACTAACCCTTCTGGGTCCTCCGGCCGGTCGCCGCATCACCAGCCAGGAGTCGGGAGCTATATGTTGCAACTGAATAAAAAAAGCGGTCGGGAAGATACAAATCCTTCCGACCGCCTGGTCAATTCAGAAAAAATCATCTATCCCCATCATATTAGTGGCGGCTAGTCGTCGTATGAGCCGGCGTCGTGTCCGTCTTTGCCGATGTGGTCGCAGCCACGGCGGCGGCTACCGCCGCTGCCGCGACGACCCCTGCGGCGATCGTCCCCGTACCAATTCCGGCAACTGTGGCGGTACCGGCAGCGGTACCCGCTCCCACAGCCCCGGTTGTGCCGACCGCCGCCGCCCCCGCGCCGACTCCGGCGGCGACTCCCGGAATAGCGGCCGCGCCCAACGTCGAAGTCAAGCCGGCAACCGTCGCCGGGACAAAGGCCGCGGCAACCGTGGGCGCCACCCCCGCGGCAACCACGGTGAAGTTACCCGCCGCCACCGTCATGACCTGGGTCGGCAGGGCCGTATTGAATACGGAAATCGTCTGGGCCAAACCGTAGAAGGTGGACTGTGACCCTGCCACTCCCGCCTGAAGCATCGGCTCGACAAGGGTGATCCAAGCCGTGCCTCTGACGCCGGCGATCGCCGTGGGCGTCTGCATCTCAAATTTGGAACCCGGACCCAACGCCTTGGCTATATTGGTCTGGACCAAACCCATAGGCACATAAAATAAACCGGTCGTCTTCGTGCCCTGAATATCGAATTGCTTCATCTCCAGCTTGGTATTCGGACCCAACGCCATGGCGCTCGCATCGGTAAGAACAACCCGGGCATTCGAATTCTTGCCGGTCTGGATAAGGTCGAGGGTCTCAACCTTGTCTTTCACCTTCGGCTTCATAACTTTCCCCGCTCTTGTCACGGTAACATCACCCGTAATTACGGCAAACTCGCCGATCACGGCAGCAAATAAAGGCAGCGGGACCGCAAGACTAATAACTAATATCGAAACTACGAGCTTCCTTATCATGCCTCTATCCCTCCTTATGAAAGAAATTTGACCTCCCGGATCTCTCAGCCAGTGCGTTAGCCTGCATTTCTCATCTTAATTTGTCAAGCCCTTTCCACGACCCAACAGAATGAATTCATCCCTGGCCTAAACACAAGAAAGGACGTTTAGGGATATCGCAAAAAAAGCCGTCTCAGGAGCTGTCAACTCCCGAAACGGTAGGCCAGAAACAAAGGGGCGGGAATATCTCTCCAGCCCCTTGTTTTTATTTTGGTAGTCCCACGGGGACTTGAACCCCGGTTTCCGGCGTGAGAGGCCGATTAAGAGCGTATTCCACCTGATTTTATATGCTTTACGGGCGTTTTGAGGAAGCAAAAGCCGTCAAAAAGGCCGTCTGATATAGTTATCCAAATAACCAGGAGTAAGCTGCCGCCCACGCATATATACGCAAGAAAGCAAAGGGCTGGAGATTTATTTTACAGCCGACATTCAATTCCCACTGGAGTATGCCATTGACACGATAAAAAAGCTTGAGAAGCGGTATCAAATATGTCAACATGCGCAAAATGAAAACCACGAGACGAATTTCATGGATTAAGGCGGCACGGAAGGACTTCGAAGGTTTTCCGGAGGTTGTGCAGCATGACATGCTGGCTGCGCTCACACTTGCCGCCGAGGGTGAAAAATCAGACAATGCCAAACCGTTCAGGGGTGTGGATGGCAGCGTATTTGAAGTTGCGCTTCGGCATCGTGGGGATGCCTTTCGCGTTATTTATGCCGTGAAAATTGGTACGGATATTTGGGTAATTCATGCGTTTCAAAAAAAATCGAAGACTGGAATCAAGACGCCGCGAATGGATATCGATCTCATTCGAGAACGCTTAAAGCATTTGAAGGAGGCTCTAAATGAGCAAGAAAATTGAATTGGTCCGTGGCAGCGGCAATGTGTTTTCTGA
>JASGUC010000052.1 GCA_030057915.1 Pseudomonadota bacterium
CGCTTCGCCACCTGTCTGACCGCTTTCGGGATCAAGAAAGGGGATGCGGTAGCCCTGCTCCTGCCGAACATCGTACCCTGTGTCGCGGCCTATTTCGCCATTCTGAAGATCGGCGCCCTGGCCGTCATGAACAACCCCCTCTATTCCGATCCGGAGTTGGAGCACCAGTTCAATGACTCGGGATCCAAGGCCCTGATCACCCTGGACGTATTGGCCCCCAGGATGATCGCCCTCCGCCCCAAGACGAAGATCAAGCAGATTGTCCATACCTGCATCGGCGATTATCTCCCGGCGCTCAAACGGGTGTTGGGAAGATGGCTGAAGAAATACCCCTTCGCCGATGTCCCGGCGGCGCCCGAGGTCTTTGTCTGGAAGGACTGTCTGGCCAAGCATCCGCCCAATCCACCGGTGGTCAAGAATGCCTTCGACGAAGTAGCCATGTACCAGTACACAGGGGGGACCACGGGGATGTCCAAGGGGGTTATGCTCACCCACGCCAACCTGAGCAAGCAGGTCCAGCAGTTGCAGGCCTGGTTCCCCAGGTTCTCGAAAGGGACGGAGATCATGCTGGGGGCCCTGCCCTATTTTCACGTCTTCGGGCTCTCCGTCTCCCTGAATTTTTCCATCCACATGGGCTGGGCCCAGGTCCTCATCCCCCGGCCTCAGCCCGAGCCGCTGCTCGAGGCGATCCGCAATTTCCGCCCCACCTTCGCCCCGCTGGTGCCGACGATGTATGTCGGGATGCTCAACCATCCCGACCTGAAGAAGACCGACCTGAGCTGCATCAAGGGGGCATTTTCCGGCAGCGCGCCGTTGCCCGTGGAGGTGATCCATGCCTTTGAAAAGGCCACCGGGGCCGTCATCGTCGAGGGCTTCGGCATGACGGAAACCACGCCGGTAACCCATGTGAATCCCTTTGCCGGCGGCGCCCGGAAGGTGGGGAGCATCGGGCTGCCCATCTCGGATACCCTGTGCCGCATCGTCGATCTCGACACCGGGACCACGGACATGCCCGTGGGCCAGCCGGGAGAGTTGATCGTGAAAGGTCCTCAGGTCATGAAGGGCTACAAGGACAAACCGGAGGAAACCGCCGCCAGTCTGAAAGACGGATGGATGTTTACCGGAGACATCGCCACCATGGACGAGGACGGCTACTTCTATATCGTGGACCGCAAGAAGGACATGATCATCTCCGGCGGCTACAACGTCTATCCCCGGGATATCGACGAGGTTTACTACGAGCATCCGAAGTTGCAGGAGGCTTGCGCCATCGGCATCCCCGACGCCAAACGCGGCGAAAACGTAAAACTCTTCGTGGTGTTGAAGGAAGGGGAGACGGCTACCCAGGAGGAACTGATCGCATACGGCAAGACGAAGCTTGCCGCCTACAAGCTGCCCGTCGAGGTGGAGTTCCGCAAGGAGCTGCCCAAGACCAATGTGGGCAAGATCCTCCGGAAACAGCTCCGGGCGGAGGAGTTGGAGAAACGGAAGAAATAAGAAGAAATCAAGAAACAGGCGCGGGGCGATGAGCCATCGGCCCCCCGCCGCCCATCCCGGATGGCGAATGAACTCGGGGGGCGGAGTCGTCTTTTCCTCCGCCCCCCGATCCTTTTCAAGCCCCCGCCGGCGCGCCTCAGGGCGATTGGCTCTGCTCGAATCAAACCGAAAACGGCGGGTTTCCCATGCTTTGCAGACTCATGAACTCAAGCGCTTGCGGGAAGGACGGATTTGCCCGCCGTCGCGCCTCTTTTCAGCAATGCCCTGAAAAACCAAAACGGACCGCCGTCATGGGCGCTTCGAGAGTTCACCCACAAATTCCACCTCCCGGGGGATCTTGTAGGAGGACAGATAGGTTCGGCAGTGCCTGAGGATCTCCTTTTCGTCGGCTTCCGCCCCCGGTTTCCTGACGATCAGGGCCTTGACGATCTCTCCCCGCATCATGTCCTCCTTGCCTTCCACCCGGGCCGCCGCTACGGCGGGGTGCATCTCCAGGACGATCTCCACCTCCCGGGGATATACGTTGAACCCGCTGGTGATGACCATTCTCTTCTTTCTGCCCGTCAGGAAGATATACCCGTCCTCATCCATCCTCCCCAAATCGCCGGTATGGAGCCATCCGTCCCGAATGACCTCCGCGGTGGCCCCCTCGTCCTTGTAGTATCCCTTCATGACGTTCTTTCCCCGGATAATCAACTCGCCTGTTTCCCCGCGGGGCGCCTCGGTATTGTTGTCGGCGACGATCCGGGCCTCGACGCCGGCGATAGGCGTGCCGATGGCGCCGGGTTTGTTTTCCTGCTCCAGTCGGGTGATGGTGCAGATGGGCGAGGCCTCCGTCAGGCCGTATCCTTCTACCAGCGGGGCGCCGAATTTCTCCTGGAAGAGGGGGATGAAGGCCGCCGGCATGGTGGAACCGCCGGTGATGCAGAATCGCAGGGAGCTGACGTCGTACCTTTCCGCGCCCTGATGAAAGATCATTCCCAGGAACAGACGGGGCACCGCGCAGATATAGGATACCTTTTTCCTTTCGATGGCGGCGAAGATACTCTCCAGGGTGAACCGTTCCATGAGGACGACGCTGGCGCCGGCGTGGATGACGGTAAGCAGGTTCGCCGCCGCCCCGAAGGAATGGAAGAAGGGGATCACCGCCAGCCCGCGGTCGGCGGACGTTCCGTTATACGCCTCCTCGAGGAGCGCCGCCTGGGTAAGCAGATTGGCGTGGGTCAACTGCGCCCCTAGCGGGCGACCGGTGAGGCCCGAGGTGTAGATCATCACCGCCGGATCGTTGTCGTCGATGTCCGGCATCACCCAGGAGGAGGGATTGTCCGCGATGGCCTGGGTGTAAGGGCAGCGGGTGTCCATGCCGTTGGTGGTAAGGATGTTTTTACAAAGAGGAAGGTCTGCCTTGATTTCCTCGTAGCGTTTGGCGAGAATGCCCTGGGTAATGAACAATTTGGCGTCGCTGTCACCGAGGAGATGCCTCAATTCGTAAGGCGTCGAAAGTACATTCAGGGTCACGGCGACGGCGCCGAGCTTCTGGGCGGCAAAGTACGAGATGATGAACTCCGGACAGTTGGGAAGCATGATGGCGATCTTGTCTCCCTTGGCGAGGCCGAGGCCGCGGAAATGATGGGCCAGGGCGTTGACCGCCCCATTCAATTCCTCGTGGGTCATCCGGCATTTATCGTGAATGAAGGCAATGTTGCCCGGAAATTGTCTTGTCGATTCCTCCAGCATCCGTCCCAGGTCCATAATCTTGGCGTCCCCCCTTGTGATTTGGCGTTGAGACCGCTTGCTTAGCACAGGCCCGATTCCTTTTCAATCTTGCCAACAGCGAAAGAGTCATTTTCCTCCCCCTTAAAGTCCATCCCCGCCGGAACTTGAAGGGGAGGGTAATTTGCGGCTTTCACGGGAGCGTCAATCTTCACCTCGATCTTTTTCACCTTGATCATCAAGGCGATTTCATATAGAGATAACTTGCCCGCGGGCATGGATCATTCACTTCAAGGAGGTCATCTTTATGAAAAAAACAATGTCAATGGTTGCCGTGATCCTTTGCTGTTCCGTATCCCTGGCCCTGGCCGCCGGCTCGCCGGTGGGTAAATGGAAGACCATCGATGATGAAACAAAGAAGGAAAAATCCATCGTCGAGGTTTACGAAGCGGGAGGCAAGATCCATGGCCGGATTATCCAACTGCTTCAGGAAAAGGACGGCGGGAAGAGCAAGCTCTGCACGAAATGTCCGGGTAGCGACCAGAACAAGCCCATGCTCGGACTGGTTTTCCTCAAGGACCTCAAGGCCGACGGCGATGAATATACCGGCGGCACGATCCTCGATCCCAACAACGGCAAGGTTTACAAGTGCAAGCTCGAAGTCGTGGAAGGGGGCGATAAGATGAAGGTCCGGGGATTTCTCGGCGTTTCCCTCCTCGGGCGGACCCAGATCTGGCATAGGGTGAAATGAGTGATCCTGAGCAGTTTTCAGGGCTGCTAAGACGTTTTAGGGAAGTTATATCCATTCAGGGACGATTTCCGTATTTGAATCCAAACTTGAGGAAGTAAGAAAAGTTGCGTAGCCAATTCACCGAAGGTGCCTGTGGCTGAAATCATCGATGGCAAGGAGATCGCCCGGGCGATACGGGAGGCAATCCGCGAGGAAGCCGCGGCGCTGCGGGAAAAAACGGGGGTGACTCCCGGTCTGGCCGTGGTCCTCGTCGGCGACGATCCGGCCTCGTGGATCTATGTCCGGCGCAAGGCTCAGGCCTGCGAGGAGGTCCGTTTCCTCTCCCGGGAGCTGCGATTGCCGGCGGATGCGGCGGAAGGGGAGCTTTTGGATATTATCGCGCAACTTAACGGGGACGACGCCATTCACGGCATCCTCGTCCAGTTGCCGCTGCCCGAGCAGATAAGGACCCAGGCCATCATCGAGGCGATCGACCCCGAGAAGGACGTGGACGGTTTTCATCCCGTCAATGTGGGTCGCCTCTTGACGGGGAATCCCGGCCATGTGGCCTGCACGCCCCGGGGCGTCATCGAGCTGCTGGATCGGATCGGCGTCGATATCGCGGGCAAGGAGGCGGTCATCGTCGGCAGGAGCAACATCGTCGGGAAACCCCTGGCCCTGCTCCTGCTCGCCCGTCATGCCACGGTTACCATCTGTCACACCCGCACCCGCAACCTTCCCGAGACGACCCGGAGGGCCGACATCCTGGTCGCGGCGGCGGGACGCCCCGAGATGATCCGGGGGGAGATGATCAAGGAGGGGGCCGTGGTCATCGACGTGGGGATTAACCGCCGGCCCGACGGCGGGCTGGTGGGGGATGTCGCCTTCGCGGAGGCGGAGCGCCGGGCCGCCTATATCACCCCCGTGCCGGGCGGCGTGGGTCCCATGACCATTGCCATGCTCCTTGGCAACACCCTCGCGGCGGCAAGGCGGATCGCCGCCCCGGTTTGAACCCGTGGAAAGCGATCCGTGCCCCCGGGGCGTCTTGCCAGGAAGTGATTCGAGTGAAGGCGCCTGGACGGTCGCAAGACTGGCCTTCAAGGGGAGGGCCGGGGCGGATCAGATGACGCCGCTGATCGCGAATGCCTTTTGGAAACGGCTCTCCCAGGAATGGTCCCGGAGCGCCCTTTCCCGGCCCCGCCGCCGGATTTCCTCCGCCCGTGCGGGGTCTGAAAGGAGCCGGCGAATCTGGGCCAGCAGGTCGTCGAAATCCCGGTAAGTCACTATTTCCCTCCCGATTTCATAAACCCTCTCCAGCTCCGGATGATGTTCCGTCAGATAGAGGCCGCCGCTCATGGGGATCTCGAAGTCCCGTCCCTTGAGGCAAAAGGCGCCCGAATGGCCGCTGACGCCGCCGAAGCCGAGATTGATCCGGCTTTGGGAATAGAGGCGCACCATGTCTTCCGTGGACATAGGCCCGTCGGGCCATCCCGGTCCCCTGACGACGACCCGGATCCCCGCGGCGGCGAGCCGGGCGACGACTTCCGGGCGATTGCCGTAACGCTGTCCCACGAAGGAGACGTCGATGGTCTTTTCCAGCTCCAGGGGACGGTGCAGCTCCGGGTTGGCCCCTTCAGGCAGGTAGATGGGCCAAGCCCCTTCCACGACATATTTTTTCAGGGCATCCTCCGTGCTGGTCCAGCAAAGGGTGAAGAAGCGGCAGATGTCCCGGACCCCCAGGGCCTGACCGCCCCGGATCTTGCCGACGAAGTTCTCCTTGTCGTTCAGGGCGAGATTGATCATCGGCACGCCCAGGGCGCTCAGGGAGGCCATGACGGCGGGGGTGATCTGCTCGCCGGAGAGATAGGTGAAGATTACATCGAGATCCCCGCGGCGGCACAGATCGCGGGCCCAGGTCAGGAGTTCCCGGTTCATTTGGGAGCGGCCGGAACGGCGCCATTCCCCGGTCACGGCGCCGGGGCCGCGGAACCAATCGAAATGATAAACGACGCCGAATCTTTTCAGGGCCGGCATCAGGGCCGTCTCTTCCCAGTTGTAATCGTGGTAGATGGCCAAGATCTTCAACTCCCCCCGGGGTTTGGGGCGGAGGGAGGGAAAACGCTCCCGGCAGGCGGCGCGGAGGGCCTCCTCATGGGGAACGCTCAGACGCCGGGAGGTAAAAAGCCCTTCATAGCGGCGCCGTTCCGCTTCCAGGCGCCGGTCGTTGCCCCATATCCGGAGGCGCTGTCGGTATCTCTTCAAGGGATCCATTTGGAAAAACGGTATAATCAAAGGTCCCAACGGGTGTAAAGCCGGTCCCCGTTGGATTTGTCGATCCGGTCGATCATCATATTGAAGACATGCCCCGCGTCCAGAACGGGGATGGAAAGGGCCGCGGCGATGTCAACGCAGACGGGAAGGGCCCCGATGCCCGCCCCGACGAGACAGAGTTCCGTGTCGGCAGGCATCGTCCCCACCACGGACGCCTTCATTTCCGGCCACCGGGTGGCCACGAATTCGGCGGGAATCTTGACGAATTCGAGCCGCGGCGCGCTGCCGCGGCGGGCGAACCAATCCCGGCAGGCCTGCTCGTTCCATTCCGACCCGACGAGGCAGACTCCCCTCCCGTCCGCCAACCGGGTGAAAGCGGGAGAGGAAAGCCACCCATAGACGACGTAGAAGGGGAGGTAGTTGCCGCCGGTAAGGGCGACGTCGTGGCGGTGCAGGAAGTCCAGAAAGGTCGTGGCCGACGGACGCCTCCGAAAACCAGAAAACAGGGAGAGGAGCCCCCGGCGCGGCGGGGCGATGTTGCCGGGGAACACCAGGGGGGCCAGCAAGCCGGTCCGGGAGAGGCGGGTGAGGGCTTCGACGTGGAAAGACAGGGCCGCCTCGATGGACGCCCGGGATTCCGCCTGTCGGTAAAGACCGTTGCAATCCAGGCTCCGGGCGTAAAAGGCGTATTCGCCGTCGGCGAAACGAACGACGGGAAAGGGGGCGCGGCGGGCCATCGCGGCCCCGACACGTTCCTGAAGGCTTTGCAGGCAGGCGTTTCCATCCGCCAGGTTGGCATGAAAAAGGCAGATTTCCTCGGCGGCCATCTCCGGCTTGTTGGCCGCTAGGACGGCACGATTGTCGATCCCGGAGATTTCCAGGCGCTGAAAATGGAAATAGTCGGGGAGCGTCTCGATCCCCATATTCGCCGCCGGGATCTTCACCATGACTTCTCGAAGTCTCCGGGCGTGTATTTCTTGTTCAGGTCCTCAAAATAACTCATGCGCTTGTTGGCCCGGAAATGCTCCACGAGGCGGCGGTTGAAGATCCGGTATAGGAAGGCCAGCGGGGTGAGGAGCAGATAGAAGGTCAGGGTAAGGATGACCCGGGAGTTGAAGGCCCCGAGCCGCTCGGCGAACTTCATCCATCCCCGGGCCAGGGCCGCGGTGATCCGGCTTTCCAGGGCGTTGCCCAGGGTCAGCAGGGCCGCCGCCCATGCCAGCCAGACGGCGCCGAAGATCAGATAGGCGATCAGGACGGCCAGGGTCAGGATGTTTACCGTTTTGACGGTTCCTAAGCGATCGAGTTCCACGGCTCTTTAGAACAGGGTGTAGATAAAGGGCGCCACGGCGGTGCCGCTCGACATGATCAGGATGCCCATGAGCAGCAGCATGATGATCATGGGCAGGAGCCACCATTTTTTCCGTTCCTTCAAAAATCCCCAAAAATCTTTCAGAATCTCCATATTGGCTTGTCTTTCCAGTTCGTTGCGTTTCATTGACCTGAAGGCGGCGCCGGACGAGGCCGCCGACCGCCAAGAGTCGGCCTCCCACCGCGGGAGGGTCCAAAGGGCATGGCGGCGTCCCCTTCTTGGCACGAAAGCCCTTTCGTTTCGGCCTGTTCGTATAGCAATGAGTTTTTGATTATGCAAGGGAAAAGAATCCCGGGTCATCGCCCGCCGGCGATAACCCGGGCCAGTTCGGCGGCGATGACGGCGTGACCGGCGGCGTTGAGATGATCGTCCAGGACGTGGAAGTGTTCCGGTCCCAATCGCCCGGAAAAATCGAGGACCCGCATGTCCTTCAGATACGACGGATAGTCGCCCGCGGCCAGCTTTCTTCTCAGCGCTGCCGGAAACTCCCTGTTATCCTCGGGATTCCGGCCGTTCATGACGAAGACGATCAGCGTCGTCCTGTCGAGGTCCAGGCCGCTGTTTTGCAGGGCGTATAGAAACAGGTCGATCTCGTCCCGGTCCAGCCGCGGCCCCTGGTCCCGCCGCCGTTTCGCTTCCATCTCCTCCCAGCGTTTCCCGATCTTCATCCACAGATACTTCCCCGGGTAGTACCGCTGCGATTTCCGGTAAATCTCCCTGTATTCCTCGTATTTTTCCGCTGACATGACGGGGAGGCGCCGGTTTTCAAGGTAAAACTCCCGGTTCTCCTCCAGGTCGTTGCCGCAGTATTGAATGATAAGGTATCTTAGGCGGTCCCTGAGGACGCTCCGGAGGATCCCTAACTCCCGGACCGTCCCGTAGGAGGAAACGGCGGCGTTGAGGACCTTGAGGCCCGTTCGACGCCGCAGGAGGGAGGCATAGGTTTCGTCCTGTTCCACCCCCCAGCCCATGGCGAAGGAGTCGCCCGCGACGATGATCTCGGGATGGTCGAGGGCCGCCTCGCTGTCCCGGACGCCCAGGCTGTTGATGTCGTAGCGATTGGTGAATTCCCGGCCCCCGAAGGCGCAGGACCCGGGTTTGAGGGTGTAGCCCAGGACGGGGTCATGACGGGCGCAGGCCGCTTCGAACTGGATCGTGGGACGTTCCCGGACGTAGAGGTAGCCGATCATGTTGCCGATTCGCCGAGGACAGCGTTTGAGGATCTCCGGGTTGCGGACGAGAAGCAACAGGAGCCCTTCCAGGACCGCCAGCAGGATCAGGAGCACGACGAGATTGACGATGATCAACTTGGCGGCTTTTTTCAACTTTGCCTCTCCGGTCTAAATCCCGCGTCGGGCGGGCTATCCGTCTCGTCACCGCCGGGAGAAATGGTAATAGGCGGACCGCCGCCCCGGACCAATCAGTCGAGGCCGTATTCTTCCTGCCAGTTGTCCTTCTCCTGCCAGGGCGGCTGTTCGGTCTTGGCGAAGATGAAGTCCTCCATCACCAGGTAATCCATGTCCGTCCGCATGAAGCAGCGGTAGGCGTCCTCGGGGGTGCAGACGATGGGTTCTCCCCGGACGTTGAAGCTCGTGTTGACGATCACCCCGTAGCCGGTCCGTTCCTTGAAGGCGTTGAGCAAGTCCCAGAAGCGGGGATTGGTTTCCCGGTGCACCGTCTGGAGGCGGGCGGTGAAGTCGAGATGGGTGATGGCGGGGATGTCGGAGCGCACATAGTAGAGCTTGTCCCGGATGGGCCGCCGATGATAGTCCGGTGGCAGGGGGTTCCGGCGTTCCTTCCTTACATCGGCGATAAGGAGCATATACGGCGAAGGCGAATTCATCTCGAAGTATTCCGCGGCGTCCTCGGCGAGGACGGAAGGGGCAAAGGGCCGGAAGCTTTCCCGGAATTTTATCTTTAGGTTGAGGCGTTTCTGCATCTCCTTGTTCCGGGCGTCCCCCAGGATGCTCCGGTTTCCCAACGCCCGGGGGCCCCATTCCATGCGTCCCTGGAACCAGCCCACGGCCTTGCCCGCGGCGAGGTAGTCCGCCACGGCGGCGCTCAACTCCCCGTCTTCCTTCATCCGGCGATAGGGGGCCCGGTATTTTTTCGCCGTGGCAAGGATCTCCGTCTCGTCGAAATCCGGTCCCAGGTAGGCCCCGCGCATCCGATCCCCGCCGGCCGCCTTGGGCCGGGGTTTCCGGTGGTACATATGATGGATGGCATAGGCCGCCCCCAGCGCCCCGCCGGCGTCTCCGGCGGCGGATTGAATCCAGATGTCGGCGAAGTCGCCGCTTCGCAGGAGCTTGCCGTTGGCCACGCAGTTCAGGGCCACCCCGCCCGACAGGCAGAGATTCTTGGCCCCGGTGAGCCGCCGCGCCGTCCGGGCCATCTTCATGACGATCTCCTCCGTCACCTGTTGAATGGCATAGGCCAGATCGCCGTGGCGCTGTTCGAGGGCCGTCTCGGGGGTCCGGCGGGGGAAGCCGAAGAGGGCCTCCCAGCGGTCGTCCCTCACCATGCTGAGGCCGGTGGCGTAGTCGAAATAATCCTGATTAAGCCAGATCGATCCGTCCTCCTTGACATCCACCAGGTGGGCGAGGATGGCCTCCCGGTAGCGCCGGACCTGTTCGGAATCCGGGTCTCCGTAAGGGGCCAGCCCCATGAGCTTGTATTCCCCGGAATTGACCCGGAAGCCCAGATAGTGGGTGAAGGCGGAGTAGAGGAGCCCCACGGAATGGGGGAAGCGCATCTCCTTGAGGAGGGTGATGTCGTTGTCCCGGCCGTGGCCGATGGAGGCGGTGGCCCATTCCCCCACGCCGTCGATGGTCAGGATCGCCGCTTCGGGAAAGGGCGAGGGGAAAAAGGCGCTGGCGGCGTGGGCCAGATGGTGGTCCGTGAAGAGGAGCTGGACGCCTTTCGAGGCGCCGTTGCCGATCTTCTTCAGCTCGTCGCGGATCAGTTTTTTGAGGAACACCTTTTCCTTGATCCACACAGGGATGGCGGAGAGGAAGGACTTCAGCCCCCGGGGGGCGAAGGCGTAATAGGTCTCCAGAAGCCGTTCGAATTTCAGCAGCGGCTTGTCGTAGAAAACCACGGCGTCCAGATCCTCCACGCCGATCCCCGCCCTCCGCAGGCAGAAGGCCGTGGCCTGGGCCGGGAAGGACGGGTCGTGCTTCTTCCGGGTGAAGCGCTCCTCCTGGGCGGCGGCGACGATCTCGCCGTCCTCGAGGAGGGCGGCGGCGGAGTCGTGATAAAAAGCGGAGATACCTAAGATATGCATGGCGCTTCCCTTGTTGTCCCTTGATAAATGCCCAGCCTTATAGGCATAACGGGCTACTCTGTCAACAGCTTCCTTGTCTCGATCCATGCCGCCAGCTCCCGGGCGACGACCCGGTGTCCGGCGGGATTCCAGTGGCGATTCTTGTAGTAGTACAATTCCGCCCCCCGGTCGGCCTCGGCCCGCAGGGCCGGGGTCAGATCCAGCACGGGGATGCCCAGGTCGGATGCGATGCCGGCGACGATCTTATTGGGGAGCAGGAGATCGTAATCCTCCTCCCGGAGGTTATAGACCTTTTTGATCTTTTGCCAGTAGATATCCGGGTGGATCTGGGTGACGGTGGGGGCGAGGACCAGGGCGAACCGGCTTCCCCGCCGCCGGCAACGGGCGTCCGTTTCCTCAAGGACGCCCCGGAGCAGTGGCAGGGCCTCCTTGAGCGACGGATCCAGCTCCTTTCGGCACAGTCGCACCTCCGGCGGCAGGACGTCCAGGGCGTATTTGTCCCGTCGCTGGTGGATGATCCGGTCGAGGAAATCGATGAGGTGGGAGCGGGGAAGGCTGCATGTCCGCTGGAGTTCGTTCCGGGGACGGGAGGTTTTCGGAACGGGGATGTTGGTGAAGCGGATCCGGCCCCGGTCGTCCAGAACGGCCCGAGGACGCTGGTAGCCGTCGATCCAGGCGGTGAGATTCGTGGTGTCGTCAAAATCGTTGCCGATGTAAAAGACCATCGAGACGAGATCGGGGCGGTAGGGAAGGACCCTGGCGGTGAGAAGGAGACACTCCTGGGTGGGGCCGAAGCCGTTGACGCCGAAATTGAGGACCTCCACCGCTCCCGGGAGGCTGGCCTCCAGGACGGCGGTGAACGCCTCCGTGTCCTTGACGCCCAGGCCGGCGGTGAAGGAATCGCCGATCACCGCGACCCTCTTGGTTTTCGGGCCCTTGGCCAGGAGGCGCTCCCGATCCCGAAAACCCGCGGCATTGATGGTTATGACCTGCTCGTATTCATGTTTGGAAACGAGAAGACCCGACTTTCCCGGGATGAACCGCCAACCCAGGGTCTCGTCATAGGTGAAGAAGACCTCCTGTTCCGTCCGGCCCCCGATCTGGGGATGGAAAATACGCATCAGGGCCTCCCCCAGGAAGAAACAGACCAGGACGGTAACGGCGGAAAGAAGGATGTTGACGGCAAGCGCCTTCCTTCGGAAGAGGAGCAGCAACACCCCGCCAAGAAGGCACAACCCCTGAAAGGCAGCGATCCGCAGGCGGTCGTCCGGCGCGAAATAGCCGTCCGGACAGCTCCACCACCCCAGGGTCCATTCGTTGATGGCCAGGGCGGCGGCTATCGCGAGGACCGCGGCGATGAGGACAATCAGCTCGTTTTTCTTTGTCGAGGTGGGAGTGTTTTCTTCCATCCTTGCTTAACCTGCCCGTGGATTGCAGCGGTTAGGGAGAACCTTCTCCGAGCTTCCTATCACGACGACAGCCATATTGCCACGATTTATGCGGGGCGCTGATCGTCAATCCCCCAAGATTATGACTTCCCGGGCGCCGGGCCGGGTAAATTCGCGCTCCCCGGGGGCGCTTCGTTTCATGTGACGGCAAGAAATGGGAAGCCCGCTTTTTTTGGGCTGTTTCGAGCGGAAAAAAATTACCCCGCGGCGTCGCGCATAATTTTTGACGTCCCGGTTCGGACCTGCTATGAATCGCCTCATGCATAATCGGTTCAAGAACATCGCGACCCTTGCCTTTGTCCTGCTTGCGTGCCTATATCTTGCCGAATGGCTCCTCGGCTTTTACCTGGTAAAGTCGATACCCCGTTATCCCTTGCCCCCCTTTGCCACTCAGAGGCATGCAACGGTGGATTTCGATGTCGTCTATCGCTATAACAACCAAGGCCTCCGGGGGCCGGATTTTCATCCCGACGAGACATATGACGCCGTTCTCTTTGGCGATCCCTTCTTTTTTGGGGCGGGCGTCGCGGAGGGGAAGACCCTCACGGATATTTTGCGGGGAAAGGGCCTCAAGGTCCTGAACGTCTCCGAGATAGCCACCAACCCGAGCGATTATTTCCACAAGGTCAACGTCATGAAGTCACAGGGGCTCCGGAGCCGTAACGTCGTAATCGGCCTGTGCATGGGCAACGATTTTCAGGGCATCGCGGACAAGGACATCGGACCGGCGCTGACCCATCGGTATCCCGCCCCTTTCCTGGCCTACGACGCCCGATCCTTCCTGACCCTGGAGCGTCTCCGTTATCAACTGGGCAGAAAAACCCGGAAGAGCAAGGACTGGCTCAATCACCGGTTTTTCGGCGCCCCCGATCGCGAGACCCTGACGGCGCATGAATTCGAGCATCGGCGGAAATTCCATCCTGACTGGCTGCGCTTCTTCGCGGACAACCGCCCGGAGATCATGACGGCCATGGCGGGTTCCCCGGCCCGGCCGCTGAATAGGGAGACGCTTTCCGAGACGGAGTATCTGGAAAAGATCCAATTGGGTCCCGCCTCTTTGGAAAAGACGACGCGGATTCTTCTGGCCATGCCGGACCGGCTGCCCGGCGCGAGATTTTTAGTGGTCCTGATCCCCGGCCCCCATTACGCGTGGGGTTTCCGCTCCGGTCGGTATGACGACTATGTGGCGCAATTGAAGAAGTCGCTGTCGCCCGCCCTGGAGATTATCGATCTCCACGGCCGGACGACGCCCCGGATGCATTTCCTCCACGACGGGCACTGGAACGAGGCGGGGCATGATTTCGTGGCGACAACGCTCTTTCCCTTTTTGACGGCGTCGTGACGGCGTATTTCTCCTTCATGAGCGATCCCGTCGGTTTTTTAGAGGCTTGCCCGGGCCGGGGTGAATGAACCCGGGTCGAGGGTCTTAAACGGATGATGGGACGAAGCGGGCTACGGCTCACCCGTTCTCAGTTCCTCCGCAAGGGCCCTGTATTTGTTGAGTTTGTCCTCGACCTGCCGCTTGTTGTCCGCAAAAAGCAGTTCGAGATTGAGCGTCAGGATGCGCCAGCGCGCCTTGATGAATTCCGCCCGGCGGATCCGGGCGATGGTCTCCGGGCGGTAGTGCTTGCGGTAGAAGAGCCATTCGGCCCGGAACTTCTTACGCCATACCTCTGCCGGGGTGGAGCGGCGTTCGCTCTGTCCGTGGTGGTGAAGCACCCGGGCGCCGGGGATATAGCCGATCCTTAGGCCCCGGCGGCGGAGACGCAGGCAGAGGTCTTCGTCCTCGCCGTAGAGAAAGAAATCCTCGTCGAAGCCCCCCACGGCCTCGATGGCCTCCCGCGGGGCGATCATGGCGGCCCCGAGGACGGCGGCGATGTCGCCGGGAAGATCACGGAGTTCCTCCGTGGCGTATCGGTGGCCCAGGTAACGGGTGGAGACGGATTCCTGATCCGTGCCGTCGGGGTTGAGGATATGAAGCCCCGCCAGCCCCAGCTCGGGACGCTCGTCCATATAGGCCACGGCGGCGGCGAGGGCGCCTTCCTCAAGGACCGTGTCGGGGTTGAGAAACAGGATGTGCCTCCCCCGGCACCGGGGCAGGGCCTGGTTGTTGGCGGCGCCGAAGCCCCGGTTCTCCTCGTTGGCGGTAAGGTGGACCGTTGGGAACCCGGCGGCGACCATGGCGGCGCTTCCGTCGGTGGAGGCGTTGTCCACCACGAAGACCTCCGTGGTCACCCCCCGCTGGCGCAGGACGGAGGCGAGGCAGGGACCGATGAGATCGACAGTCTGGTAGGAGACGACGATCACGGATACATCAATGCTCATGGGCACTCCTCTCTCGACCGGCGGCGGTGAACCGGATGATGCCTCCCCCTGGGGGCCTTGCGCTACACATCGTCGCTTTCCGAAGACCTGTTTAAAAAATGCCTTTTGACGAGATGATCCTGTCGTATATTTCCCCTACCCGACCGGCCGTCTTTTCCCAGGAACACCCCCGCGCCGTCGCCCGGGCCGCCGTCCTCAGGGCGATTCGTCGCTCCGGTCGGAGGGCCTGGAAGATGGTTTCGGCGACCCGGTCCGCATCCTCGGGATGGGGGACGACGAAGCCGTTGTCGCCTTCCCGGATCAGGTCCTTGGCGCCGACGTTGCCGCTGACGACGGCGGGCAGCCCTTTGGCCATGGCCTCCAGGACCACCATCCCGAAGGTGTCGAACTTGGAGAGCATGGCATAGAGGTCGCCGGCGGCGTAAATGCTCGCCAGTTCCTCCCGGGAAACAACGCCGGTAAAGGTGACGCGGTCGCCGATCCCGGCCGCCCTTGCCGCCGCTTCGTACTTACGCCGGTCGTCGCCGCCGGCGACCAGCAGATGAAAATCCTGATCGGCGTGGAGGGACTTGAGCCGGCCGAGACCCGCCAGGAGGAACGCCAGCCCTTTGATGTCGAAGTTCATGGAGGCGAAGACGATAAGCGGCGCGGCGGTAGGCAGGCCATGGCGCCGGGCCGCCTCCCGCCTTTCCGTTGCGTCGTCCCGGTCCATGACCGCCCCGGGGTCGATGCCGGGGTGGATGACGGGGACCCGGTCGGGATCGATCGGGTACTCTCGGAGGAAGATCTCCCGGGCCAGGTGGGAGACGGCGAGAAAATACCCGCAGGTTTCCCCCGCGACCATCCTCTTTTCCACCTCGATGGTGGCCCGATCGAAGAGACTCGGACGGCGCTTCTTCCGGACCTCCCGAACCCAGAACCGGTGGGGTATCCCGTGCATGGTATAGAGGTCGGGACGGAACATCCGGTCATGGGCGTGGATGATGTGGACGCCGGCCCGGGCGATAGCCCGCTGGGCCAAAACGGCGAAACCGGGCGTCCGGAGACATCGGGGAAAGGGGATGACGGGGACGCGATGAAAGCGGATCGGCCCGGCGTCTTTCTCCGCCCGGCGGCGGTTGGCGAAGACGTGGATTTCCAGGGCGGGATCGCGGGCGAGACGTTCCGTCAGGGCGGCGGCGAAGCCCTCGGCCCCGCCCACCAGGCCGTATTTGGGGATGACGACGGCGATTTTTCTGGTTTTCTTTCCTTGCCTCTCCATCCTTCAAGCGCCCTCCCGGCGCCCCTCGTTTACGGCTTCCGCCGGGTGTCCCGGGGACTCGCTTCCTTCCTTTTTTTCACCTGAAGATGCGTTCATAAATGATCGTTATTATTCGTCATACAATTTCCTCCACCTTCAGGGGTGAGGTTCGGAGGGCGATGGGTCGTACATTTTCATCCCCCTTTGTGACGGCTCGCCGTCATGAGCGTTTCATAGATGAGACGGGGCGGGCTCACGATGCTTGCGACGCCCCCCCTTCAGGCCGTCTGACCGGGCGGCGCCGGCGCCGCGGCCTCGGCGCGCTCGATGTTCCAGAGGATCATGGTCATGGCCATAATCATGATGAGGATTATCGCGGGGGGGCCGCTCAGGACATTTTCAAACATCCCCTGGACGATCCACGCGGAAGAGGCGGCCAGCATGGCCAGGCTCCAGTTTCCGACAAAGGAGGAGCGTCCCCGGCAGGCCAGGCGTCCGGCGGTCCAGAGCATGCGCAGCAGGATGATAAGGAAGAGGGCCAGCCCCACAAAGCCCGTGCGCGCCGCCGTATCGACGATAAAATTATGGGGGGCCTTGTCGGCGACGGGCCGGCGATAACTATCCGGGACCCGGGCGTTGTATCTTTCCAGCAGGTCGTCATCCTGGTAGGTCTCAAAGCCGAAGCCGATTCCCGTCAGGGGATGGTCCTTCGCCATCTCATAGAATATATACCAGGTATTGATCCGGTCGTCGGTCCTGATTTTGTTGAGCAGCGAGCCGGGCGCCAGGCGATTCTTCACCGGCATGACGAATGCCATGAGGAGGATCAGGGGCAAAAAGAGGAGGAGGACCTTTTTTAGCCTGGGGGCGGCGACGATCAGCCCGATGATCATGGCCCCGATGGCGCTGCGGGTTTGGGTGGCCAGCGTGGCCGCGGTGAGCGCGAACAGCACCGCGGCGAGGATGATTCGCTCCAGCGCCGTTTTTCTCTCCAGGAGGCGAAACAGGCAGAAGATCAGGGCGGCAATGGTGAGAACGCCGATGACGTTGGTGGGGATCTCCCAGGGCAGGCGATAGCCCAGTTTCACCGTCAGGGGGTTGCCGAGGATCAGGTAGAAATGGCACATCGTCACCACGGCATAGACGGTTGTAGAGGCGATGACGATGAGGATCAATCGACTAAGGCGTTTCTCCGTGGCGAAGACGTTGACGAGGAGGTAAAAGATTACCAGGTACTTGAAGAGATGGGCATAGACGTCGTGGGCGCTGTTGCCCGCATCGAGGGCAAAGGGCAAACCGATGCAGGTCCAGGCGAAGAACAGGCCCAGGGGCAGGGCGAGGGGATTGGCCATGCGGACCTCCCCCTTCAACGCCACCAGCGCGAGAAAAAGGATAAATGCGCCGTAGAAGGATATCTCTTCCACGGCCGTGAGTTCTGGGAAGGGGTTGAAAAAAATCAGTACGGCCGTCAGGGCGTAAATGGCCCTGCCGAGGATTTCCCGGTAAAGGGAGATTCGGGGATGGGAGAGGATGCGTCGATTGCGGGCGTGGAATGAGGAGGTCAATTTTCTATCCGCTAAGGGTGTAAATGGGAAGATCTGTCCCGCTACTAACACAGTCTCCGTTAATTTTCATCATTTTAATGCCGAGGCGATTGTGATATGGCACAGACATGCGGCCCGATGTCTCTTATCTCATCCTGAATTACAACCCCGCCGGCGAGGCCGTGGCCCGGGATGTCCTGGCGGCCACCCTGAGGGCGTTCTACGAGCGGAAGAGCAAAAACCTGCGGGCCGAAGTCTTTTTGTGCGATCAGGGATCGCCGGATTTTCACCGGGCCTGGCTCCTGGAGCGACAGAAACAGTATGGTTTTTCCTCCCTTCTCCTGAACCGCAATATCGGCATCAGCCGGGCCCTCAACCTCTTTATCCGGATCTGCAAGTCCCCCGTGGTCGCCCTGATCACCTCCGATGTCCTCATTACCACGGGGATGGACGAGGACCTTTACGAGATCGCGCAGATTCCGGAAGTCTATCAGGCCACGCCCCATACGGACAAGAGCGATGTTGATTATCAGGTCTGGCATCCCGAAAGGGAATACGGCGGGGACGATCTGGACTTCGAGGCCTTGAAAAGGGAGAAGCATTCCCTGCTCAGGCGATTGCTGGGCGGACAGGCGCCAAGGTATCTCCGCTATATCGGTGCGGAGTTCAACGTCATGTTCTGGCGGCGGTCGATCTTTGAGAAGGTCGGTTATTTCGACGAATCCTGGAAGGCGGCTTACGAGAACAATGATTTCTCCCTCCGGTGTTTCCTGGCCGGCGGCTGCACCGCCCTGAGTTTGGGGTCTTTCGTCTGGCATTACCACAAGGTGACGGAAAAGAACCAGTCCCGGGAGCAGGCCTATTTGGGCTATGTGGACAACTGGCGGGAGGAGATGAAGAGGCGCTGGGACGAGAAATGGCCCAGGCTGAGAGATTATATCGACATCTACAAACCCCTGGGCAGGAAGACCATCGCCGATTTCCCGGATCTCCGGGACCGCTTCCGGGACCATGTCTATCTCCCCTTTGAGCAGCCCATTGAGTACGATTGAAGCCATGCGAAAGCGAGGGATGAGCCGATGCTGAAAGGTAGCTGGGAACTTCGGGATACGGCCAGGGGCGCCCTGGAGAAGACCCTGGCGGCGGTGCGCCGCCGGGCCTCGAGAAGGACCGATATCTGCGACCATCTGGAGACGCTCTTTGTCGAATGTCTCGCCTTACGGCCGGCCCTGATCGTGGAGTTGGGTTCCGGAGACGGAGAGTCCACCTTTGTCCTGGAGCGGGTCGCCAAACTCTGGGACGCCCCGTTGGTGAGCGTGGACATCGAGGATCGGGCCGAGGTGGGCAGCTATTTCCGACGCCGGTTCGTGCGGATGGACGATATCGCCTTCGCGGCCCAATTCCCCGCGTGGTGCGCTGCCCAGGGGCTGCCGGCGGCGATCGACATCCTCTTTGTCGATACGAGTCATCTCTACGAGCATACGGGGGCGGAGATCGCGTCCTGGTTCCCATACCTCTCCCCCCGGTGCAAGGTCGTCTTTCATGACACCAATCTTCAGGAGGTTTTCACCCGAAAGGATGGCAGCGTGGGCAGGGGCTGGGACAACGAGCGGGGGGTGATCAGGGCCATTGAGGATTGGTTCGGCGTTTCCTTCGATGAAACGAAGGACTTCGTCATGGAAAAAAACGGCTGGCTGATCCGCCATTGGCGGCACTGCAACGGCCTGATGATCATGGACCGGTACTTTTGAAAACCCGGTGGGGAGTCCGAGGGAGGCCGCACGTATGGGAGGGGGCGAGGCAATGACGCCGGGGGATGTCAAGGCGCCCCTTTCCGTGGCCATTATCACCAAGGACGAGGAGGACAACCTTCCCCTCTGTCTCAAAAGCGTTGCCTTTGCCGCCCAGATCGTCGTGGTCGATTCGGGCAGCGGGGACGACACGGTGGAGATCGCCCGGGACTTCGGCTGCGATGTTTACGAAGAGCCCTGGCGGGGGGGGTTCGGCGCCCAGAAGCAGTTTGCCATCGACCAGTGCCGCCAGCCCTGGATCCTCGTTCTCGATGCGGATGAGCGGCTTCCGGCGGCGACGGCGGCGGCGATCGCCGGGATAGTCGCCGGCGGCGAAACGGCGGCCTCGATTGGCCGGGGGGGCCACGGGGGCCATGAGGAGCGCCTTCCCGAAAAAACGCAAGACGATCGGAGTGGGGGAGGAGAAGGACAAAGGCGCCGTTTCCTGCCGTCCGAAACGACGAGCGGAGACGGCGGCGACTATCCCGGCCCCGCCAGACGCCCCGGCGGCGAAGGTTCCGGCCTCCCGGTCGGATACAGCTTTCCCAGGAAAAACTATTTTCAAGGCCGGTGGATCCGCCATGCCGGTTGGTGGCCCGACCGGTTGATCCGCCTTTTCCGTCGGGGATACGGGAGGATGTCGGCGGCGTCGGTCCATGAAGGGGTGGAGGTGGCGGGGCCCGTGGTCGCACTGGAGTTTCCCATCGAGCATTACACGGAAAGCGATCTGGGCCTGATCTTGCGCAAAATAGACCGCTATTCGACCCTGGGGGCCCGGGAGGCCCATGCCGCCGGCCGTCGGGCGACGGTGGCCGGGGCGGTGGGCCGGGCCGGGCTGACCTTCCTCCAGGGCTATCTCCTCCGCGGGGGCTTTCTCGACGGTCCGCCGGGGC